>JAZDLC010000175.1:0-11759 GCA_043802345.1 Planctomycetota bacterium | reverse complement strand
CTGGAACACGAAACCGACCTGCTGCCGCCGGTAGAGCGTCAGCTCGGCGTCCGAAGCCAAGGACAGGTCCTGCCCGTCGAAGAGGATCCGGCCCGAAGTCGGCCGGTCCATGCCGCCGATCAGGTTCAAGAGAGTGCTCTTGCCGGAACCGCTCGGCCCGGCGATCACCAGGAACTCCCCGCTGAAGATGTCGATCGTCGCCGCGCGCAGGGCGGGAACCTCCACCTCCCCCATCCGGAAGATCTTCGTCGCCGCTTGCACCGAGAGAAGAAGTTCGCCGCTCATCGCGGTCCAGCGTAGCGATCGGCTCACGAGGCGCCAGGCGCCACGCGGATCACAGGACCTCGAGCAGACCTTCGGGATTGTCGACGTGGAGCCAGTGCCCGGCATTCCTGACCACCGACAGCCGGACGAGTTCCTGCCCCAGGAGCAGCCAGGTCCGCTCGAGGTCGCTCTCGGTCCAGCGGTCGCTCTCCTCGGCCCGCACCAGGTGGACGTCGATCTCCCGGGGGAGCCCCTCGATGAGGTCGTACCCATCGATCCGCCAGTAGTCGGACAGCATCTCCTCGACCCCGTCGATGTCGAAGCTCCAGGTGTAGCCGCCCCCCTCGCTCGGGTAGAGATTGGTGGCCATCCAGGTGGCGGCGCGGCGCGGAATGCCGGCCTTGAGGAGCGCTTTTGACGCGGCGGTGCGCGGCGACACCGGGAGCGGGATCTGCTTCACTTCCCGCAGCAGCCAGCCCGCGTCAGAAGGCAGGGCGCGGCCGGCGGCCGACACCGGGCCGGGCGGGCTGTCGAGGCTCCACACCGCGCGCAGGCCTTCGGGAAAGTCGCGCGCGTAGACCAGCGCGACCTTGCCGCCGAAGGAGTGTCCGCAGACCACTTCCGGCTGAACGCCGAGTTCCTGCGCGAGAGCGTCAAGATCCGCGGCGCAGGCGCCGAGATCGTGCGGCCGCGGGGCGGGCGGGGAGCGCCCGTGATTGCGCAGGTTGACCAGCAGGATCGTGAACTCGGGGAACTTCCTCGCGAGCCGGCCGGCGAAGGCCCGCCAGTTCCTGGCGGAGCCGAACACCCCGTGCAGGAGGAACAGGGTCCGTCCCGAACCGATGTCGGACTCGCCGACCACCTCGTATGTGGGCAGAAACATCATGAGAACGCGCGGGCTTCGATCAGCCTCGCGGCTTCCGCAGGATGTAGACATCCTGCAGGTTGTTCATCCCTCCCTCGATGTAGTCGAGGATCTCGAAGGTCTTGGACCAGTATTCCCTGGTGTACTCGTAGGTCTGGAACGTCGAGCGGTAGTAGTCGCCGCCGGCGACCTTCCCCAGATTGGTGTCCTCGAGCCCATCGTAGAAGCCGGTCTTGAACACCTCCTCGAACTCCCCGGGCTGGTGGAAAGTCCAGCGGCCGGCGAAGGCGCCGTGGGTGGTGGCGAGGAAGACGCCTCCCGGCTCGAGGACGCGCCGGATCTCCGCCAGCCAGAGATCCTGGAAGCGCTTCGTCAGGTGGGTGAAGACCGACAGGGAGACCACGAGGTCGAACTGGCCGTCCTGGTAGTCGAGAGGTGGGGACAGGCCGCACGGAATGAACTCCCCCTTCAGGTTGGCCGCGGCCCACTGGACCGCCTCCTTGTCGATGTCGGTGCCGAAGAAGCGGGCTCCCTTGAAGCGGTCGATGAGATGCCGCGAGAGCCGGCCGGCGCCGCATCCCCATTCCATCAGGTTCCGGACGGCCGCCAGGTCGATGTGCCCGCGCAGGTAGCGCCGGAAGTCGTTGCACGCCTTGATGCCGGTGGCGCGGTAGAATTCATGGTTGTCGCTGCCGGTCGCGCGAATCATGACGTCGCTCGGCGGGAAGACCTGTTCTTTCGGCGGCCGGTGGTAGCCGAAATCCATCTTCGCAACGTCCTGGCCCTCCAGAACGCCGACGATCGTCAACTCGAGCGTGTCGTCCGGGCCAAGTTCAGGCAGGGGCACCCGGCACACGAAGCTGCCTCGCTCCGCTCCCGGAATGAAGTCGAGATTCTCGGTCAGGTCAGGTCGCTGCTTGGACGTCGCGGGACTGCGCGAACCATCGGGGAGAATGACCTCGCACCGATCGAACGGGCCGTCGAGAAGCAGGAACCAACCGCCGATCACGAGATCCCCCTCGGCCTCGTTGCAGTGTTCCAGGTAGCCATAGCCGGGCGGGATGGACGATGACATGAAATCTCTTCCGCGTATTGCTGAGTCGGTCTGGAGGTCGCCTCCCGCGGAATCGGAGTAAACCGCAAGAAGCGAGTCGGAACCGCCCGAGCCTACGGCAATCCGTCATCTGAATCCAGACCGCTCAGGTCACCGCGCCCCTCCCGCTCCACTGCCCGAGGGTCGTCTCGTACTTCGAGAGAAAGAACGGATCGAGGGTCACGGTGACGGCGCTCCCCTGGCGATCCGATTCGTCGGATTGGGCTTCCGGGTCGAAGTTCGGTCCCTCCGGGTCGCTTTTCTGCGCTCCCATCAGGAAGGTCCCGCCCGGGATCAGCACGAACACCATCCCCGTCTCACCGGTCACGACCCATCGGCCGTTTTCGTCTGCCACCGGCTCGACCCCCGTCCTGGGATGCCAGAACTCCCACAGGCCCGAGTCCGAGTCGCGCCGAAGCGGCACCAGGCCGAGCTGTTCCCCGATCTGTAGCCCGTGGTACCGCGGACACGCCTCCCGGTCAGCGATGGAACGTATGGCACGATTCCAGTCGGCTTGTCGATCATCGATCGACATCTTGCGAATACTCCGCGCGAACTCCATGCGGTCCCCGATGTTGCGGATGGACTCGCCGTGCGGGTCGTCTCGCATGAAAGCGTGCAGGTCCGACACCAGGGAACCCAGGGTTTCGTGCCACCAGGCCGTGGTCTCGTCGTCGAACTCATGGGGGCGCTCGCGTTCGATCGTCTGCTCGAGAGCCGTGATCCGGGCCTCCAACGCGGCCAGCTCCTCCGCGTTCGGTTCTGCCTCTCCTCGCAGCGAGGCGAGCCGTTCCTTCCACCCGGCAAGCGTTGCCTCCTCCTTGTGAGCCCCGGGCCTGCCGAGCGCGCGCAGTTCCTTCAGGGTCCGTTCGTGAAGAGGGATGTTCCGCGTCAGCCGGTTCGCATCATCGAGCCAGCTCTGCATGGACGAAACCTGCTCGGGACGCGCCGGCCACATGTCGTCGATCCGCTTCTTCAGGTCGGCCAGGGCCTTCACGTCCGAGAGGCGCTCCAGTTCCTCGGCCTTCCGGTCGGCGCGCTCCTTCTCGAGGAGCGCTTCCCGCTCGCTGGCCCGGGCGCGCTGTTCGTTGAGCACCGCCGTGTTTCTCTGGTCCTGGATGCGGTCGAACGACCACCAATAGAGCCCCGCGATGATGAGGACCGCCGCCGTGCCGGCCAGGGCCTTGTTGCGACCGATCCACTTCCGCAGTTCCGCGAAGGGACCCGATTCGTAGGCGGCCACGACGCGGTGTTCCAGATAGGCGCGCAGGTCATGCGCCATGTCCATCATGGTCGCGTACCGGTCGTTGATATTGCGCGCCATCGCCTTGTCGCAGACCGCTTCCAGCTCCGCCGGAACCTGTCGGTTCAGCTCGTGCACGGGCCGCGGTGGACCGAGTTGCAAGAGGCGCAGGACAGCCTGCGGGGAGAAGCCCGCGTCCGGCTCCATGTAGGGCGCCCGGCCCGTCAGCAGATGGTAGAGGATCGCGCCGACTGCATAGATGTCGGACTGCGCCCCCACATCCTCGACGCGGCCGGCGGCCTGCTCGGGGGGCATGTAGGCCGGCGTCCCGATGACGTCGCCTTCCATGGTGACCAGGGGCGAGTCGGCCTGGGATTCGCTTACATCGTGACGATCCGTCTGCACCGCGGTCGCCGTCAGCGGCTGCCTCTCACGCAGACGGATGTCCCGGGAATCCTCCCGGTCGAGCACTCGCGCCAGCCCCCAGTCCATCACGTAGGTCTCGCCGAAGCGGCCGACCATGATGTTCGACGGCTTCAGATCGCGGTGCACCACGCCCTTCTCGTGAGCGAACGCCATCGCCTCGCAGACCCTGAGCAGGGTCGACAGGGCGCGGGTCTGATTCCAGTCCTCGTCCAGCGGGTCCTGGACCCGGCCAAGAATCGTCTGCAGGTCGTCCCCCTCTCTTCCTGTCCCAGGACCACCTTCATCGCCAGGGTCCGCCGCACGTCGCGATCGAAGACGCGGTAGATGACGCCCATCCCGCCGCGGGCCAACTCGCCCTGCTTGTCGTACCGCCGCCAGCTCGGGCCGCGGGAGCGGAGTTGCTCCAGGAAGCGCTCCCACGTGGCGCCGCCGCTCCGGCCCGGCTCCTTTTCCCCCGGGCCCGTCGGAGGACGGCCCGGACCCGGCGCGTTGTCGCTCATCCGGCCGACATCTCCGTGTCCCAAGGCCGACAGACGAGAGAGCGGCCCCGCCGGCGCATTACCCGTTTCCTCGGCAGAGTGCCGTCATAGAGGATGCTTCTCGATCTCCCCGGTCGAGGGGTCGACCACGAACCGGCCGCCTTTTTCCGGCGAGCTGATCTTCAGATCCGCCTTGCCGAGGAGCAGCCGGACTCCCGGGTGAAGCATCTCCCGGATGATGACGCAGGGGTTGCCGGATGGCTTGCCCGTGGACGATTCCAGAATCCGATCTCTCTGCTTCCAGAGGAACAGCCGCTTCTCCTCCAGGCGGCGCCATCGCTTCAGCGCCTTGCTGGTGCTTTCGTCCTCCAACTCCGGAGTCTCGCCCTTGTTCTCCTCCATCACCCTGCTGCCGAAGACCGCCAGGATGCGCGCCATGTCCTTCTCGACCCGCCGCAGCTTCTTCTCGATCGGGGCGATCCTCCGGTAGTCGTAGCCGGCCTGGAGGATCGTCTTGACGCCCTGTTTCGAGCCGGCGACCTTCACCTCCACCATCCGGCCGGCGACCGCCCGTCCGCCGACGACGGTGCCTTTTCCGCCAATGATCTGGATTGAGTCTTCCGCGACGAGGAAGGAATGGAGCGCGCTATCACCGAGCTCGATCGACTCCCTCGACTGAATCTGGGCGTTCAACACCCATTTCGCCTCGACGTTCCCGCGCGCGCGGACCGAGCCGAATGCCCCGTGGCAGATTCCTCCGTGCACCACGATCGACTCCTTCGATTCGACGACCGCCCCATCAACATGCTCGCCCACGGTGATCGCGCAGCCCGCGTGGACGGAGAAGGTGGAGCGCACCGATTTCCGGACGTTGACGGCATGCCGGGTCTCGATATTGCCCGTCGCGTAGTCGACGTTCTCCTTGACCTCATAGGAGCTGGCCACGTTCAGCCGGCCGTCTTCGAAGAAGAGGATGCCGTCGATCAACGCGCGGAACTCCCTGCCGTCCTTCGATTCCTTCACGTTGCCGCCCGCGGCGAGACGGCAGTCATCGCCCGGCTGAGCCAGCAGCGCTTCCCCGGTCACGGTCTTGCCGTCAAACCCCATGGTCGAAGGGGTCCAGACGGCGAGCAGTTCCCCCGCCTTGACGTCCCGGGCCAATTGCAGGCGGTGAGCATCGACCTTTCCATCCTGTGTCACCAGCCCCGCGTGCGAGCCCACCTCGTGGACGAAACGGGCGCTGCCGTCGGTGCCGTGCATCAACTGCGTTCCCACGGCCACGCGGACACGCATCTTTTCGGTCCCCGGGAAAGCCGCGACAGCGGAGGCCACTGCCGCCGGGTCGATCCCGTGGCAGACGCCGGCGTTTCCCAGCATTCCCAGCACGGACTCCTGCGTGATGTCGAGCGGCTTGCCGGACGGGGTGCAGACGATGTGCGCCTCCATCCGGTCCGGGCTGATTTCGACGGCGAGTTCTGGCACGTTTGGCCCTCTAGCTGATCTCCAGCACGCGGAAGCCGCTGTCGCGAATGTCTTCGGTGAAGGAATCGGTCTCGAAGCCCTTGACGCGGATGACGGCCAGGGTGTGCGTCCTGCTGTATGTGTGGAGCGTGGCGATGCTCAGCAGGTCGACGCCATGTTCCTCCACGCAGTCCATGATCTCCTGGAAGCCGGTGTCCTCGCTCTTCAGCTCGAGGACGATTCGTGTCCCCTCCTCGTCAATCCCCATGATCGTGATGAACGCCTTGAAGATGTCCGTCTCCGTGATGATCCCGACGAGCTTCCCGTCATCGACGATCGGCAGGCTGCTGACCCCCCGCCGGTACATCAGCAAGGCGGCCTTCTCGATCGGATCGTTTGGACCGGCCGTCTCCGGCTTCTCGGTCATGAACTCGCGCACGGTGCAGTTGTCGATGGCGGTGGCGTTCGTGCCCCCCTCACCCACGAACAGCAGCTTGGTCATGTCGGTCAGCGTCACGATCCCGATGAGCCGATCGGCCTCCACGACGGGCAGCCTGCGGATCTTCCGGCTCCTCATGAGGGCGTAGGCATTCCGCAGGGAGACGCTGGGCGCCACCGTGACAGGCTCCTTCGTCATCCACATGTGCACGTACACCGGCGGCTCCTTCCGACGGGCTCATCGGAGGGGGGACTAATCGACGTATCCCACTATCGGCACATGGGAAGCGGACTCTTGAGCGATCCTGAAAGCCGTCGCCGGGACCGGCAACCTCGAGGATCGCACCGGGCGATGGGGAGATCGGTTTCGCCCGAGGTGTGGAGTCAGTACAGACGAAGCGGTCTTCCGGCGCAAGGTCCGGCCTGCGACTGCTTCTATCCTTCGGCCGTCTTGCCGAGGTTCTTGTCCGCCATCGGGTCGGCCCAGGTCGTGTGGGCCTTCAGCGCACCCCAGCCACCGTCGGGCAGCTTGTCCTGTCCGAGGTAGACCTCCTGCAGCCAGGCCTTGCCACTGCCGTCCTTCAGCGAGACTTCGGCGCGAACGCTTCTCGTGATGCGGCGGCGCAACGCCGTGTTCGAGGTGTCGGTGAATTCGACCACATCCTCGACCGCCCAGTCCTTGCTCGGCACGGTGACGAGGTGGATCTTGGCTCCGGAGTGGGCCTCCGCCGCGACGGCCTTGGCCTTCTCCTTCAGGTCCTTGACGTCCGAGCCGGTGTACCCGTCGGCGCGCTGGAACGTCCGCTCGGCACAGATCGCCCGGCCCTCGGCGTTTTGCTCCTCGATCGTCTTCAGCTTCTTCCGCAGTTCACCGAGGGTCGCGTCATCCGGCTGGACCGTGCCGGAATACTCCTCGACCGCCTTCCGCAACGGCTCGAGGTCTCGTTCCATGATGACCAGCGGCTTCTTCTTGGAATCCTCCTTCCATTCCGTGTCCTGGCTCATGTGCCGAAGCACCTGGTCGACCCGCTTGCCGACATCCCCCGACATCATCGCTTGGCTCTGCGCCATCGCCTCGGGGAACTCCTTGAGGGCTTCCTTCATGTCCTCCTCGAGCCCCTGCAGTCTGTACGTCTTGCCCTGCGGGAACTCCGCCTTCTCGTACATGGCGAAGAGCGCCTTCACCTCCTCGAACAACTCCTTCTGCCTGGCGATCTGCTCTGAGTCCACCGTGGCCGAGGCAATCAGCCGCTTGTCGCTGATCATCCCCGAATCGAAGTACGGCGCCAGCCGGTCCTCCCACTCCTTGCATGCGGCCTCCTGGGCGGCGTCCGCTTCGTCGCGGCCGTAGTAGCTCATGGTGCTGGTCAGGCTCGACTCGATGTTCAGCAGGTCCCGCGTCTTCTCGCCCGCGAACTTCACCTTCTTGTACTCTTCGAACAACACCTTCGCCTTGACATAGGCGGCCTTGGATTTGGCCTGATCCTCAGGCGGAGCCGAGTTGAAGTCGGAGCCGATCCGGAGATACAGATCGCTCTTGTGGTTGACGAACGGGCCGAGCTTGTCGACCCACTCCTGGCACTGCGCCTCGTGCTTGGCCCTGGCCTCGGCAGTCGCCGCGGCAGCGCCAGCTTCCTTGCCTGCCGCCGCATTGACCTTCGCGGTGGTGGCCGCGATATGCTCGACCATCGCCTTGTAGACGGGGTCGTTCTCGTCGAACTTGCCGGAATAGCGATCGGTGATCTCCTTCAGCGTTCGCTCCATCTCCTGGAGCTTCCGCTCCGCCGTGGTCAGTTGGCCCTTTTCGATCGCGTCGTCCGCGGCCGTGAGAGACTGCTCGATCTTCTTCACTCGCGACGCCACCGTGCTGGGCAGGTCGGCCATCGCCGTCGCCGACAGGGCAAGCCCCACCAGCAACGGGATGCAAAACGTTGGAAAGTGGTGGGTTGAAACGAGTTGCGAAAAGCTCTTCATGGCATATCTCCTCAGTGGGCCGCCGGTCCGGGCATGGTCGTCGCCCGTCGATGGCGGCCGGTCCGGGCTGGTCTTCCCGGACCTGTGGTCCTTATCATGCGGTCTGAATCCAGGAAGCGAAACGTACAACTCAGGGGAGTTGCGACATGAGAAACCAAAATATGGCCATCTCCGGCCCGGCTGACGCCATCGCGTTCGCCCCGTCTGAAGCCCGCGCCGAGTTCATCCGTAAAACCTATACCCAGCTCCTGTTAGCGATCGCGGCCTTCATCCTGCTTGCGACCGCCCTCGTGAACTCCCCGTTCGCCGAGGGACTCATCGCGAAGATGATGGGCGGCCGGTTCAGCTGGCTCATCGTCCTCGGCCTGTTCATGTTCGTCAGCCACATCGCGAACAAATGGGCGCTCTCGGCCACCAGCCCGGGAAAGCAGTACCTGGGGCTGTATCTATTCGTCGTGGCCGAATCGATCATCTTCCTGCCGCTGCTCTACATCGCCACGCTGCCCCAATTCGCGGCCCAGAACGTCCTGATGAACGCCGCGATCATCACCCTCGGCACCTTCTCCGGCCTGACCGCGATCGTCTTCCTGTCGGGCAAGGACTTCTCCTTGATGGGGGGGATCCTCAAGGTCGCCGGCTTCGTCGCGCTCGGCGTGATCGTCTGCAGCCTGATCTTCGGCTTCAGCCTCGGCATCATCTTCTGCGGCGCCATGGCTCTCTTCGCCGCCGGGTCGGTTCTCTACACCACGTCCAACGTGCTGCACCAGTATCGTCCCGGCATGCACGTGGCCGCGGCCCTGGCCCTGTTCGCCGGCATCGCGCTGCTGTTCTGGTACATCCTGCGGATCGTGATGTCCTTCACGGGCCGGGACTGAGATGAGCCCGGCGCTCGCCCCGCTGGTGCTGCTGTCCGTGCTGGCGGCCGACAACCTGCTGAAGAACGCCGACTTCCGGTCTTTCGACGGGTCGCCCGCGGGGTGGACGGTCGAGATTGGCGCGCGCAACGGCGAGGGAGCTTCCTCGGAGATCTCGCCCCTCGAGGGCGGGGGGGTGTCTTTCGAGGGGAGCGCGCGGACCGAGGTTTGGCGGATGCTCTCGCAGGAGTTTCCCTTCGACGCCACGCGGCACGTCAGACTCGACTTCGAGGCTCGAGTTGTCGACCCGAAGGTCGAGGGGAACCAGTTCGACAACTGTTTCGTCGGCCTCGGCTTCTATGACTCCAAGGGCCAACGGCTCGGCATGCCGTCTTGCACCATCGCCACGGACGACTGGGCCGAGCAGAGCCTGACGCAGCCGATCCCGCGGGGGACCGTGGCGGCGAGGGTATTGATCTTTCTCTCCCACAGCGGACAACTGGAGGTGCGGAGGCTCCGGCTCGAGCAGTTCGAGGTCCGCCCGGAGGACTCGTTCGACCAGCTGGTCGAGGAGTTGGGGCTCAGGTACAGCTACCTGAGCCACCGGAAGGTCGCCTGGCCGGACCTGGCCCGGCGCTACCGCGAGCAGGCTCTCGCCGCCGGGGACACCGGCGAGTTCGTCGAGGTCATCGAAAGGATGCTCGCGGAGTTCAAGGATCTGCACATCTGGATCGATCCGCCCGGCGGCCGGCGCATTCAACCGTATGTCGACCGTCCCGAGCAGAACGTCGATTTCCGCCGCCTCGCCGCCGAACTGACGGGCGTCCGGCAGATCGGCAAGCTCGGGTTCGTCGGACGCACGAAGGAGGGGTTCGGATACCTGGCGCTCGGATCGCTCGAGGGCACGCCCGATCAGTTCGCGCCAATGCTCGAGGCATTCGACAGCCTGCTCGACGCGCCAGCCCTCATCCTCGACATGCGCGCCAACGGCGGGGGCGCCGAGCAGAACGGCACGACGCTCGCGGGGACGTTCGCCTCCGAGCCGGTGGTCTACGCCAGGCGCAGCATCCGCTCCGGGCCGAAGCCGACCGATCTCAGCACTCCGCGCGACTCCGTGCTTTCGCCCCGGAAGGGCGTGCACTATGACGGCCCGGTCGTCGTGCTGACCGGGCCGGTCTGCATGAGCAGCGGCGAGGGGATGGTGCTGGCGCTCGCGGCCTGCCCCCGCGTCACGCTCATCGGCCAGCCGACCCGCGGCGCCAGCGCCAACCCGCAGCCGTTCGACTTGCCAAACGGAGTGCGTGTCTGGATCCCTTCCTGGGTCGCCATGGATGCCGGCGGCACGGTGATCGAGGGCGTGGGCGTCCAGCCCGATGTGAAGGTGGAGTACGGCGGCAAGGGCGACCCGATCATGGCGAAGGCGATCGAAGTCCTGGGGAAGCAGATCGCCGGAGACCAGTAGCAGACGGTGCGGCGGACGCCGATGCGCTCGACATGCCGGCCCAGATCGGTCTTCTGACGCCAACGGGGCAGGCCTTCCTCGGCCCACTCACCACGATCACGGTCCTCGACCCGGCCTTCTGAGCCGCAAGGTGGCGTCCCCGTTTGCTAGAGAATGTTCTCTGACAGAAGCTGCCCGATGTGTCCCGGGAGGTCCTCCAACTCCTGGCCGAATCTCTCGAGCGACCAGCGATGGAGCTCCCTGTCGGGCAGGTCTCCTTCAGAGCCGATGATCAACTGGACCGAGGCCTCGTATCCAGTCGTCTTGCCCTCGGAAACCCAACTGACGGCCTCGGTGTCCTTCACACGTTTTTCTTTGTAGTCCCACGAGAGCACCAGTTCGGCCCAGTTGTCTCGCACTCGCCACCAGTAGCCGCACCAATAGGCCTTCTCTTTGTCGTCCCATGGAGCGCCCTCCACGCCCGGAGGCTCCCTATTCAGCCGCGCGTTGCCGGAGGCCTGGCGCGCCACCATCTCCAAGGCGTCGATCAGGACGGGATAGCAATGTGGCGACGGCTGGCTCAGCCTCTCCTGAAGCTCCTTCAGGCCCATGATCCACTCCTCCAGAATGTCGTTGAGATCGCCGCCGAGACGGGCGAAGAAATCGTCCTTCAGTTTCCTATCGTCGATCCGGGACTGGATCGCCTCGCAGACGTCTTTCCAGGAGAGGTGCCAGTGGAAAAACGTGCGGTCCTCTCGTTTCGTCGTCCACTCGAACTCGTCGAGCGGCGCGGCGGTCAGCAGGACGCCGATCACCCGTGCGCCATGACCCAGGTCCTTGCTCCATTCTTCCAGGCACTCCTGATAGGCGGCGATCTGCCCCCCGTGTTCCCCTGCTGCTCCAACCTTGGCCTCCACCAGAACCCGACAGGGCTTCTCATCCAAATCGAAGCGGAGGACCAGATCCAGGCGACGATCTATCTTCCCGGTAGAGATTTCCTCTTCGACGGAGACCTCCAGATTCCGCACTTTCTTGTCGAGATCCGACTTGCTCCATGGCGTCCCGTTGTCTCTGCCGTCGATCGGCTTGACCCTGCCGAGAATGTCCCTGAGCAGCGCACCCTCGGGTTCCGACTGCAGAAGCAGGCCCAGCGCCGTGCAGCAACTGACCTCCAGACCCAGGGGAAGGAGATCGATCAGGTTGGGCATGGCCCCGCCGAAG
>JAZDLC010000174.1:0-10650 GCA_043802345.1 Planctomycetota bacterium | reverse complement strand
CCCTGACCGCGGCGGACGAGGCCCTGGTTCCGATCCAGGCGGAGTTCTTCGCGCTGGCGGGCATGGCGCGCTTCGTGGAAGTGAAGGACCTGATCCAGGATCGGCTGAACCCGAAGCTGCGGCTTTCCGGGATCGTGATCTGCATGTGGAAGGGGCAGGCGAACCTCTCCAGGGAAGTGCAGCAGGAAGTTCGCCGGGTCTTCGGCGACGTGCTGTTCGAGAACGTGATCCGCCAAAACGTCAAGCTGGCCGAGGCGCCGTCCGCGGCGCGAACCATCTTCGAGCATGCGCCGGAGTCGAATGGGGCGGCGGACTATGCCGCGCTCACAGTGGAGTTTCTCAGGAGACACCATGAGTCGGTGCCGGACGATGCCATGGACCGGCTGCTCAGACGTGACTCGGGGCCCCAGACGGAGATTTCCCTGGAGCCGCCCGTGGTCAGGGTCGATGAGAAATTGAGTCCGCCCGACGCGGAGGCGGCAAGGGCCTGAAACGGAGGGTGCTTTGATGCCTGACGGTAAACTGTGGTGCGCGGCCTTGCTGGTGCTGCTGCTCGGCTCCGGCCCGGCCGAGGGGGCGGACGCGTCCGTCTCCTACTCGGTCCAGGTGGTGACCACGAAGGGCGCGCTGTTCACGGGTTTGGTTCCCAAAACGGAAGAAATGGACCGCCTGCTCGACGGTGGCGACTCGCTGGATCCGACCCAGGTGGACCCTGGGCGCCTGCTGACACTGGCGGGGGTCAACGGCCTGAACGGATCGCTCACGCTGCGCTTCGGGGAGCTGAAGAGTCTCAAGGTCGAGCAGAAGGTGTCGGAAGACGATCTCAAGGAGCGGCAGAAGTCACAGATCGTTCTCAAAGCATCCAGGCTTCGCCAGGAAGCGGAGCGGTTGAAGAAGATCGCAGAACAAAGAGCCGCGGGCGCGGCGACCGCGAAGGAGCGGCAGGAGAGGCTGGCTCAGGAGAAGAAGGTCAGGCTTCCGCAAGATCTTCAGCAGTGGATCGATCGCTTCCCACCGGATGCAGGCTGGATCCCCTCGAAGAAGGCGCGGCTCTACTACCAGACAGTGATCCTCAACAACCGGACTCCGACCGATGAGGAGCGGGCCTGGCTCGACTCCTACGAGCAGTGGAAGGTTGCCTACGATGCCTGGCTCGAGCTGGAGAAGGCGAAACTGGCTGACGAGGAGGCGGCGAAGCAGGCGATCGAGAAGGGCGAGGATGTGGATCTGCCCACCGGTGAGAGCCGGTCGGATCGCTCCGGCACCGCGGCCTCCGGGGAAGCCGGCGTCGACCCGGACAACCCGACCAAGGAGGCAGCAGCCAAGCTGCCGCCCGCCATCGATCCGCAGGCGCCGCAGCCGGAGAAGATCTCGGAGGATGTGAAGAAGCCGGTACCGCTCGACAAGAACGCCACCAAGCCGGAACCGCTCAAGGACGGGACCCGCCCCTAGCGGGCCGCCGGCAGATGAGGGCCGGCAAGCCCGAGCCGAGAAGCGGCCTGGCGCGGGCGGCGGCCCTGCAGCGCCGGATCCGCGCGGGCAGGGAGCCGCGCCTGCTCCCCGTCGCTCTGCTGGCCCGGTTGCTCTCGATTCCGTACGGGCTCGGGGCCCGGCTGAAGAACGTCCTCTTCGACCTCGGAGTCAGGAGAGCGGCGAAGGTGGAGGTGCCGGTCGTCTCCGTGGGGAACCTGACCACCGGCGGAACCGGGAAGACACCGCTGGTGGAACTGCTGGCGCGCTCCGCCGTACAGGCCGGCATGCGGCCGGCGATCCTGACGCGCGGATACCGGCGGTCCGGCGAGGCCGAGGGAGACGAGGTCCGGCTCTACCGCAGGCTGCTCCCGTCGGTCGACGTCGTGGTCGATCCGGACCGGGTGCGGGGGGCACGTGCGGCGCGGGAGAAGGGGGCTGGCTTGCTGATTCTGGATGACGGATTCCAGCATCGGCGTCTCGCAAGAGGTCTCGATCTGGTGCTGGCGGATGCCAGGGATCCGTTCTCCTCGGGCCGGCTGCTACCGTTCGGGATGCTGCGGGAACCGGCGCGCGGGCTGGCGAGGGCAGGAGCCCTGATCCTGACCCGCTGCGGCAGGGCCACGCAGGGCGAAA
Organism: Planctomycetota bacterium; assembly: GCA_043802345.1. Lineage (GTDB taxonomy): Bacteria > Planctomycetota > B15-G4 > B15-G4 > JADJEK01 > JAZDLC01. Next base: position 8,544 of record JAZDLC010000174.1, on the reverse strand, counting down.
TCGACTCGGCCTGTGAAGAGGCGCGGGCCCTCGCTCCCGGGATCACGATCCTGCTGGAAGACCACCTTCCCGACCGGCTCGTCGACCTGGAGGGAGCTTCCGGGCCGGACCTCGAGGAACTCATGGGGCTCCCGGTGCTGGTCTTTTCCGGGATCGCGGATCCAACCACGCTCGCCGAAACCGTCGGCGGCCTCGCCGCCGACGTGCTTGCGGTGAGCGACTTCGGCGATCATCATCCATTCAGCCCGGCCGACCTGGAAGAGCTGCAGCGGGACGCGGTTCGCGTCGGCGCGAAGATGGTGGTGACCACCGAAAAGGACCTGATGCGGATTTCCGGCTGGCAGGGGGAAGTGCCGCTTTACGCGCTGCGCATCCGGGCGGGCTGGGTCAAGGACCAGGATGCGAAGCTGCTCTCGGCGCTGGTCGGGTTCGACGTCTAGCCCCGGAATTCGAACTCCATCCCATCTTCCAAGATCACCAGATTCGCGCAACCGAGACCCGTCAGCTCCGAGACGATCTCCTCGTAATGCAGCGGCTTGATGTGCGTGATCAGGATTCGCGCCTCCGGATGGAGCGGCCAGGCTTGTTCCAGGTGGGATGGAATCAAGTGCCCTGAGGCCCTGGCCAACGCGTCCAGCCGGTTCGGCCAGGAGATCTCGATCACGACCGCGGAGAGCCCTTCGACCTGCTCGACCATCCGCCTGACGCTGTGGGCGCTGCCGGTGTCGCCGGAGACGAAGATCTTCGAGTTGTCATCCTCGATCAGGTAGCCGAGGCAGGGGACGGTGTGCTCCATCTCGTACGGGGTGAAACGCAGGCCGTTGATTTCGAAGGGGACTCCGGGGACGATCGTCTCCAGGGTCAGCGCCACCGACTTGCGGTTCCTCAGCGTCGTGAAGTCCGGCCAGATCCGGTTGTTGAAGATGCAGTCCCGCAGATCGTCGATCGTTTCCTTGCTGCCGTAGAAGGTGATCGGGCGGGTCTGGCGAGCGAAGCGGTTGTCGAGAAGAAACGGTAGGTTGGCGCAGTGGTCCAGATGGGCATGGCTCAGTACCACGTGATCCACCAGTTCCTGGGCGTCAGGGCTGAGTGCGGAGGTCAGGGCGCCGCCGTCGATGGCCACGGTGGAATTCAGCAGGAACGACGTGGGGCGGCGGCCGGGGATCGAGCCACCGGAGCAGCCTAGGACCTGAAACCTCAATGTCGTCCTCCCGGGTCGGTGGGGGCGATGGTGCACGTCTTTTTCGCAAAGCTAGCGGAATCGCGTCGATCGTGAATCGCAAATCTAGAGATTGTATAGCTTTATGATGGTGCCTGAGACAAGCGGGCGGCAGCTCCTGGTGCTCTTCGGCAAGCCGCCGATTCCGGGACAGGTCAAGACCCGGTTGACGCCGCCCCTCTCGGAAAGGGAGTCGGCCGACCTCTATCGCGCGTTCGTGCTCGACCTGTGCGCGAGGAAGCGTCCGGAAGAGGTGGAGACACTGCTGTCCCTGGCGCCGCCAGTGGATGAGAGCTTTCCTCTTTCGAGCGTCTCCTCTGGCCTGAGGGTGGTGCTTCAGGAGGGTCCGGACCTGGCGAGCCGGCTGGCCACGGAGTTCGAGCGGCAGTTCGCGCGCGGCGCCGCCCGGGTGGTGGTCCGCAACACCGATTCACCGTTGCTTCCGGAGCAGCGCGAACAGGACGCATTCCGGTTGCTTCGGCAGGGGGCTGAGATCGTCCTGGGGCCTGATCGGGGAGGCGGGTACTACCTGGTGGGAATGAACCAGCCCTTCCCGCGGCTGTTCACCGGCCTGCCGATGTCCGTACCCTCCAACTACGCACAGACTCTGCTCCGCGCGCGGCAGCTCAGCCGGCACGTGGCCGTCCTTCCGGCTGAACCGGACGTGGATCGGATCGAGGACTTGCTGGCCCTAGCCCGGGAACTACAAGACGACCCGGACGCTCGCCGCCTTGCTCCCCGGACGGCCGAGGCGATCCGCGCGCTTCGCGGGAGTCTCGGCCTGCCGGGTTCGGCGCGGGAGTAAGACCCCCCTCTATACGCCCCCCCTATCCACACGCCCGACAAGCTGGTAGACTGCCCGGTTCTGCCCTAGTGGAGAAAACGCGTATGTCCAGCCCAGCTCCGGATCCCGTTGCGGGGAAGAACCCCGCCGCCTGCAAGCGCCTTGATCTGCGCAACGTCGCGATCATCGCTCACGTGGATCACGGCAAGACTACCCTGGTGGACCGCCTGATGCGCAGCCTCGGCGCGGTTGACCTGCGCACGACCGGCACCGATCTGATTCTCGACACCGCCGATCTCGAGAAGGAACGGGGCATCACGATCCTCTCGAAGAACACGTCCATTCGCTGGGGCAAGCTGAAGATCAACATCATCGACACTCCCGGACACGCCGACTTCGGAGGGGAAGTGGAGCGGGTGCTGCGGATGGCGGATTCCGCGCTGCTCCTGGTGGACGCATTCGAGGGGCCGATGCCGCAGACGCGCTTCGTGCTGAGGAAAGCGTTCGAACAGCGCCTGCGGCCGCTGGTGGTGATCAACAAGATCGACCGCCCGGACGCCCGTCCGGCCGAGGTGCTGGACGAGGTCTTCGATCTGTTCGTGGAGATGGGGGCGGATGACGAGGCGCTGGATTTCCCGGTGGTGTACGCGTCCTCCCGGGAGGGTTATGCGGTGCATGATCTCGCGGACGAGAGGAAGGACCTGCTGCCGGTTCTCGAGATGATCCGCGACCATGTTCCGCCGCCCGCCGCCTTGATTGACGCGCCACTCCAGTTCCAGGTGACGACCCTGGACCACTCCGAATACGTCGGTCGGATCGCCATCGGCCGGGTGCACGCCGGTGTGCTCCGAGCGAAGGAGAAGATCATTCAGCTGCGGCGGGACGGCACCAGGAAGGAAGGCTTCGTGGGGAGTCTGTTCCTGTTCGAGGGTCTCCAGCGGGTCGAGGTCAGCGAGGTCGAGGCTGGAGATCTGTGCGCTGTTCATGGAATCCCCGACATCGACATCGGCGACACGCTCGCCGACCTGCACAACCCCAGGCCGCTGCCGATCATCACCATCGATGAGCCGACCATCTCGATGTTGTTCATGGTGAACGACTCTCCCTTCGCGGGTCAGGAAGGGAAGTACATGACCTCGAGGCGACTCAGGGAGCGGCTTTTCAGGGAGCTGGAGTCGAACGTGGCGCTCAGAGTGGCGACCACGTCCGATGCCGATACCTTCAAGGTCTCAGGGCGCGGGACGCTGCACATCGGCATCCTGATCGAGGAAATGCGGCGCGAGGGGTACGAGTTTTCGGTGGGGAAGCCGCGGCCGATCTACAGGGAGCTGAACGGCAGGAAGACCGAGCCGGTGGAGTTGCTGGTCGTCGACTGCCCGAAGGAGCATGCGGGCAAGGTCATCGAGCTGCTCGGCCCAAGGCGGGGCGAGCTGAACACCATGGAGTCGCGGGAGAACACGACCCATCTCGAGTTCCATGTCCCGGCCCGGGGCCTGATCGGGTTGCGCACGCAGCTGATGAACTTGACGGCCGGCGAAGCGATCGTGCACCACAACTTCTACGAGTACGAGTACTTCAAGGGTTCCATCCCGCACCGGACCAATGGCACGCTGGTTTCCATGGATACGACCTCCGCCACCTTCTACGCGCTGGAGGCGCTTCAGGACCGGGGAACCTTCTTTGTCAAGCCGACGGAGAGGGTCTACCGGGGGCAGGTGGTGGGAGAGAACTGCAAGCCCGGGGACATCGTCGTCAACGTGGGGCGCGAGAAGAAGCTGACCAACATGCGCGCGGCCGGGGCCGACAAGTTCGTGCGCATCGCGCCGCCCCGGGAGTTTCAGCTCGAAGAAGCGCTCGAGTATATCGACGACGACGAGTTGGTGGAGGTGACCCCGGCGCGGGTCCGAATGCGGAAGTCCCTGCTGGACGAGCACGCCCGCAAGCGCGCGCTACGGGCGAGCACGGAGGTGTAGCAACAGCGGGAGGGGTGGGGCACCGACCGGGATCCGGGTTGTTCTGTGGGACTTGCTGCGCCCGCCGGGAACTCCAGTAAGTGGCCGGTGCCCCGATTTTCAGACTTCGTTGTTTCGCCGGCAGCAGCAGCCGGGGCAGCCTTGTTGACCCTGTCCGGGTCCGGCGCCCGGGCGGATGCCGCGACGCTGGCCGCAGGCACGTTGCCGATTGTCACCCTGGAGCGGCCTCCGGGCCCTGGCACCCAAGGGGCTCCTCATCGTCCGGAAGCCGCCCGGGCCCGCCGCGCGATCTCGGCCTGGCCGGCGGACGCCCAGCCTGTCCGGGCCCCCGGCGTCCCTCTGCCTGCCTCGCAGGGCCCGCCTATCCAGCCCGTCCGGTCCCCCCCGGGTTCCCGGTCGGAGCCGCTTTCCCTGCTTCCCCTCCAGATCCGGCCGGTCCTTCTTCCCTCGCCTTCCCTGTTTCTCCTGCTTGCCAGCGTCGCCGCCCTGGAGCCGCTTTTTCTGGGCCGCCCGACCGTTCTGGCGCTTCTCCGCGATGGCGCTCCGGGCCTTCCCGCGCTCCGCCTGGTCGAGCTTCCCGTCGCCGTTCTCGTCGAACTTCTCAATGAGCTTCTGGCGCAGCTTCTCCCGATCCTGGGACTGCGACTGAAGCGAGGGCGTCAACAGCGCTCCCGCTGAAAGCGTCAAGATTGCCAGAAAAGCACGTTTCATGGTTCACCTTCCATCATGCCGCCTGTGAGTGCCGAATCGGGCGCAGCAGGTATCACGTGCTTCCAAACCGCTCGCCGGAAGGTGAGTTGCGGCGCGAAACGGTTTCTTCAGGAGGTTTCTGCCAGCGCCAGCAGGGCGTAGGCGGTGGTCAGTACCGAGTTACCCTCCATCCACCTCGAGGAGCGCTGGTTGATCCAGAATCCCTCCTCGGCCTGGAGGGAGAAGAGCATCTCCCGCAGATCGGACCGCCAGTTCCGGGCCGTGCCGCCCTCGTCGACGATCTCGTCGGTGCCGATCGCCTTCAGGGCCCGCGCCAGGGTCAGGTAGTAGTAGTAGAGGCCCTGGTACGGCTCCGACTTGCTCCCACTCTCGAAGCCGGGATTGACCTCCAGCGTGTAGTGCTGGGAAATCCAGCGTACCGCCTCGCGGACACGATCGTCATCCGGGTCGAGTCCCGCGAAGAGATACGACTTCAGCAGCGCGTAGGTCATCGAACCGTACGACCGGGCGAACACCTTGCCGTCCGCCGCGACGTCGGTTCCGGCCTTGCTGTCGCCCGGCCGGTAGACCGCTCCGCCGTCGTTGCCCGCGGTGACCACCACTCCGTCCCGCCGGACGATCGGGGCGGTGCCGGTTTCTGCCCGGTTCTGGCACCGATTCAGGAACTGGATCGCTTTCTGGTAGGCGGGATCGCCCTCCGGCACACCGGCTTCATGCAGGGCCTGCAGGGCCATCTGGGTGTTCGAAAGGTCCGGCTTCTCGGAGCTGCCGTAGCCGAAGCCGCCGTAGTACGGGTCCGCCTCCGCCGAGTACCCCTCTCCCTCGTCGAGCTGGGTCTCGGTCAGGAAGGTGGTCGCTCGCTGGATGGCCGCCTCATACCGGGGGTCGCCAGAGGCCGCGAGGGCCTCGACGCTCACGCTGGTGACATAGTTCTTCAGGCCCATCTGGAAGATGCTGCCGTCCTCCTTCTGCAGGGAGACGAGCCAGTCGAGGCCCTGGCCGATGTAGGCAGGCCTTTCCAGGCCGGTCCGGTCGCAGATGCGGATCAGGGCAGAGAGGGCCAGCCCGGTGATTCCGGGATCGGCGTGTCCGCCCATGCCGAAGGTGCCGTCCTGCTGAGAAGAATCCAGGAACGCGATCGCCGCCTCGATTCTCTCGCGAGCCTCCTCGTCGCTGGCGGGCGTGGCGCGCCTCGGCATCGGCGCCAGCTCGTCGCTCTCGGACCTCAGCGAACTCTCCACTCCGCACCGATCGATCAGGGCCAGGAGCCGGTCGACCAGCAACGGGATGCCGGCCGGATCGAGACTCGCGAGCTCCTTCTCCTGTGCCTGCAGCAGCCTCGGCGCGACGGTCTTCAGCCAGTCCGCGTCCCGGGTCAGCGTTTCGCCCGGCTCGAGGTAGCGGGCCAGGTGGATTGCCGGGGCGCTCTTCCCGGTGAGCGCTCGCTGGACCTGCGCCGAGGTGGCGGAGTCCAGGTCACCCTTTTCCAGGCTGCTCGAGAGGAACTCCCGTGCCTTCGCCCGCGCCTCATCATAGGCGGCGGTCCGGGCCGTCGCGCTCAGGGCGAGGTACACCTCCGCCGTCAGTCCGACCCGGCGCGGGTCGCCCTGATCCGCGAACGCCCCATCGTCACGCTGGTGCGTCAGCAAGGCCGCGACCGCGTCGCGGACGAACGGCCCATCCTGGCTGGTGTAGTGCTCATCGCAGTCGCCCAGGGCCTGCAGCAGCCGGGCCGTGATCAGCGGCTGCCGGTCGGCCGGGCCGTAACTGCCGTCCTCGTTCTGGAGCGCCCGGCAGGCCCTGATGGAATCGTTCACCAGGTCCTTGGTGCCCGCCGCGGCGGTGGCGGTGAGGGTGAGAAGGAGTGGAAGGAAGATCGACCTGAGCGTGCTGCTCATCTTGGAGGCTCCAGACGTCCGTTACGTTGCACGATCCCTGACTATAGCCACTTGGTGGCCAAACGGCCCGTCCTGCGGAGGGTTCGACTGCGCCGTCATTCTTGGTCGTTTCCTGGAATTCGACCTTTCATGTGGATTGTCGGGGTTTGGTAGAGTCCCTCCTCCGGTGGTTTCGCGGGCCTGCAGGAACAGGTTCACCTCACAGTCAAGCGTTCGTGCGGGCCTTGGTCTCCAGATCCCAAGTCGTCCTGCTGGCGGTCTGCCCTTGTTGTCCGATCCAGGCCCGGCGCTGATGGGGGAGGCGGGTGTCGCCGGGCCCGGAGGGAGACTCGGATTCCGGTCGGAATCCGGGAATCCAGACTCCCATCGCGGGCGATCGGCTGACAAGGCCAACTGCCGCGGGAATGAACAGAGCGGAGAGGTCAGATGAAAGGTATCAATCCCATCGCCAGCCTGTTCGGCCGGTCGCCATTCAAGCCGATGCAGGAGCATGTCGAAGTGGTCGAGGAGTGCGCGAAGGGACTCATCCCCTTCTTCGAAGCGCTGGTTGCGGGTGACGACAAGGGTATGGAGACCGCTCGAAAGCGGGTCTCCGACCTTGAAGAGCAGGCCGACCAGGTCAAGAACCAGATTCGGGCTCACCTCCCGAAGAGCCTGTTCATGCCGGTGGATCGGCGGGACCTGCTGGACATGCTCCATGCCCAGGACTCCATCGCGGACTCGGCCCAGGACGTCGCCGAACTCCTGACCACGAGGAAGATGGACGCGCCGGATTTCATGAGAGCCATCTTGATTCCGTACGTGCAGCGCAACCTCGATGCGGTGCGGCTCTGCCGCGTGGTCATCAACGAACTGGATGAACTGGTCGAAATGGGGTTCAAGGGGCGGGCGGCCGATCGGGTGGAGAGGATGGTGAGTGACTTGGGAGCGGTCGAGTCGGACACGGATCGCCTCGGCAAGGAGTTCACGCTGAAGCTGTTCGAGAACGAGGACTCCATGAAGCCGGTCGACGTCATGTTCTGGTATCAGCTCATCGAGTGGATCGGCGACATCGCCGACTACGCCGAAGATGTGGGTGACCGCCTCCGCCTCCTGATCGCCACTTGACCTGAGAGAGGAACCACATCCGTGGAGTACGAAGTAGTCTTCATCACGCTCGCCGTCATTCTCGGCGTGTACATGACGTGGGGGGTTGGGGCCAACGACGTGGCGAACGCCATGGGCACGTCGGTGGGATCGGGGGCCATCACGGTCCGCAAGGCGATTCTGATCGCAGCCGTGTTCGAATTCGCCGGGGCCTTTCTCGCGGGCGGGCATGTCACCGGGACCATTCGCAAGGAGATCATTGATCTCTCGTACGTCTCGGACCCGCAGACGATGATTTACGGGTTTCTGGCGTCGCTGGTCGCGGCGGGTCTCTGGCTGATGATCGCGAGCTGGATCGGTTGGCCGGTATCGACCACGCATACCATCGTGGGCGCCCTGATCGGCTTCGCCGTGGTGGGCCTCGACCCTCAGGCCGTGGAATGGCAGAAGGTCTCGGGCATCGTGGCCAGTTGGCTCATCTCGCCGTTGATGGGGGCAGCGATCGCCTTCACGCTGACCGTGAGCGTTCGGAAACTGATTCTCGACACCGACGATCCGCTGGCGATGGCGAAGAGATACGGGCCGTTCTACGTCTTCTTCATGGGTGTCCTGATCGCGCTGGTGACGATGTTCAAGGGGCTCAAGCATCTGCAACTCGAGTTCTCCGGGGGACAGACGCTGCTTCTGGCCCTGGCGGTGGGCGTTGTCGTCGCCTTCTTTGGCAAGCTCATGATCAGCAAGGTTCAAGCGGACCCGACGGCAGAGACGAGCTTCCAGTACGCCAGCGTCGAGAAGGTCTTCGCCCCCCTCTGTGTCTTCACCGCGTGTTCCATGGCTTTCGCGCACGGGTCGAACGACGTGGCGAACGGCATC
>JAZDLC010000173.1:0-3691 GCA_043802345.1 Planctomycetota bacterium | reverse complement strand
GTGGACGAGCGACTGGGCGATCTTGGTGCGCTGCCGCATCCCCTTGGAGTAATCGCCGATCGGCCGGTGCATGAACTCGGTCGCGCCGGTCCGCTCGAGCGCCCGCTCGGCCCGCTTCCCGGAGCTTTTTCCGAGCCCCGAAATCTTCGCGAGCGTCGTCACGAACTCGAGCGCGGACATCTGATCGTAGAAGGAGTCCTGCTCCGGGCAGAGGCCGATCCGCCGGAACAACCGCTGGTTGCGCCACGGCCGCTCGCCCAGCACGGCCAGGCGGCCCTCGGAAGGACGAAGCTGTCCCGTGACCAGCTTCAGGAAGGTCGACTTGCCGGCGCCGTTCGGGCCGAGCAGGCCGATGACGCCAGGCTCGAGGTCCAAGGTGACGTCATTGACGCCGATCACGACGCCGTACAGCTTGGTCAGGGAACGCGTTTCGAGGAGCTTGCCCATCAGATCCTCACCGCCCTCCGAGCTTGCCGCAGAATGAAATACCCGCAACCGACGCTGATCACGACCAGGGCCAGCATGGCGAGCTCCGGGGAGATCCCGAGGCCCGCGAGGTCGGTGATCTTCTGAACGCTGCTGGGCCGGTCCAGGGCCGCCGGGTCGCCGAGGTCCTCGGCGAGACTCAGCAACTCGTGACCGAGGCGTTTGCCGGATTCTCCAAGCCCACGGAACACGGTTTCAGTGTTCGCCTTCATCTGGAAGACACCCGAGACCGCCCGCATGGTCAGTTCCCTGAGCGACAACAGCGAGGCCCAGGCCGGGGGCTTGACTCCGGACGCATACGATCCGGTCATGGTGAGCACGCGGAAGGCGACCTCGCCGAAGATCCAGAGCAAGAGCCACACGAAAGTCGCGATCCTCCGGTCCTTGGTGAGCGAGGAGATCAGCAACACGACCATGCTGATCGGGATCGCGACCGTCAGGGACGCCAGGCAGATCTTGAGAAGGATCGGGAGCGTGGCGACCAACAGGTTCCGGTCGGGCGACAGCGCGATGCTGATCGTGAACAGGAGGATCGCCGGAAAGAGCGTCATGGTGAAGACGAAGAAGACCACCGTGGACAGCTTGCCGAACAGATACTGCCAGGGCTGGATCGGCTTGCTGAAATAGACCAGGAATGCCTTGCTCTTCTGGTCCCGCGCGATGAGCGGCGGGCCGGCGATGGCGACCACGATCATGGAGAGGAACGACTGCGACCAGGCGAAGAACAGGAAGAAGACCATCGACAAGACGGCTGGCATGTTCAGCTCGGGATTGCAACGCAGCGCCTCGAGTGCATCCCTGGGGAGGAATTCCCCTGCGATTGCGGTCAGCATGAGCCCCTGGCCAAGATCATTGGCAGGGTCCGCGACATACCCGATCGCCAGGAAGAAGGGGCAGAAGTAGAGGATCGGCATCCAGGCGACGAACAAGAACCGGCGCAGCAGCCGGCTCCCCTGATACGCGATCGCGATCTCGGAGCGGGCGATGGCGAAGCAGCGGCGCATGACGCCGGTGCGCTTGCCTTCCCAGTGCCGGTAGCCGAGTTCAGCGATCGGCATGCTGGTTCTGCTCCGGTAGCGGCTCCCCTTCGGTCACGCGCACCGCCTTCAAGTAGATCTCTTCGAGGGAGGTGCGGCTCGGCGTGATTTCCCGCACCACTGCATCACACGCCGCCGCCGCCGCGAAGATCATGCTCCCGAGTTCACCCGGTCCGAAAACGCGCGCATGGTCGCCATTCTCTTCTTCCACCCGGCATCCCCTTGCCGTGAGCGCGGCACCGAGCGGCGCGAACTCTCCCGAGACTCGAACCCGACAGCTTGCGTGGGCGCTCTGCTGCAGGTTCGGCAAGGTGTCGTAGACCAGCAGTGTTCCCTTCCCCAGGATCAGGGCCGCGTCACAACACGCCTCGACGTCGCCCAGGATGTGGGTCGAGACCACCACGCTGACCCCTTTCTTCTGCGCCAGGGAGCGGATGAGCTGCAGCATCTTCTCGCGCCCTTCCGGATCGAGGCCGTTGGTCGGCTCGTCGAGGAACAGCAGCCTGGGAGCGTGGATCAGCGCCTGGGCGAGCTTCACCTTCTGCCGCATGCCGACCGAGTAGGTCTGGACCTCACGGTAGCGCGCCTCGTCGAGAAGCACGAAGTCGAGGATCTCGTGGGCCCGGCGCAGCGCGGTCCGCCTCGGCAGGCCCGCCAGCTCGCCGGCGAGAGCCACCGACTGGACTCCCTTGAGCCCCGCGATGGAACAGTCGTCCTCCGGCATGTATCCCACCTGCTCGCGGATCTTTCGCGACTGCCGGCGGACATCGAAGCCGAGCACCCTCGCCTCGCCGCCGCTCAGTCCCACCAGTCCGAGCAGCGCCTTGATCAGGGTGCTCTTGCCGGCGCCGTTCGGACCGAGCAGCCCGATCGCGCCCGGCTGCACCTCGACCGAGAGGTCCGCGAGGGCCTGGAAGCTGCCGTAGAACTTCGAGACGTTGTTGAGCTGCAGGATCATGCCAGGGGGAGACCCGGGAGAACGGCGCGCCCGGCCGAACTCCTACCTGAGTACGTGGCGGAGTCTATGTTGTTGGCGCCCGTCCGTCGCGCCCGACTCGTGAATCCATCCCCACTGGGCAGAAACAGCACGCGCAGTCATCTCTCCTCGAGCCCCCGGCCGGCGGGTGAGGTCCTGATCGGCAACACCCTGTTTGTCCTGGAGCGGAACGCGCTGGTGGAGATCGACGTCGACGAAGCGGAGGTCGCCTACCGCTATCAGGTTCCAGGCGCTCTCTTCCCGAATGACATCGCCGCCGACGCCTCGGGGAACCTGTACATCTCCGAGTCCAACCGGAACGTGCTGTACCGGTTCGCGGATGACGAGTGCCAGGTCTGGCTGAGCGGAGAGGAGGTCTCCGCCCCGAACGGCATGCTTTTCGACGGACAGCAGCTCGTCTTCGGCAACAACGGTGACAACAGCCTCAAGCGGGTCGACCTCGAGACAGGGGAAGTCGAGACCATCGTCCGTCTCGGTCCGGGCATCATTGACGGCATCGAGCTGGACGGGCGGGGCAACTACTTGGTGTCCCACTTCGGCGGCCGGCTGTACTGCGTCACTCCCGCGGGAGAACCGACCACCCTGCTCGACACGCGGGCGCGCGGGGTGACGCTGGCCAGCTTCGGGTACGTCCCGGAGTTGGGCTTGCTCGTCATTCCGACGCTGCAGAGCAACCGGACCGGGCCGGCGCTTCGCTCTTTCCTCTGGAACCTGGTGAGCGCTCGAATCGGACCACCAAGTCAGATAGAACAGAGGGAAAGTGTCCTGGCGTGGGTCCCTGCGATGATCACCTGGAAGGCAGTTCTGTTCGGCGGCGTCGTGCTCGCGGTCGCGGGGTGCGGCGGCAAGGCCGGTCCGCGCCCGAATGTGATCCTGATCACCCTCGACACGTTTCGGGCTGACCGGCTCGGCGTGCTCGGCAATCCCGGCGGCCTGACGCCGAGTCTGGACGCCCTGGCACAGGAGGCGGCGCTGTTCGCCAACGCGATCACACCGATCGGGACGACGCACCCCTCGCATGCCAGCATGGTTAGGCCGTGTAAAGAATTAAAGGTATCAACGTTCCTGTGGTGACCTCGGGCGAATGATGTAGTTCCAATCACCGTGAAACTTGTGGCGCTCCAGATTCACGCGCTGCATTTCCTCGTCCGTTACCTTGCGGCCAGTCGGG
>JAZDLC010000172.1:0-6941 GCA_043802345.1 Planctomycetota bacterium | reverse complement strand
GCTCGTCGATGATCGCCAGGGCGAGATTCGGGATGGCCACGCTGGCCGTGAGCAACGCGTGGGTCCCGATCACCACGCACGGCTCTCCGCCCGCCAGCAGGTCGCGAATGCGCCGGCGATCGCCGGCCCGGGTGGCGCCGGTGAGCAGTTCGACCTTCACTCCCAACGGTTCCAGGAAGGGCAAGGAACTTTCGAAGTGCTGACGAGCCAGCACCTCGGTGGGAGCCAGGAGAGCCGCCTGATGCCGGGCCCTCGCACAGGCCGCGAGGGCGATCAGGGCCACGGCGGTCTTGCCCGAACCCACATCGCCATGGAGGAGCCGGTGCATCGGGGCCGGCCCGGCGAGCTCGTCCAGAATCTGGCTCACCTCGCGGCTCTGGGCTCCGGTCAGCGAGAACGGGAACGCGGCGATCAACTGTTCGCGGCTGCCCGCATCCAGGGTCGTGGATCTCTGCTTGCAGCGTCGCTTGCAGGCGACCCGGACCCGCTGAAGCGGCAGCAGGGCCCGAAAGAACTCCTCATAGGCGAGGCGCCGCCGCGCCCGGAGCAGATGCTCCTCCGAGGCGGGCAGATGGGCCGCCCTCACGGTCCCCGCGAACGACTCGAGGTTGGCGTCGGCAAGTCCGCACGCCGGGCGCCAGTCGGCAAGGGCCGGCCCGCACAAAGGGAGCAGGGTCGCGATCAGCCGGCGAAACAGGCGGGGTGGCATGCCCTCGGGCAGGTCATAGACCGGAATGCGCGCCGCGTCCGGCGGATGGTCCTCCGCCCGCTCAAAAAACGCCGCGGCCAGGCTCTTCACATGGTCCCGCTCCACCACACGTCCCTGGAAGAACCAGGCCTCTCCCGCGCGGAACTGTTCCTTCAGGTGAAACTGATTGAAGAACAGCACCTCGATGGAGCCCGACCCGTCCCCAACGGCCACGCGAACCAGCGCCCTCCGCCCCCGGCGCCGCGCCCGGACCGTCTTCACGCAGCCGAGGATGGCCGCCGTCGCACCGGGTCTCAGCCCGCCGATCGGCTCGGGTGCCAGCTTCTCCCGGTACCTCACGGGCAGATGCAGCAGCAAATCCCGGACGGTGCGGATCGAGCAGGATGCCAGCAGGGCCGCCCGGGCCGGCCCGATCCCCTTCAGGTCGGACACCTGGGAGTCCAACCGGATCGATGTGGATGAGCCGCCCTGGTTCATGTCACTACCGTACCGGTCACTCGCTACAATCCCAGTCCATGAACTGCCTCATTCTCCTCCTCACGATGCTGTTCGCCCAGGAGAAGACGCCGATCGAGAAGCTATTCGAGAAGACGTCCCTCGACCTGAGCGCCGCGGAGCGGAATCTGGAGCAAACCTATCTCCGGATGGAAACGCTCTTCGCCCAGATGGGCACGGAGATCGAAGCGACTTCCCGGACGGTCGCCGAGGCGATCCGCAATGAGGCGCCGGCGTTCCAGGAGCGCATGCTCCACGGCCGCCAGGGGAAGCCGCCCACCAAGGCAGCCCAGTTGATCATCGCCCAGGAGGGGATCGGGTCGGCGCTCGCCGCCACCGAGATCGATCCCGCCTTCAACGGTCCGCTGGTCCAGAACCTGGCGGAACCGCTGCTCCCCACGCTGCTCGACGTCAACTTCGAGAATCTCGAGGAGCGGGTGCTTCAGTCGCTGCGAGAGGTTTTCCTCTCGGAGGAGCCGTTCGCGGCCGTCTGGAACGAGCGGCTCTTCCAGCACGTACCCGCGGCACAGGAGTACGCCCGGGCGCACCGCAATTACATCGAGGTGGGACAGCGGTTCGAGCGCACCCTCTCTCCGGAACGGTTCGATGCCGAAGGGCAGCGGCTGCCCCCCGGCATGGTGGAGGTCAGGGGCGGCAGCTACCAGGTCGGCCCGCACAGCGGATGGGAACGGAAAGGGATCGGCAAGCGCGGGAAGCGGGTGACTCTGCGCTCCTTCTTCATCGACCGCACCGAGGTGACCAACGGCGACTATCAGGTGTTCTGGAAATCGCTCAGCCTCGAGGATCAACTCGCCCGGGTGCCCCGCTTCTGGGAGAAGCAGCCGGATGGCGGCTACCTGATTCCGGAAGGCCGGGAAAACCACCCGGTGGTCGGCATCTCGTTCAACGACGCTCTCGCGTATGCCCACTGGTCAGGCAAGCGGCTTCCCACCGAGTTCGAGTGGGAGGCAGCGGCAAGGGGGCCTCTGGGCCTGCAGTATCCCTGGGGGGACGAGTACGAGGCGGGCCGGGCCAACGACCGGGATGCGGCCCTGGGCGATACCGCCCCGGTTGGGTCGTTTCCGGACGGCATGTCTGGCTGCGGCTGCCTCGACCTGGCCGGGAATGTCGAGGAGTGGACCTCCTCCACGGCGGAGGGGGATGACATCAACGAGCCTCTCGAATCGAGCCTGATCCAGGTCGTGATTCGGGGAGGTCACTTCAACACCAACGCGGATGGCGTCGCCGGGACCTTCCGGTGGATCTCCCCGGGAGTCTCCACGCGCAAGTCCCACCTCGGGTTTCGATGCGCCCTGACGGCGGAGAAGTGAGGTGGGCGCGCGCATTTCCATTCTCTACCTGCTGGGACGGACTCTGCTGGAGTTGCTGGCGCTCCCGTTTCACCTGCTGTTCTTCCTCGTGAGGCGCAGAGCGATTCGCAGGGAGGTCCGGCAGGTTCTCGAGCAGGGAAGGTGACACGCCGGGTCACGGCTTGGCTGCTGTTCGCAGCCCTCGGAGCGTTCATTCTCTTGACGCTCGAACTGGCCTACGAGACCTCGCTCTACCTGCAGGCGCGCGGGTTTCTGTGGCCCACCGTGGTCCTTCTGTCCGTTCTTGTGTTCGCCGTCACGCTCTATCTGACGGCGATCTCGGGGTGGGTGAAGCGCCCTCTGGCGTACGCCCGGGCCGTGATCCCGCTCCTGCTGCTGATCACGGCCATGATGACGCTTCGCGCATCTCCGTCCGAACGGTTTCACTTCCTGGAGTACGGTCTGCTCTACGTTCTCGCGCTCCGGGCGGTGTTGCTGGACATTCCCGGCCCACTCGCATACGCCGTGGCCCTCTTCCCCTCCGGCTTGATGGGCTGGCTCGACGAGTGGGTGCAGTCGTTCTCCGCCGTGAGGTACTTCGACCCTCGCGACATCTGGACCAACGCTCTCGCCGCGGCGCTGGCCGGACTGCTCGCTCTCTCCTTGCTCGGCCGAAGGCCCGGGATGTCCGATAAGCGCCGCGACTCGCGGGGCAACCGCAGCCGCATGGCGCAGAGCGAGTTTTGAGTTATACTCTGTCGGCCTGCAGGTGAACCAGAGCGGAGGCGACCTTGCGAAACAGACGGATCCGAATCCTCCACGAGGGGCACGAGTTCTACCTCGTGGACCGCGGCAACGCGTCCTCGTCGCGGGCGATCACGATCCTGAAGCGGGCGGAGAAGGAGGAAGCCGAGGGCTCTTCGGCGGCCCGGATCCTGACCGATCTCGGGGACTGCCTGGCGATCGCCAACTGGACCGAGGGCGAAGTTCGCATGGAGGCCGGCCACGAGAAGCTGGGTCCGGTGTTTCAGGAAATCGTGGAGAGGTATCTCGAGGAGTTCCGGGTCGGCAAGCAAACAGCGGACACCCGTCAGTACTTTTTCCTTTCGTGCGACGGGCTGCCGCTCCACGCCCTCGCCAAGGCCCAGCCTGCCGGCCTTTCGGTCCTGGTGTTCAGTTCCAGCGAGGAAGCAGGCGCGGCCGCGAAGAGCAGAGAGGAGCAGACCGGCACTCCGGTGAAGACCGAAGCGATCGGCGCCCTCCGCGATTTCCTGGCGGCCAGGGCCACCGAGGGGCTGGCCGGAGGACTGCTCGACGGCCGGGATCCCATCTACTTCTGCTCCAACGAACAGGGCGAACCGGGGTACCTCAGAGTCGTGCTCAACGAGGCCGAAGGGAGTCTCGACTACTCCATCCTGGGAGCCGATGGTCTCTTCGGCCCGTACGAGGGAGAAGAGGAGCTGACTCCCGAGCTCGCCCAGGATCTGTTCGACCAGTACAGGGTCGAGCGACTGGGCGAAATTCCGTTCCTCGGTTACGACGGGTCGGCTTGCTTCCATACCCTGGCGAACGTTCAGGATCCGGAAGTGCCGGCGGCCATCGAGTTGTCGGAAGATCTTGGTTCGGCGGGATGGCCGTTCACACCGCTCTTCCCCGACCCGGAGCTGGCCAGGGAGTTTCTGGTCGAACACGGTCTCGTTGACCACCTGACCGTGCCGGTCAGAGACCTGCGGGGTCTCGCGGACATCGCCGCGGAGGACGGCCGGCTGCTGCTGCTCCAACCCGGCGGCCACCGGGCGGTGAGCGGTGCGCTCTGGGGCAAAGGAGGCACGGTCATTCTCGACTCCTTCTCCGGCCTGTGGCATTCCAGGGACGGCAAGCGTTTCTTCCGGGAGTGAGGCCCGGTCCATGATGTCCCGCCGAGCGCTTCAGCTCCCCGCCGGAATCCTCCTGACCCTTCTGGGAGCGGTGGCGATCTGGTTCTTCCTGCGGTTTCGGGCGATCGATCCGGGGGAGTTGGCGCCGCTGGTGGAGGATTCGGTCCGGATCAGCCTGGTCGGCGAGGCGGGCCGGGCGCAGGTCCTGCGCGAGTCGGCTGTCATCCGGTTCGGACAGCCCGAGAGCCGGCGTCATTATCACGAACCGGACCCGCGCCTGAGGCAGCGGTCCAGCGGCTTCAAGAGCCTCCTGAATTCGGCGGGGCAGGCCTGCGCGGTGGCGGTGGGCGAGAGCGCTTCTGTCGACTTCTTCTGCTTTGACCAGACGGAACGCCGGGCAACCCTGGAGGCCGCCGGCCTCGACGACGGCCAGGGGGCGCAGCAGGTGGCGGTCTGGCTCAACGAGTCCAAGGAACCGATCGCCCGGCTCGCGCTGCTGGCGCACGATCGGACGGAGCGGCACTCGTTCAACCTGCCGGGCGAACTGCTGCGGGTCGGTCAGAACCGGCTGCGATTCTCCTTCGAACGGAGCATGCGCTGGATCTTCACGCCGGAACAGCTCTGGTACCCATACAGCGCGGTCTTCACCACCCTGGAGGTCCAGGAATCGGCGGCCGGCGGCTCCGGCTTCGACGTCGGGAAGGTGCGGGCACCCGCGGAGGAGACGGCCCGCCCGGGGCTGATCATCGAACAGGGAACCCGTGTGACCTTCGCCATCCGCATCCCCTCGGGTGACTCCCGCCTGCTCACCTCACTCTTCGTTCATCCGGAGGATCGCGCGCAGCGAACCATTCCGTTCTCCGTGCGCCTCTGCTGTGACGGCCAGGAGACGATCCTGCTTTCCAAGAACGAGTTGGATGCCGGGACCGAGCCCTCCCGCCAGCCCGCGATCCGCCTGGAGAAGCCGCTGTCGCTCTTCAAGGGCGAGGTAGCGAGCCTGGAGTTCGAGGCCCCGCCGGCGCCGCCCGGGAAGCGCCCCCTGAGGGTGGTGGTGGCCGACCCGCTGGTGCTGGGAAACGAAGTCCCGGGATCCGTCGCACCGCCGGCTGCCCGGCCTCTCGTCGAACAGTTGCGGGAGCGACTGCGCGGCAGGAATCTGGCGATCATCGTCCTCGACGCCGCGTCAGCCCGCCACTTCACCGCCTACGGCGCAGAGGAGGAGCACGCCCCGAACGTCGACCTGCTCGCCCGCGAGGGGATCGTGTTTGAAGCGACCACCAGTCCGGCCTCGTTCACCCTCGCCGGCGTAGCCTCGATGATCACCGGCCAGTTCCCGGACACTCACAAGGTGGTGGCGATCGGCTCCGAAAAGGGCACCCTGCGACTGTCGGGAGAGACGAAGACCCTGGCAGAGGCTTTTGCGGGCGCCGGCTACCACACGCTGGCCCTGGTGACCAATCCGAACGCGGGCAGCCAGTTCGGCTTCGACCGCGGGTTCGCGCTGTTCGACGCGCTGTACGACCCCGCCCGCGGATTCTGGAACGAGGGAGTGGCGGGGAGCGTCTTGCCGGAGAGGCTGAGGCAGCACCTTGACGCGGGGGCCCTGGAGGAGCCGTTCCTGCTGTCCGTTCACGTCTTCCAACCCCACGCTCCGTACGCGGCTCCTTTGGAGTTTCGACAGGGCGTGGTCGACCCTGCGTACAACGGGCCGGCGGATGGCTCGAGGGAATCGATCGACGCCTACAAGTTCCACACCGGTCCGGAGCTGACCGAGGAGGATTTCAGGTCATTCGAGAACCTGTACCACGCGAACCTGAGGTACGCCGACCAGTCGACTCGCGACATCCTGGCCCTGCTTCAGGAGCGGGGCCTGCTCGAGCGGACCGCGATCGTCGTGGTCAGCGACCATGGCGAGTCATTTGGCGAGCACAGCTCACTGGAGCATGGCGACACGGTCTATGGCGAACAGGTCGACGTTCCCTGGTTCATGTTGCTGCCTCCAGACATCGGGCTGGGACCCACCCGGGTGCCCGGCCCCTGTTCCTTGATCGACCTGGCCCCGACCCTGGCATCGATGTTCTCCCTGGTAGGAGGCAGTGCGGCGTTCGAGGGGCTCGACCTGACCCCTCGCCTGCTGGGCGCGGCGCCGGCGGAGCGACCGCTGATCCTGCGCTCCAGCGGCCTGTTGCCTCGCTTCGGGATCCGGGCTCTTCATCACGCGTATCATCTGGACACGGGCACCCGCCAGCCCCTCCTGTTCGACCTTTCGAACGATCCCCTGGAAACCTTACCCTGCCAGGACGAGACGCCGATTCTCGCCGAGTACCTGCGGGCCGAGCTCTGCCGCTTCCTGTGCGAACGGGCCGGAAGAAGCGCGGAGCACGCCGAGATGACCGAGGAGATGCTCAAGCAGATGCGTGAGATCGGGTATCTGGAGATCGGGGTGGCAACGGAAGGCGGCTGCCCGCTGCTGAGGCGGCGTTTCGGGGAGTAGGGACCTCTCGCAGAGACACCAAGATCGCAGCGGAGTCCCCTCTGCGATCTTGGCGT
>JAZDLC010000171.1:0-2432 GCA_043802345.1 Planctomycetota bacterium | reverse complement strand
ACTCATCCACGATGCCCAGCGTGAGGGGAAGCTCTGGGCCGACTACCGTGAGGTCGATTCCCCGCTTGCCGGCAAAGTCGGCCAGCCGGCGCACCTCGGAGGCGCTCACATCGATGCACTCGGCCAATTCGGCGATGCCAGCGTTGCCGGGTGCAGCAAAGAGCTGCTTCACGTGTGGGCTCTGCTTCAGCTTCCAGGCCAGGGCATGCTCCCGGCCTCCACCTCCTACCACCAGTACTCGCATGTGTGCTCCGCCTCTGTCGATCCGATGCTCCTCCCGTCAATGACGAAAGTGCCGGATGCCGGTAAAGACCATGGCGAGTCCGCGCTCATCGGGGGCCGCGAGTCGCACGCCAGGTGCCGTCGGAAGCCAGTTTGCCGCTCTCGAGAAACCCTGCGATCAAGGCATCGTAGCGTGCGGTGTGGGCGAAGGCCTTCCGCGCCAAGGCGAATCGTGTTGTGAGAGAAAGTGCGCCGCCATTTCGTTGGAGCTCCTCCAGGACAGGTCCGTAGTCGGCCGGATCCACAATGACGGCGACAGCCGCGAAATTCTTGGAGGCTGAGCGAATCATGGCCGGGCCACCAATGTCAATGTTCTCGATCGCCTCAGCCAGCGAAACATTCTCCTTTGCCGTGGTGGCCTCGAAGGGATAGAGGTTGATGGCTACGAGGTCAATGGGCACGATTCCGTGCGCGGCCATCTGGCGTTCGTGTTCCGGATTTCCCCGGATGCCCAAGAGTCCCCCGTGAATTCGCGGATGGAGGGTCTTTACGCGGCCGTCGAGCATCTCGGGGAATCCGGTCACATCGGCCACATCGGTGACGGTGAGACTTGCTTCGCGCAGCGCGCGAGCCGTTCCTCCCGTCGACATGAGCTCGACGCCCAAGCTCGCCAGCCCCTGGGCGAAAGGTACCAGTCCACTCTTCTCTGAGACGCTCAAGAGTGCACGGCGCATGCGCATCATCCGCTCTCCTCGTCCCTAAAGGTGACGGGTCAACGCTTCCAAGAAGATCGTTCGGCGGTTCGACCGTTCGGCCGTTCGTCGGGAACAGCCGAGCAGCCGAACGAGTTTCCTGAAATGAACTGGCGTGTGAGAATCCGCTGCAGATACCAAGAAGCGAGCGCATGCTATCAAAAAGGCATGACCCCGGCAAGGGAATTCCTCGCGCCGGGGCCATGCTGCAAAGCGTGGCAGCCTGCTTGTCATTCTACGGGCAAGCCGTCGGTGAAATGATCCACGGTGAACACCTGGATCTCGGCTCCGTGTTTCCAGGCGTCCGATGGCAAGCCTGCCTTCAGGCACGAGTGTTCGAGAAAGGTGTCCCGGTCCCAACCAAACTCGGTAGCCACCTGAGGCAGCAGAAGGCCATGGCGACCCAGGTGACTGATGAAGATCCCGTGGGCGCCGACTTGGATCTCATTTGGATCAGCAATCTTCCGCAGGCGCGAGAGCACCGACACCTCGATGTGCAGGTGAGGTAGCTCGGTCGGGGTAACCGGTGGGAAGCGGGGATCGGCCACCGCGCCCGAGGCCGCACATTGGGCGACGGCCTTGGCCAGCGGCCTAATAGGTTCCACGTACCCGATGCAGCCTCGCAGTTGGCCCTTGCGCGTGATGGTGACGAACGCGGCACCGGGCGCTCGGAGCAGTGGATCATCTGGAAGCACACCTGCCGCCTCGATGCCACGGACGCGATTCCGAATGGCCTGCCGAGCAATGTTCAGGAGAATGGCCCGTTGCTCTTGGCTGAGGAGGGGTTGCACGCTACTCATGTGACGACCCCGCGGGATTGCCCTTTGTGGCGCTACGGCAGGCTGGGCAGACGACCCTGATTGGTGCCCCCCAACGTTGCACGTCGCGGCGAATCGCAAGATCCAGAGACCATTTCCCTCGATGCCATACGGCCTGGCAATGAGAACAAATGGCCGGGTCCTTTGCGGGCTTGACATCGCGAAGAGGGGTGGCGGAGGAAAGGGCCTTGTCAAGTCGGACCAGCCGAGCCTTGTCAGAGACCATAGTCGTCCCCTCCTTGACAGCGGTTCAGATCTGACATCTTCCAACATGGGCCCGGAAAAGCAGTCCTGCAATCGACGCACGTCACATGAACGGTCGAAATCAGCGCGCTGTCGTTGAGTGCAAAGTGTATCAGGTATTTCACAATGATGCCAGCCGTCAAAATGGCGATTGGGCACAGTTTGAAATTGAAGGTCAACAATTGTCAGAGTCCTGATTGAGTTCGAGATGAGCATATACGGAGATCATCTATTTTCAATATGTTACATCACTATTGTTAATCCTATTTCTAATGATCATTTCATTGACAGGTCCATGATATCATGATAGAAACTAGACTCAACAGGTGGGGTATTCTTTCCAACAAGTTTTGCTGTGAGGATGTCGGCAAGTGAAGCGAATTCGAGGAGGCCCAGC
>JAZDLC010000170.1:0-25618 GCA_043802345.1 Planctomycetota bacterium | reverse complement strand
TCAAGGAGGTCGCGCTCGAGACGCTGCGGCTGCTCGGAGTGCCGGCCCCGGCCTACGGCGCGTAGGTCAGCACGCGGCGCGGCGCCGCGCCGGAAACCCCCGACCTATTCCGCGGAAAGTAGGGTCTATCTGCCCTGTGTTTCCCGGTTATCCGGACGTGAATACCGCCTACACCAGCTTCTTGATGTGCAAGACAGCGGCACTAATGGGGGCACCTTTGGAGTCGTCATGGAGACCGGGGTTGCGGCGTGGCAGGAGCCGATTCAGGGTTGTCCCCGGGCGCCTGCAGTTGTACCTTTGGCACTGGCGGTTGTCCGGGTGCTGAGGCGAGACACCCGAGGGCCAGCGTTGCTTCCATTGCTTCCTTGAGAGTGCGTTCGGCCGTTTCGCAGAGGCATGATCTACACGGTGATGAACTAGAGATGGTACGGCGGCCTAGCACCCTTGTTTCCGACCGGGCATGGCAGCCAGCCGCCATGGAACGTGCCGATTTCTTCCACGATCCCCGGGTGCTTTCCGGTGACGATCGCAGCTGGCGCGACAGCCTCGTGGAGCAGCTTGGCAGGAATCGGAAGAGGTTCCCCGGCATCCGGGCCGACGTCACTCCGGAAGAGAGAAAGGCGACCGTTCACCTGGCTCTCGCCAGACTCCGTGAGATCTCGAGGATCCTGGAGGCATTGCACAGCTGTCAAGCCAGTTCGGAGAAGCCTGCGTCCGAAAGCAGGATCGACCCTGTTGATGAACTCGCATTCGTCATCCTGTCGCGCAAGACGCGCGAGAGTGCTTGTCGAGCACTGATCAGCCAGCTAAGGAGGCGGTTCGAGCGGTGGGATTCCTTCCTGGAGGCCGGCCCGGAGGCAATTGAGGGGCTGCTTGAAGACAGCTGCCCCGAGAGCAAGCGAGCATCGGCTCTCTTCAAGACTCTCCAGTCACTCAGGACCGAATTCGGCTCGGTCACATTGGAACCGACAAGAAGCTGGTCCAGGAAGGCTGTCCTGGACTTCCTGTCCGGTCTTCCGGGAATGCGCCGCAAGTGCGCGTGCTACGTGATGCTGTCTTCGCTCGGGCGCCGCGTGTTTCCAGCTGACACGCACGCGGCCAGGGTCCTGGGACGTCTGAATCCGTTCCGGGAAACCGGCCTGAAGGGCGACTCCGGGATCCGGAAGGCCACTCAGGAGCAGCTGGAAGAGCTCATTCCACCCACGCTGCGGCACTCGCTCCATGCAACCCTCATGAGGCTCGGACAGGAGGTCTGCCGGAGCGGCCCGGAAGCGAAGCTGGACTGCCCTTCCTGCGAGGTGAGGAAGTTCTGCTTCTCGTACCGTGAGCGGCAGGCCTCCGCAGTCAAGGCCCGCAGGAAGGAATCGCTCCGGATTTGCGATCTCTTCTGTGGGTCGGGGGGCATGAGTCTCGGCTTCGAGCGGGCGGGATTCGACCCGGTCTTTGCGGTCGACTCAGACACCATGTCGGCCCGCACCTACCTGCACAACCGGCCTCAGCTGAACAAGGGGGATGTCCTGACGGACCCGGTCGAGTCGATCGACTTCTCCGCCCTGAAAAGGCGCTACGGCCGGATCGATGTATTGATCGGGTCCCCGCCGTGCACACCGTTCTCCCGTGTCAGCAAGTATGCGCGCCAGGCGTTTCGAGAGCCAAGGGACCACGAGCTGCAGCACAAGCAGCTGTACGAATACCTGGTCGATGCGGTCAAGGTGATCAAGCCGAAGATGGTCCTGATGGAAAACGTCCCGGCCATGGAGACGGCCCTCGATCGGGGTGGACGGCGAACATCGTACATGCAGGAAGCGGTCAAGGGGCTGGAAGGGCTCGGCTACCGGGTCCAGATCTGGCGACTCAACGCATGCTCCTACGGCATTCCGCAGGATCGACTTCGCTCCTTCGTGGTTGCGGTCAAGGGGTCCAGCATGCCCTTCCCGGCCATCCCTGCTGGACAGCATCGGAGTCCGGTCAAGGACCAGTCCGGGTCGGAGGATGGATTCCTGTCTCCGCTGGAGCCCGTTCCTCTCAAGGCAGCGCTTGGTGACCTGCCGGCACGAGGCTGGGCGGACGGCGAATCGGTGGAGGCCTGGACCGGTCCAGAGGACCTTGCTGAACAGACCGGCTTCCTCGTAGACCATGGAATCCTGGATGGTGGTGGGATCATCTACAACCACCGCAGCCTCAGGACCCCGAATGAGAGTGATCGGCTCATCTTCGAGAACCTGAGACCGGGCGAGAACGCCCTGGATGCGAAGCGGCGTGGGCTTCCCATGAAGTACCGGACCGATGGCTTTGACGACAAGTATTATCGGTTGAAGCCGGACGCCCCTTCCAAGACCATTGTGAGCCATCTGGCGCGTGATGGAAATTCGTTCATCCATCCCGACCAGCCCAGGTCCCTGACCCCCCGCGAAGCCGCTCGGTTGCAGTCCTTCCCGGACAGCTATGCCTTCTGTGGCCCGCCGACCTCGCAGTTCCGGCAGATCGGAAACGCGGTTCCGCCAGCCCTGGCCCAGTGCATCGCCCAGTCCTTTCTGCAGGTTCTCAGACCTGAATTGGCGAACAAGAAGACGCCTCCGGTGAAAGCTGCCAGCAGGAAGAACCCCACGTCGAGAGGGCCTCGGCCCAGACAGATCGGAAACGGATCCAGCGAGCAGGTCACGTTCCAGCCCGCGGCCAGGTTGATGAGGTTGCTGGGCGAGGGCCTGATCGCTGATGAGGTACTGGCCGTCTCGGAACTTGTCAAGAACGCGCACGATGCGGATGCCAGGCGCTGCATTGTTCGCTTCAGCAATATCACATCTCCCGACGGTGTCATCACGATCGAGGATGACGGTACGGGCATGAGCCGTGCCGAGGTGGTCCAGGGCTGGATGAGACCCGGTCACAGCAAGAAGCGCCAGCAGGGCGGTCTGCGCACGGCCCGGGGCCGGAGGGTCCTCGGAGAGAAGGGTATCGGTCGCTTTGCCGCCGACAAGCTCGGTAGCAGGCTTCAGGTGACCACGCGACACGGTCGAACCGGACCGGAGACAATTACCGAAGTGGACTGGTCACGATTCGATGATGACACACTGCTGCTGAGCGACGTGGAGTGTGTTGTCAGGAAGCAATCCCCGCCGCTGATGAAGAAGTCTGGCACGACCTTGGAGATCAGCGGTCTGAGAGCACGCTGGACGGAGAGGATGTTCCGGAAGCTCGCCACGCGCCTCGAGCGCCTGGTGTCTCCGCATCACAAGTCTGATGGGTTCAGGATCAAGCTGGAGGCCAAGGAATTTCCGGAGTACTCGAAGGAACTTTCGGTCGGCCATCTCGACCAGTCTCCCCATTCGATCGAGGCACGGTTTGACGGACGGACCACTTTCAGCTTCAAGATTGACGGTCAGAAAGGTCAACCACTCCATGTTCCTGCTGCCGATTATCAGTGTGGCCCCTTCTCGATCCGCCTCTACGCCTTTGATCTGGAGACCGATGCCCTGTCGAAGATCGGCATGGTCACCCATGTCAGGGCATGGCTGAAGGAGTGGGCGGGCGTCAGCATCTATCGTGACGGATTCCGGGTACTGCCGTACGGAGAGCCCCACGATGACTGGCTGCGACTTGACCAGCGCCGTGTGAACAACCCTGTCATTCGCCTCAGCAACAATCAGGTCATTGGCATGGTCGACATCTCCCAGGACGGCAATCCCGACCTGATCGACCAGGCCAACCGGGGCGGCCTCTTTGAGAACCAGGCATCTGAGGACCTCAGGAAGCTCGTCCTCCTGGTGTTTCAGATCCTGGAGCAGGAACGGTACTCCCGACGCCACGGAGATTCCCACAGGGCAGTCTCGTCACCTCGACGAAAGGAGAGCTCCCTCGTTGTCCCGGCCCTGGAAGAAATCGCTGAGTTGGCCGGGTCTCTTGACGGACGGTCGGCAAAGAGACTCATGAAGAGGGTCAGGGACGCCTCCAGGGAGATGTCCTCGCTCCTCGACCAAAAGGAAGCAGAGAAGGATGAGATGCTGGGCCTGGCCGCGTCGGCCCAGGCAGCGGCATTCTCGGAAGGCCTGACGAAAACGCGGATCAACGCCGCAGTCTCAGGACTCCGCCACCTGGTATTGAATGGTGTGAACGGGCACCGCGATCTGATCAAGGATGTGATCGCCGAGCTGGAGTCGCTCACATCAGGGATTCACCTGGCAATCGATGCGACGAGGAAGAGGGGTCGGAGGGCACTTCACGACCTGTCCAGCGAACTCGAGACATTCGCGGACCAGGTTCGCCCCTGGATTGAATCCAGTGGTGTGACTCTGGAAGTAGAGCCTGGTTCCACTGGAATCATGCGAGCCGAGATTCCCCACGGAGACCTCCACAGGATTCTCTTCGCTCTTGTCCAAAACGCACTCGACGCATGTTCCGAGAGCACGTCATCCTCGAGATGGATCCTGCTTCGCGCCACCCCTTCGAGCGGCAGGGTCGGACAAGCTGAAATCCACGTCAAGGACAACGGAAACGGCGTGCGACCGGAGATTCAGTCCGAAGTCTTCAAGCAGCACTTCACCACGAAGCCAGGACACGCGGGCCTGGGACTGACCTTCGCCTCCAGAATCGCGGAACGATGCAACGGACGCCTGCGACTCAAGCCACAGCGCGGACGGGGCACACTTCTTGTCCTGACACTTCCTCTTCGCCGCAGACGGTGACAATGCTCTTGGCACTCGGATCGCGCTTCGGCAGTCCGTCTGCGCGCCGGACCACGCTGCGGTTCGACCTGAGAACGACGAAGTCGCCCTCCTTGAAGCGCGGTGCGGATTCCTCCACCACTTTCCCCCCTTGGAGGAAGCAACAGAGTCGGAGAATTCTACTCATTGGATTGAATCGGTTCAACACGGAGCGCTTCGCACACGAGGAGGAGAGGTCCTGCACCCCGGGATCATGAGCCGCCCCCTCCTCTCCCTCGTCCGGCAGGACGAATTCACTCTCGCTCCTGCTTTCGCGCGGCGAGCCCCTTCAGTCTGGCCCAGTCGATCGAGCTCAGGAGCGCCGTGCCATACTTGACGGTGCTGCGGAAGCTGGCGATGCACGTGTCGACGTCCTGGGGGCTGGCGTCGAGGAACAGGTTGATGGTGTCGACCAGCCGCCACGCTGTGTCCTCGGAGTCGCGCCAGATGGCGATGAGACGGCCGTCTCGGTTGACGATGGTCAAGTCATCCGCCTTGACGATGTGCCAGGGTAGATTCAGTTGGTTCGACATGGTTCTCCCGGTCGGCTCTGTGCTTTGGAACTTCGGAGGGGAAACGGTCAGCGTGGCCATCATCTGACAGCAGAGAAGAAAAAGGGGACAGGTGCCTTCTCCTGGCTCATGTTCGCGAGCGACGCAGCGCGTTCAGCGAGGAAGAAGAGGCACCTGTCGCCTTTTTCTGCGTAGACTGCTTCCCTCTCCATGCTCAAGGAGGCGACCCATGATCCTGATCCGCCTGCTCTTCCTGATCTACCTTGCCGTTCCCTCCGCGGGCGCCTCGCCGGCGGCCGTCGACGAGGAACTGGACGCACGGGTCCAGGAACTGATGCCGCTTCTCGCCGAGGAGCCGCGCGGCGTGGGACCGACGATCGATGACCGCGCGGCGTGGGACGAGGTCGCGGCGCACCCGGCGTTCGCCGGAGTGGTCGCGAGGGCGGAGAAGCTCCTCGGGCAGCCGATGCCTGAGCTGACCGATGAGCTCTACCTCCAGTTCTCCAAGACCGGGAACCGGACGAACTGGCAGAGCGTCGCGGGCCGGCGGCACGGCCGGATCCCGGAGCTGGCCCTGGCGGAGTGTCTCGAGAACCGCGGGCGGTTCCTGCCGGCCCTCGAGGAGGCGATCCGGGCGGTGTGCGCAGAGAAGACCTGGGTGATGCCGGCGCACGACCGTTCCTTGATGAACTTCAAGGGGAAGACAGTCGAGATCGATCTCCTGGCCGCCGACATCTCCTGGAACCTGGCCACCGCCAACTGGTGGCTCGGGGAGCGCCTGAGCAAAGAGATTCGTGAACTGCTCCAGGCAGAACTGGAGCGGCGCTGCTTCGCTCCGTTCGAGGGGATGCTGAAAGACGGCAAGCCGCAGATGTGGTGGCTGCTCGGCACCAACAACTGGAACGCGGTCTGCCTGGCGGGAGTCACCGGCACGGCGCTCGCCACGATCCGGTCGCAGGAACGGCGGGCCTTTTTCGTCGCGGCCGCGGAAAAGTACGTCCGGAACTTCCTGAGAGGCTTCACCGCCGACGGCTACTGCTCGGAGGGGATCAGCTACTGGAACTACGGCTTCGGGCATTACGTGCAGCTTGCGGAGACGATCCACCAGGCGACATCTGGACAGCTCGACCTGTTCGAGCGCCGGGATGTCGAGCGGATCGCCCGCTTCGGCCGGAGGATGGAGATCCTGCCCGGGGTCTATCCAGCCTTTGCCGACTGCAGCCCGAACGCCCGGCCGGACGCCACGATCGAAGCTTCTTGCAGCAGGCGGTACGGCTGCGGCTGGCGAGAGATCGAGGAGCGTGGATTGCTGCTTCAGGTCGGGCCGACAGGGCGGCTGGCGCAACTCGGAATCTTCGGCTTCGCGAACTCCGCCACGGCCCGACCTTTCGCCGATGGGGTCACGCAGAAGACCCCCCTCAGGGACTGGTTCGCCGAGGCGGGCATCCTGATCTCGAGGCCGGGCACGGATCACGAGGGAAGGCTGGGGGTGGCGCTGAAGGGCGGTCACAACGATGAACACCACAATCACAACGACGTCGGCTCGTACGTGGTCGCTCTTCGTGGCAAGGTGCCGCTGATCGATCCGGGCGGCGAGGTGTACACGAGCCGCACTTTCAGCTCGAAGCGGTACCAGAGCGATGTCCTGAATTCGTTCGGACACCCGGTCCCCAAGGTGGGCGGGAAGCTGCAGCGCTCCGGCAAGAGCGCCTCCGGCAAGGTGCTTCGCTGTGAGCTCGGGGAATTGGAGGACATCCTGTCGCTCGACATCTCCTCCGCCTACGAATGCGACGCGCTGCGCCGGCTGGAGCGGACCTTCGTCTTCAGCCGGAAGGATGCCGGGAGCCTGCGGATCACTGACGAGGTGGAGTTCGCGGCGCCCTTGGCCTTCGAAACGGCGCTGATCACCTTCTCCTCCTGGCGGCAGGAGGGGCCGCGCATCCTGGTCATCGGCGAGGATGAGGGTGCCGTGCGGGTGACGATTGCGGCGGAGGGCGGAGAATTCGAAATCCGGGCCGCGGAGATCGAGGAGGATCTCTCAGGTGGGCGGAAGCCGGTGCGGATCGGGATTGCATTTGTCGAACCGGTGGAGTCGGCGCGGATCGAGGTCCTGGTGGAGCCCCGTGGCGAGTGAGGAACCAACTCGCGAGTTGATTCCTCTCCGCGGAGTGTACAATCCCCCCCCTTGAACCAGCCGGGATGTGCCATGGCCGACTACACCGACGGAATCAAGAAGGAGGTCGCGGAGATCAAGTTCTTGATCCACGACCTCCGGGTCGAGCGGTTCATCAACAACCTGATCCACTTCCACGTCACCCTCGACACCGACCTGGAAATCTACGGTGTGGACCAGGCCCATCAACTGCACGCGGACGACCTGAAGGAGCTCAAGAGCGCCGGCCGTGCCATGCGCCTGGCCGATCAGGAATACGCCAACGCCGTCCAGAACTTCTCCCCCGACAAGACCGTCATCCGCAAGGGGAAGAAGTACGTCGTGGCCGTGCGCGACATCTGCGATCTGATCCTCAACCCGCGCTGGGGCAAGATCGACAAGGTCCTCGGCTTCCTGCCCCAGGACGCCCGCTCGGTCGGACTCCGGCTCGCCTACCGCAACTCCGTGCGTTGGATCTGCGGCGTCCAGTCCCGGATCAAGCACTTCTGCCGGGAGCAGAGCCAGAGCGATATGTACGAGCGGTTCGACGTCGCGGCCGAACTCCAACACTTCACCCGCAACGTCGTTCACGGCTACGTCGTCGAGAAGAGCGGGGCGCGCGTCGCGATGCAACTGGAACGTCTGGATGCGGCGATCCTGGGGGGCAATCGGTATCGTTTCCGGCGCATGTTCTTCAATCTGGTCATGAACTCCGTCGACGCCATGCAGCATCGGCGGATCGGCGAGCTCAACGTCGGCACGTTCCTCGAGGGAGACCGATTGCTGCTCCGCGTGCGCGACAACGGCATCGGCATGAGCGCCGCGAAGATCCAGCAACTCCTGAGCGACATCCCCACGCTGGACGGCGAGCTGCATTCCCTCGGCTTCGTCTTCGTGCGGCAGACGATCGCCGACTTCGGCGCCGAGCTATCGATCGAGAGCGAAGAAGGGAAGGGCACGACCGTCACGATCTCCTTCCCGCACCTGGTGGGAGTCGAACCGCTCGAGTTGGCGATCTGGGATGAGGACTTCTCGATGCTTCACGAGGAGGACCAGGCTCCACCGAGCCTCGCGGACACGCATCCTCCCGCGCACGAGCGCGAGGAGGCGGTCCTGCGCAACGGCGCGAAGCCGGCCGCGAACGCCGGCGAGAATCCCGCCGCTCACTGCGGAGCCCTCGTGTTCGCCGACTACCGGGCCTCGGAGGCGGACTTTCCGGGAAGCATCTTCGCCATCTCGGTGACCGCCGCGAACGAGGTCGACTTCTTCCTGCACCGGCCGTACGAGCGCCTCTTCAACATCACCCACGAGGACCTCTCGCCGATGTTCTTCGAGGCGACGGTCAGGGGGCGCATCGAGGAGGACGACGACAAGAACCCGCTCCTGATCCTGAAGGCGCCCCAGAACATCGCCGAGTTCTTCGAGTTCAAGGAGGTTCCGGAGAACGAGCGCAGCGCGGAGCGGTTCATCGACGATGTCCACGATGAGTACATCCGGGTCGCGCGCAAGCTGATCGCGACCGGCCTGAACTCCTCGCTGGGCGTGCACCTGAGCGATGTTGCCAGGTTCTTCCCCGACAACCCCGAAATGCACTCCACGGAGCCGGTCGGACTCGAATCGCTCGCCAGATTGCCGCTCAGCTCCGAGTGAGGCGGCCGCCCATGGACGACAAAGGCCCCCGCCCGATCGGATCGTCATCGGGCGGGGGCCTTTCGCGTTGACCGGCCTGTCTCAGCGGATCAGGAGGCGCGCATGACGAACGACACCAGGGTCTTGTCGTTCCCGCCCATGTTGATGGAGAGGCCGTACGGCTTCTTGTCGGTGAACTTCACCTGACAGTCGCCGGCCTGACCGGTGAACTGCAGCACCATGTCGGCCACCTGCCGGACTCCGGTGGCGCCGGTGGGGTGACCGAAGCCGACCAGACCGCCGGTCACGTTCGTCGGGCACTCACCCTCGAGCCGGGTCTTGCCATCCAGCAGGTAGGCGGCCGCCTTGCCGGGGGCGGCGAGCCCCACCGCTTCCAGGGACATCATTCCGGAGATCGTGAAGCAGTCGTGCGCCTCCAGAAGGCCGATCTCCGCCGGCTTCGCTCCGGCCATCTCGAGCGCCGCCTTCGCAACCGCCTTGGTGGTGGTGAGGCAGGTGAGATCCTCGGGATCCTTCGCCAGGTTTCCCTCGCAATGCCCGATGCCGACCATCTCGGCCGCGTTCTCCGCCTTGACGCCCAGCTTCTCCAGCCCCTCCTCCGAGGCGAGGATGAGGGCGGAGGCGCCGTCGGTCACCTTCGAGCAGTCGAAGACGTTGATGTTTTCCAGGAAGGCCCTGGCGTTCGGCGGTGTCATGCCCGTGGCGCGCAGATCAGGATCCGCGTTGTGGTGTTCCTGGGCGTTGGGGTTCCGCCGGGCGCTCTCGATCGCGAGCGCATACCATTCCGCCATGCCGCGCCGCGCGTCCTCCTTCCCGTACTTCGCGTAGTAGGCGCCGGCCCTCTCGGAGAAGAGGTTCGGGAAGAAGAAGACGTGCCCGTTCTTCCGCTCGCGGCTGTAGTGTCCCGCGCCGGCGAGGATGTCGGCGCCGTACATCGCCTTGACCGTGTTCTGGACTTCCACTCCGACCACCAGCACGGCGTCGGCCAGGTCGGACAGGATCGCGGTGGCCGCGGTGCTGACCGCCAGACCGCCGGAGCCGCAGGCTCCTTCCACGCGGGTACACGGCTTGTGCAGCAGACCGGCGTAGGCCTCGGGCAGCAGCGCGCCGAGATGCCCCTGCTTGTTGAAGCGGGACGCCATGAAGTTGCCGATCACGCCCTGGTCCAGCGCGCCCGGATTCGAAACCTGCCCGACGCACTTCTTCGCGGCCTCGAGGATGTAGTGCTCGATGCCGGGGTGCGGCTTCTTGGGGTGGAACTCCTTCCGGCCCGGCCCGAGGAACAGCGTGTGAGCGGGAGCGCAACCGAAGATCTTCTTGCGTAGCTTTCTCATTGTTATCACCTCCCGGAGCTCATCCGGTGTAGTCGTTGATCGGTCCGTAAAGATGGAAGAAGCCGTTGGTCAG
Source organism: Planctomycetota bacterium (assembly GCA_043802345.1). Classification (GTDB taxonomy): domain Bacteria; phylum Planctomycetota; class B15-G4; order B15-G4; family JADJEK01; genus JAZDLC01. The sequence goes on along the minus strand of JAZDLC010000170.1, from coordinate 15,197 downwards.
GACGCCGTTCACGTCGTCGGGGCTGTTCGCAACCCCGTCCGCTACGAGTTCCTTGCCGATGGCCCTGGAGGCCGCCATGTACTCGATGGCGAGCTTCGCCCCTTCGTGCTTCTGCGAGGCCAGGGTCTTGAAGTGTTCCTTCAGGGCTTCCTGCTTGTTCTGGGCCATCAGCAGACCCTTCCAGGGACGGTAGCCGTCCGGAAGAGGACCCAGCTCCTTGTCGGCGGCGCCGGACCACCCGTTCGGGTCGAAGGCGACATAGCCGCCCTTGGCGGGATCATACACCGCGGAGGGCCGCCCCTTCGCGTACTGGAGGATGCCGTCCTTCTGCGAACCGTCGTGGTTCTGCCCGCCGAGCACCTTGTTCTTCACCAGCGTGTCGATGAAGTCGGAGTGCAGTCCCCTGCCGGGCAGGTACTGATCCATGACGCTGAGGATGCACTGGAACACATCCACACCGACGTAATCGATCAGCTGGTAGATTCCCATCGGCCGCAGCAGCCAGTCCTGGCTGACCCGGTTCGTCTTGTAGAGAGCCGGAGCCCAGTCGCCGCCTGCACGCAGGCGGTCGGCGACCGAGATCGCGTGGAGGCCGTCGCGAGTGAAGTGGCCGTTGCCGATGAAGCCGGCGATGTCGTTGGCGGGGATCACCTTCTTCCCGAGCCGCTTGGCCAGCTCCTCGGCCGCCGTCTTCAGCGCGGGCAGGGTCCCGTCCGATGTGATCAGCTCGAGCAGCTTCTGGACTGCCGGCGGATTGTAGAAGTGGTAGCCGACGATCCTCCCGCCCAGCTCGAGCTTCTTGTCGAGTCCCCCGATCGGGATCGAGGAGGTGTTGGTCAGGTACCACGCGTCGGGGTGGACGATCTTCCGGACCTTGCCGAGGAGATCGATCTTGAGCGGCTCGTTCTCGACGACCGCCTCGAACACCAGCCTGGCGCCGGCCATCGTGTTCAGGTCGGTGGAGGGGCGGAGCACGCCGAGGGCGTCGCCGACGAATTCACTGATCATCTCGCCGTTCTCGACCAGGTCCGCGCGGTCCTTGTAGAGAACGCGCAACTGGCCGACGCTCTTCTCGGCGAGCTTGAGCATCTGGCTGCGCACATACTTGAGCAGCCCATCCAGCGCTGCCTCGCTGACATCCACGAGCGTCAGGCGATGCACCCTGCCCTTTCCCTCGGGAGAGAGCCGGACTCGCGCCAGCTCCTGTGCAAGAAGCAGGGTGATCCCACTCCCCATCTTGCCGGCGGCGCCCAGGACCGCGACGTTTTCAAGTCTTTCTGACAGGTTCATGAATATTCCTCTGAAGCCGTGAAATTTCCATCCATTCGCATCATACCGGGCCGGAATCGAGAGAAAAGGGCCCGCCCGGGGCTCCGGCCGCTACGGGTCCGGACGCCGCTGCGCGAGCAGCCACTCGAACAGCTTCGGGTCGCCGTAGGTCCAGGTCCACGCGTCGTGAGCAGCGTCCGGGTACACGGTGAAGACAACATCGCCGCCCGCCGCCCGGATCGCGTCGACCATCTGCTGCGACTGCGAGAGCGGCACGATGCGGTCCTTCGCGCCGTGGAAAGCCCGGATCGGCAGTCCCTTCAGCTTCTCGGCGCTCCCCGGGTCGCCGCCGCCACAGATCGGGACGATCGCGGCGAAACGGTCCGGATACGCGGCCGCAAGGGCCCAGGTTCCGTAGCCGCCCATGCTCAGGCCGGTGAGGTAGATCCGTTGCCGGTCGACGCGATGCGTCTTCGCGACATGATCGAGCAGTTCGACGAGCCGCTCGGGATTCCATCTCGCGTCCTCGCTCTGCGGCGAGACGACGATGAATGGGAAATCCTTCCTTGATTCGACGATCTTCGGCGGGCCGTGAACCTTGACCTTCTCGATATCCGTACCGCACTCTCCTCTCCCGTGCAGGAACAGGATCAGCGGCCAGGTCGCGTCAGCATCGGCGTCGTAACCTTCCGGGAGAAACAGCAGGTAGCGGATCTCGGTCTCGCCGGCGGTGAAGGTCTGCTCCGTCTGTCCGGCGGCGGCGACCAGGATCAGCAGGGCGAAGGCCGTCCATCTCATCATCGTTCTCCGCTGCGTGCTACTTGCCTCGAAATCCTTCGCCGCGCGCGCAGATCGAAATCGAAATCGCCATCGAAATCGATTGGATGCGCCTTCCGAGTGGCATGAGACCAATCGATTTCGATTTCGATGGCGACTTCGATTTCGAATCTTCGGTGGCCAGCCGTGCAAGTCGAGAGCTCCCCTTTGGATGCGGCCAGTGGCCGCGTCATGTCCTTCATGGTTCTCTCCGACGCGCCCCAGCCATGGGCCGGATTCCGCGGAATCGAACCAAGGCTCGGCAAGCGAGCATATCCTCGCTATCCTGCAGCTGCCATGCCCGCAGAGAGATTCAGACCCCGCTGGCCCCATTTGTTGCTCGGCGCCTATCTGCTGCTGTGCGCCGTGATGCTGGTCTGGCCCGGATTCGCCTGGTGCGGCAACCGCATCGAGCCGTTCATCCTCGGGCTGCCGCTCTCCCTGGCCTGGAACGTCGGCTGGATCGTGACCACCTGCCTGGCGCTGTGGATCTACTACCTCGTCACGGAACGGGAGGGGTAAGGCGTGCCATCCAGCACCACCGTTCTGCTGGTGGCCTGCGGCTATCTGCTGCTCAGCCTGGTGGTCGGCATCCTGCCGGGCGCCCGCTCGAGCAAGAGCGCCACCGGCTTTGTCGCGGGCGACCGGGGCCTCGGCCTGCTGGTGATGTACTTCATCACCGGAGCCACGATCTTCTCCGCCTTCGCCTTCCTCGGCGCGCCCGGATGGGCCTACAGCCGCGGCGCGGCGGCCTTCTACATCCTGGCGTACGGCACCCTCGGCTTCGTCCCGTTCTACTTCGTCGGACCGCGCGCCGCCCGGCTCGGACGCTTCTATGGTTTCGTCACGCAGGCGGAGATGGTCGCGCACCGATTCAGGCGTCCCGCCCTGGCGGGTGTGATGGCGCTGATCAGCACGATCGCCTTCATCCCGTACCTGGCGCTGCAGATGAAGGGAGCCGGCTACGTCTTCTCCGCCCTCACCCGGGGGGCGGTGGCGGAATGGGCCGGCGCCGCCATCGTCTACGGGGTGGTGCTGATCTACGTGCTGCGGAGCGGCGTGCTCGGCGTCGGCTGGACGAACACGCTGCAGGGGATCTTCATGCTGGCGCTCGCCTGGGGGCTCGGCCTCTATCTGCCTCACGCCCTCCATGGCGGCGTCGGCGAGATGTTCGCCCTCCTGAAAGAGAGGCGTCCCGAGCTGCTGACCGCGCCCGGGCTTGACGCCGGCGGCGCTCCGTGGCACTGGGCCGGCTACAGTTCCGCCGTGCTCGTTTCGGTGCTCGGCTTCTCCTTCTGGCCCCATCTGTTCATGAAGGCGTTCACCGCGCGCGACGAGCGGGTCCTGAAGAAGACGGTGGTGCTCTACCCGACCTTTCAGTTGTTCCTGCTGCCGATCATCCTGATCGGCTTCGCCGGCGTGATGTTCGAGCCGGCGCCGGAGGCCGCGGATCAGATCCTGCCCCACATGCTGATGAACATGAAGCTGCCCGCCCTGCTGGTCGGGCTGTTCTGCGCCGGCGCGCTGGCGGCGTCGATGTCCTCGGGCGACACCATTGCCCACGCGGCGGCTTCGATCATCGTGCGGGACGGTCTGATGACCGCCGGGCAGAGGCGGCTTCCCCCCGTCCGGGAGATGTGGCTCATTCGGATCGTCGTGGTCCTGGTGCTGGTGGTCGCGTACGTCACGGCGCTGCTCTACCGCGATTCGCTGGTGATGCTGCTGCTGTACGCCTATGGGCCGGTGGTGCAGTTCATGCCGGCGGTGGCGGCGACCCTGTACTGGTCACGCGCCACCGGCACGGGGGTTCTCCTCGGACTGGTGGCCGGGATCGCGGTCAACATCGCCGCCGTGGTCTGGCCGGCAGCCGCGCCCTGGCCGATCCACGCCGGGGCGTACGGACTGGCGGCCAATGTCCTGATCCTGGTCTGTGTGTCGCTCCTTTCCGGCCGCGCGCGGGACAGTGAGCGGCAGGCGGAAGAAGCGCGCTTCCTGCGGATCGCGGCCGGAAGGGAGCGGTGAGCCCCCGCCGCTGAAGAGCAGCAGCTCAGCGCCCGGTCTGCTCCTTCTTGATGCGGATGTTGCCGTTGGTGGTCTTGAGATGGATCGTCGCCAGACCCAGGAGAGCCCGCTGATGCCGGTCGTACAGCGTGCGAAAAGCGTCGATCCGCCCCTCCTGGAGACGCGCAACCAGTGTCTCGTCCGCATCAGCCATTCGTCAGATCATCGCTCCCGCCAACGCTGTTACGATGACGACCGGTACCGTTTCGTTTAGATGGAATCCAGATAACGTGCTTGAGCCGCCCGCCGGTCCAGACTGCTGAGTCTGTTCGAGAGTTTCAGACAACAGCCCCGGTTCCATCACCCGGTTCAGTCCCCGGGCGCCACGGTCCTCCGACGGGCCAGTGCATCTGGAACGGGGTATGATCCGCAACGATGCACTCACGGACTGGGCCGAGGAATCCACGCACACGATCACCGATCGTTTCGAAAGCAGTCGGAGGCGGATTCATGAATGCGCTGCTGCCAAGGTAGCCGGACCACGTTGCCTGCAGTTCACGGTTCTCGTAGAACGCCGGGCAGAGAACATCCGGAGGCTCGTCTTCCCACCGAGTCTCGCGGCGGTCGAAGCACGACGTCACCGCTTCTCGTAGTACCGGTCCCCAGAATGCGAACACCGACGACAGCGCCCAGATATCGTGGAAGTCCTTCATCCGGCTGTTTCGGCGGCCCAGACTGACCATCGCCTCGAACTTCTCCGCGATACTGACTTCGCGCGGGTAGGCGCGGATGCGCGGCGCCGGGATCTCGGGAAGCAGGGTCGGGTAGTCCCGTTCCTCAGGCGTGGGCGTCACCGTGCCCCCGAACCCGAAGTCGACTTGAAAGCGGATCCGCGCCTTTCCCAGTCGTGCCGTCACGCGAGCGCGCTTCCCCTCATACTCCTCCTCGGCCCGGATCTGCATGACCTCCAGAGTGTCCAGGTCGAAACTCAGACCATCTTCGGGGCACGCCACCGCACAGACCGTGGACATGAGCTCGCGTACCGAAGTCTCGTCGTTTGGACCGGAGGCCAGGAACTCCAGATCACGCGTCCCGCGATAGGGATCAGGCATCCACAGCGCGAGAAGTCCGGCCCCCTTGAGGCAACACCGCTCGCGATACCGGGACACGCCGAGCCGGTACAGGAACCGCTCGCACGCGTACCGTACGAGATAGAGCTGGAACTCCACCTCGGCTTGCTTCGCTTGGATGAGCAAACGCGCCTTGATCGACGCCGTCACGTCTTGACTCACGGCATCGCTTCCAGGGCCGCCCGAAGCCGCGTCGACGGCAATACGTCGAGGGCTCGGTAGAGTGCGTCGACTGTCACTCTTTTTCGTCCCAGGGCGTCGTAGAGCGCCTCCTTGGCGGCCTCCTTCCCGACGCGGGCCTGGAACCGAAAGCAGTCGACGACCGTCCGCGCGGGGCTGGTGATGCGGGCTCTCACACCCTCGAATTCGGCGGGCTCGATCCCGTAGGTCCATGCCGGGCCGGAGAAGCGCACGAGCCGCACCTTGATGCCCCGCAGCCGCGGGGCTTGCGCCTTGTTCGGTACTGCGAGCCAAACCTCCGCCGGCAGGCGGGTCCCGATGCCGTGAACCTGCAGCGCGGAGAGCAGGCAGATGATCCCCCCCGGAACACGAGCGCAGGTTGCGGCGAGGCTGTGGTTCTCCGTGGGTTCGGTGTCGACCCGGCGATACAACCCCCGGCTCACGTGCTCAACGAGCCCGTCCCGGACGAGGCCCCGGAGGGTCTCGTAACTCAGTCCCTCCTTCTGAGCATCTGTGGGCCGGAAGAACGAGCCTAGATGCTCCAGCCGTGTCATCTTGTCGTTTACCATGCCTGCCCCAAGAAAATGTCGGTACACTATAGCAACATACCGACATTTTCTCGTCGATCAGGGGCCCCGGACAGGAAAATGTCGGTACACATATCGATACTACCGACATTTTTTTGGAGCCCCGGTCCGCCTTCGTCCCGCCCGTCAAACCCACACGGTCGAGCGTTCTCCCGCTCGACTGACTGACACACGCCGCCACCGCCTCGCCGAACGACTCTGCAGATCAGCGACGCTGCAAAAGTCGCATCCGTCCGCATCTGCCGGCTCGACGTCTTCATGGGCCACTCAGATAAGGAAAATCGTCCAGGTCTTCCCACTGGACCGTCCAGTGCGTCTCCCCAAGATCGAAACCTATGAGATGCTCGAGGTCACGAGTGATGTCGTCGTTCCCCAACCCAGACTTGCGAATGGGACGAGGTCTGTTTCGCAGGGTCGTCTCAAGCCGAGAAACGTAGGTTGGATCGAGCTCTACACCCAGAATGCGCAACTCCTTCAGGGCACATCCGAGATCGACTCCGAACCAACGTGCGTAGGAACGCACGACGCGGGATCCGCCGTAGGTTCTCAGCCAATCCACTGCCGACTGAAGACGGGCAGTGTGGACCATTCGCTTCCTGCGAGGAGTGAGAAGCTTCTTCTTTCGTCCAGCCTTCTCCATTCGTTCAGACACTGCCCCCGAAAGTTCCGGGCAATGCGCCATGGAAGTGGCCTTCACCACAGTCGTTGCGCGCCGACTGTTGGCCGGAGTCTATGGAACTGCCGGGTCAGGCGTCAACCGGCGCGCGAGATGGCGGCCTTTCCGCTTCCGGATTCCGTGCCGGGGTTCTGAGGCACGTGGACGGCTCGATCTGCGAGGGCTCAAGAGTCGGACCTTGCTTCGAGGCGCTGCGTCGCGAGATAGCAGCATGGGGTGTGACAAGTGACACGTCTGCATGAGCCGTCTGGCGACCCTGATTCGCTAGGATGACCTCTCGGTCTCCTCGAGGATCCTGACCATGACCCGCCTTCAAAGTTCCTGCCTGGTGACTTTCCTGCTGCTCGCCCTTGTCGCGAGCGATCTGCCCGCACAGGTGCCGACGGGTACCTCCATTGATCTTGCCGGAAACTGGACGGTGCGGCTGGATCCCGAGGATGTCGGGGATGGGGAGCGTTGGTTTGCCTCGGCACTTGACGGAGTGCCGATGGCGCTGCCGGGCACCACCGACCTGGCCGGGATTGGGTTTCCGCTCGATCCCGCGACCATGACCTATCCGGTGGCGTCGCCGAACGGGGCCTGGCCGGGGGCGTCGCCCGACCGGACGGCGGATCAGGTCGGCCATCTCGTGCGGGAGCACCTCTATCTCGGTCGGGCGTGGTACCAGCGGGAGATCGAGCTGCCGGCGGCGTGGGCGGGGAAGTTCGTGCGGCTGCATCTCGAGCGCGTGCTGTGGCAGTCGCGCGTGTGGCTCGATGACGAACCGTTGGGGGTGCAGGATTCCCTGGCCGCGCCGCACATGTTCGAGTTCGGGCCGGCCGTGCCTGGCGAGCACCTGCTGACGATCTGCGTCGACAACCGGATGATCCACGACATCGGCATCTACGGGCACAGCTACGGCCCCGAGACCCAGTCGCGCTGGAACGGCGTGGTCGGCGAGATGCGGCTGGAGGCGGTCGATGCCGTCTCGATCGAGCGTCTCGATCTCTTTCCGGCGGCGGACGCCCGCTCCGCCGGGGTGCGGTTGCACATCAGGAATCGCGCCGACTCTTCGCGCAGGCTCGGGCTCCGCCTGCTGATTCATGCAGAAGGTGACGCGGTGGAGCTGGGTGCTTCGGAGGCTTCGCTCGAGGTGCCGCCGGGAGACTCCCGGATCGTGCAGGCGGTCCTGCTGGAGAAGGAAGCCGCGAGATGGGATGAATTCACTCCGGTGTTGCATGAGCTTCGCGCGGAGCTGCGCGCTCCGGGAGGCGCGGCGACCGCCGGCACGCTGTTCGGCTTTCGCCGGATCGAGCGGGACGGCCTGGCGATCCGCGTCAACGGTCGGCGCGTCTTCCTGCGCGGCACCCTGGACTGCTGCGTCTATCCGCGTACCGGGCACCCGCCGACCAGCGAGGAGGAGTGGTCGCGGGTCCTCGGCGTGATGAAGGAACACGGCTTCAATCACGTGCGTTTCCACACCTGGTGCCCGCCCGACGCTGCCTTCCGGGCCGCCGACCGGCTTGGCGTCTATCTCGCGCCCGAGACCGCCTGGTGGGTGGACAACTGGATCGCGGCCGTTCCGGACGGCCCGCAGCTTCCCGGCAAGGACGAGGTGGCCGCCTTCATCGCCGCCGAGATCCGGCGCATCTCCGAGGCGTACGGCAACCACCCCTCCTTCGCGTTCTTCTGCATCGGCAACGAGTTCGGCATGGACTCCGACTGGGACCTCCTCGACCGCATGATCGGCGAGGCGAAGGAGGCGGATCCGCGGCGGCTCTACAACGCGTCCACCGCCCGCAAGACAGTCCCGAACGATGATTACCAGGTCACCCATTCCACCGGCAGCGCCCCGACCCGCGGCATCGGACCGCCCGGCACGGACTGGGACTTCGCCGCGGCGGTCGCGTCTTCAAAGGTGCCGCTGATCGCGCACGAGACGGGACAGCGGCCGGTCTTTCCGCGGTATCGGGAACTCCTGCCGAAGTTCGACGGACCGCTCGAGCCCTACAATCTCGAGCGGCTGCAGCGAGGCCTGGAGGCGTCCGGCCTGACGGATCAGATCGACGCCTTCGTGGACGCCTCCGCCCGCTTCCAGCTCCTCCTCTACAAGGCCGAGCATGAGGGCATGCTGCGCACTCCCGGCTTCTCCGGTTACCAGCTCCTCATGCTGAACGACTTTACCGGACAGAGCGAAGCGCTGGTCGGCATCCTCGACCCGTTCTTCGAAACGAAGGGTGCGGTGACGGCGGAGGAAGTGAGGAGCTGGAACGGGCCGACGACGCCGCTGGCGCGGTTCCCCCGGTTCACCTGGTCCACCTCGGAGGACTTCAGGGCCGAACTGGAGGTTGCCCACTTCGGTCCCGGCGACCTCGCCGATGGCAGCGGCGAGTGGTCGCTCACCACCGCCAAGGGGAAGCTCCTTCTGCGTGGCCGGACCGCGCGCGTGGGGGTGCCGACGGGCGGCCTGACGCCTCTCGGCCGGATCGAAGTGCCGCTGAACGGACTCGATCGGGCGACCGCCCTCGATCTTCGCGTATCGATCCACGGCGCGACGAACAGTTGGCGGCTGTGGGCCTATCCTCCTGTGAGCGCGGAGCCTTCACCGGAGTCGGTCCTGGTGCGGGACCGCTTCGACGGCGCTACGCGCACCGCCCTCGAGGAAGGCACGACGGTTCTCCTGCTGGCGCAGGGGATTCAGGACGACGACGCGGCTCGCTGCAGCTTCCAACCGGTCTACTGGTCGGGCGGGTGGTGGGGCAACCGGTTCAGTCATCTCGGCCTGATCGCCGATCCTGCGCACCCGGCCTTCTCCGGCTTCCCGCACGACGGCCACGCCGATTGGCAGTGGCAGCCGCTCCTGGATGGCGCCACGATCTTCGACCTGCGCTGGGCGCCTCTGGAGTTGCGGCCGATCGTCCAGGGGATCCCGGACTTTCACCACAATGCGCGGCTCGGCCTGCTGTGGGAAGCGCGGGTCGGCGCCGGCAAGCTGCTCGTCTGCGGCCTCGACCTCAGCTCCGACCTGGCCGAACGGCCCGCGGCACGGGCCCTGCGGAAGAGTCTGCTCGACTACGCCGCCAGCGACTCCTTCCAGCCGCAGGTCACCCTGGAGCCCGCGCTCCTGCGGGAGAAGCTGGGAGTATCGAAGATGGTCGAACTGGGCGCACGCGTGATCTCGGCCGATTCCGAGGCAACCGGCTTCGAGGCCTCGCGCCTCATTGATGGGAACCCGGGGACCTTCTGGCACACCCCCTGGACCGGCACGCCCAGGGGTTTCCCGCACGAAGTGGTGATCGATCTCGGGCAGGAACTCGAACTGTCCGGCCTGCGCCTGAGACAACGCCCCGACGGCAACCGCGGCGGCAAGATCCGCTCCCTCAGGATCGAAACCAGCCTTGACGACAAGAGCTGGCAGATCGCCTTCGCCAACCTCGAGCTCGAAGCAGGCGCGGAACCGCAGTCCTTCTCCTTCCCCGCCCCGACCTCTACTCGCTACCTGCGGCTGACCCCCCTCAGCAGCCACGAGGGGAAGGCCTGGGCTTCGCTGGCCGAGCTGGAAGTCCATTGACCAGAACATCCACACCCGGATGTTCGGGTCGGGTTCAGAACACCTGCTCGATGATGTTCCCGGACATCGGCAGGTGGTCCGGCATGCCGTCCGGCTTCTCGGGCGGTTCCGGCAGCGTCGGGGCGTCGAAGGGGATCTTCTCGTAGTCGATCAGCTTCAGGAAGTGCGTGATGAGGTTGAGCCGCGCCCGCCGCTTGTCGTCGGCCGGGACGATGTACCAGGGGCAGGCCGGCTGGTCGGTCTCCTGAATCATCTTGGCAAACGCCTCGCTGTACTCCCACCAGCGCGGCACTGCCTCGAGGTCCACGGGACTCAGCTTCCAGTGCTTCATCGGCGTATTGATGCGCCCTTCGAACCGCCGCCTCTGCTCTTCCTGGCTGACATCGAGGAAGTACTTGATGAGGATGATGCCGGAATTCACGAGCTCCCGCTCAAAGCCGGGGATCACCCGCATGAAGTCGTCATACTCCTTCTCCGTGCAGAACCCCATCACTCGCTCGACCCCGGCGCGGTTGTACCAGCTCCGGTCGAACAGCACGATTTCCCCCGCGGCGGGAAGATGCGAGAAGTAACGCTGGAAGTAGAACTGGGACTTCTCACGCTCGGTGGGAGTCGGCAGCGCCACCACGCGGAAGACCCGGGGGCTGACGCGCTCCGTGATCCGCTTGATCATCCCCCCCTTCCCGGCCGTGTCCCGCCCCTCGAAGATGACGGCGATCTTGAGCCCCTTCTGTTTGACCCATCGCTGCAGGTAGGTCAGCTCGGTCTGGAGCCTCAGGAGCTCCTCGTCGTAATCTTCGCGCGACATCTTGTTGGGCTTGTGCTTGTGCTTCTTCGACATCGACTCGCTCCCGAATCTATTCCGTACCAACGCCCGGCATCAACGCCACCAGGTACAGGGGGCAGTGCGTCCGCCCGTTCGCATCCGGGCCCTTTTCTACCACAGAGAGCCCTCTGCGGTGAATTCCCCCGTTCTCGACCTCCATTCTTCATGCCACTTACCTAGAACTGCTTCGCGTGGCGCGCAGGAGTGCCAATCGTACTCGTACTCGTACTCAGCGCAGCGGTACTCGTACTCGAATCGGGGCTCGTACTCAGGCCCTCCAGCCACGTTCGCCGGCGACGATTCGAGTACGAGTACGAATCGCGTTGGATGCTCGCTGCTGGTCCCTCTGTGGCGGCCTTCCCATTGGTTGCGGCCTCCGGCCGCGTCGTGCTCTTAACATGGTGTTTACCTATCCGGTTGTCCCCCTCCGGCGGAGCGGTACGATGCCCCGACCGTCCAGGGAGACCGGATGACCACGATCTACGTCGACGCCGACGGCTGCCCCGTCAAGGAGGAGATCTACCGCGTGGCGAAGCGGCACCTTGTGCCGGTGATCCTCGTCGCGAACACCTGGATGCGCCTTCCCGACCTCTCCCTGGTCCGGCTCCAGCAGGTCGGCGACGGCTTCGACGAGGCGGACGACTGGATCGTGGAGAACGCCCGGGCCGGCGACGTCGCCGTCACGACCGACATCCCGCTCGCGGCCCGTCTCATCGAAAAGGACGTCCGGGTCGTCGGCCCGCGCGGCAGGGAGTTCAAGGAGGATCAGATCGGCAACGCGCTCGCGACGCGGGAGGTCCTCTCTCATCTTCGCGACATGGGCGAGGTTACCGGAGGACCGCCGCCGATGCGGCCGAAGGACCGATCGAAATTCCTGTCAGCGTTCCACGAGATCGTCGAACAAGAGCTGAGAAAGAAACGTAAGGGTTGACGCTCATGAGTCTCCTCACACTGACCACTGCTCTGCTGCTCCAGACCGGACCGCTGCCCGCGGCCGACGACTGGCTGATCCACGCCCGCCCGGACCCGGCGCGGGTCATCGCCTCTGCGGACGGCCGCGAGCTGACCCTGGAAAACGGCCTGGTCCGCCGCATCTTCCGGCTCGAGCCGACCGTTGCCTGCTACGCCCTCGACAACCTCGCGACAGGAGCCTCCTTGCTGCGGGCCGTGCGTCCCGAGGCGCGGGTCGTGTTGGATGGCGTCGAGCACGCGATCGGCGGCCTCACCGGCCAGCCGGATCACGCCTTCCTGCTCCCGGAGTGGCTGGATGCCATGCAGCAGAGCGATCCGAGGATCCGCTTCATCGGGTACCAGGAGGACCGCACGCAGGAACGGTTTCCCTGGAAGCGCACCCGGCACCACGCAAAGGACGCGAGCTGGCCGCCCCCCGGGGTCCACCTGCGGTTCGAGTTCGGGCTGGAAGAGACCGCGATCCGCCTCTTCGTCCATTACGAGCTGTATGACGGCCTGCCGGTCTTCAGCAAGTGGCTCGAACTGCAAAACGGCTCCGGCCGGACGGTGGAACTCGACCGCTTCTGCGCCGAGACGCTCGCCGTCGTGGAGGAGCACAACTGGGTCGAGCAGCGGGCGGGAGTGGCCCACCCCCGTCCACAGTCGCTGCATGTCGAGACCGACTACGCCTTCGGCGGGTTCCAGCCCGAAAACGCCCTGCGTCAGAGCGTGCACTGGCGGGCCGACCCCGACTTCCACACGCAGGTGAACTACCAGAAGGAGACGCCCTGCCTGCTGGTGGTCGAGCCGGAGCGCGGCCCGGACCAGTTGATCCCCGCCGGCGCGAGCTTCGAGAGCTTCCGCGTCTTCGAGCTCGTCCACGACTCCACGGACCGCGAGCGCCGGGGACTGGCCCTGAAGCGGATGTACCGCGCGATCGCCCCCTGGGTCACGGAGAACCCGCTGATCCTGCATGTGGTCAGCACCGATCCGGAAGTCGTCAAGAACGCGATCGACCAGGCGGCGGAATGCGGTTTCGAGATGGTCAGCCTGTCGTTCGGCAGCGGCCTCGACATGGAGGACGAGAGCGACGCCAACCTGGCGAAGTTCAGGGAATTCGCGGAGTACGCCGGCGAGCGCGGCATTCATCTGGGCGGCTACTCACTGCTCGCCAGCCGGCGCATCCAGCCCGACTCCGACAACTGCATCAACGCCGAGACCGGAGAGCCGGGAGGCCAGACGTTCGGCTACTGCCCGGCGCTGGCGTCGCACTTCGGCCAGGAGTACTTCCGCAAGCTCCGTCGCTTCTTCGAGGAAACCGGCTTCCTCCAGTTCACGCATGACGGGAGCTATCCCGGCGACTTCGACGCCTGCGCGAGGCCCCCGCTGCAGCGCGGCCTCGACGATTCCCAGTGGGTCCAGTGGAAGATCATCACCGACTTCTACCACTGGCTGCGCGCCCGTGGCGCCTACCTGCGCGTGCCCGACTACTACTACCTGAGCGGCGCGAACGAATGCGGCATGGGGTACCGCGAGGTGAACTGGTCGCTCCCGCGCGCGCTGCAGGTGATCCACACGCGCCAGAACATCTACGACGGCACCTGGCGGAAGACCCCCTCCATGGGCTGGATGTTCGTGCCCCTGACCCAGTACCACGGAGGCGGCGCCACGGCCACCATCGAGCCGCTGTCCGAGCACCTCGATCATTACGAGCGAATGCTGGCCAGCAATCTCGGCATGGGCGTGCAGGCGGTCTACCGGGGCATGCGGCTGTACGACACCGCAGAGGTGCGCGACCGGGTGAAGGCCTGGGTCGACTGGTACAAAGAGCACCGCGAGATCCTCGAGAGCGACATGATCCACGGCCGCCGCGCCGACGGCCGCGACCTCGACTGGATGCTGCACGTCGACCCGCGCGGCGCAGAGCGCGGCATGCTGGTGGTCTACAACCCGCTGGCTGACGCGCGCACCACGACCATCCGCCTGCCCCTCTACTACACCGGGCTGACGAGAGGCGTCCGCGTCTCGAGCGCCTCCGGCGCGATCGGCGAGCTCCCGATCGCACGGGACTCTTGCATCGACCTCGAGGTCACCGTCCCGTCCGGCGGCATGAGCTGGTATCTTCTCGAGGCGCCGTGAACACCCCACGCGACCTCTAGCGGCTGACTGGAGCTGTCGCCGGCTGCGCGTTCCCGGCCTGGTGGCCATGCTCCTGGTCGGCATCGCCTTCGGGCCGTTCGCCCTGGGTTGGATCTCCGACGACCTGCTGAGTGTCTCTTCGGGCCTGCGCCTGAGCGCCCTGATCGTCATCCTGCTGCGCGCCGGCTTCGAGCTGAGCAAGCGCCAGCGAGTAGGGGACATCCCTTCTATTCGTACATCCTCGACGCTCAACGCGCGCGGGCTGGAAGCTGCTCAGGCGGTGAGCGCCGAGGATGTACGAATAGAAGGGATGTCCCCTACTTTCCCCTACTTTCCCAAGCTCGGCAAGATCTGGGTGCTGGCGGAGATCGTGCTGTTCGCCATGGTCGGCGCGCAGGTCAATCTCGGCGTGGCGGCCCTCATCACTCTCGGACTGGTGGCGCGCAGCGTAGGATCCTGGCTGTGTCTGCTCGGAACCAACCTGACCTTTGCCGAGCGCTGGTTCGTGGTCATCTCCTACATCCCCAAGGCCACGGTGCAGGCCGCCATCGGCGGCAGCCCGCTGCTCGCCATGCGGGCGGCCGGCATGGACACCGCTCCGGGCGAAGTGATCCTCGCGGTCGCCGTCCTCAGCATTCTCCTCACCGCCCCGCTCGGCGCCGTCGCGATCACGGCGGTGGGCAACCGCGTGCTCGAGGTCGGCGATCCCGACGCGCGCGAGGCGATCGAGGACGTACCCGAGCCGGGCTGAGCCAGTCATCCGCGGCCTCCCGTGCGCATCCGGGCTTCTTCTCACCACAGAGAGCACGGCGCGGCGGAGCCGCACCCAAATGGCGAGGTGCTCCCGACCCGGTTCGCCTTCTCGTTGTCGCGTGAGGAAGACGATTACGACAACGACAGCGGGTTCGAGGCTGCGTACGCGGTGAAGATTTGCGCGCGCCGCGAAGATTCTCGGGATCAGTTCTCCAGGCGGACCGTGGACCATCAAAGTCCAAAGTGGTCCCGAGCACGAGCACGACTGCACCTCACAGGCCGGCGACCGCGACCTGCTCCTCGCATCCATGGAGGGACC
>JAZDLC010000169.1:0-12447 GCA_043802345.1 Planctomycetota bacterium | reverse complement strand
GAGCGACGCTCTGGGCAAGGATGTGCGAGTGATGCTGATCTCGGATCACGGGTTCCAGTCGTATCGCTACGGGGTCAACCTGAACGTCTGGCTGAACCGCATGGGTTACCTGGTGCGCAAAGGCGAGCCCGATCCTCCGGGTGGGCCGGACGCCATCGCGAAGGGCGAGAGCAGCGGCTATGTGCTCTCCTTCGTCGACTGGACCCGGACGCGCGCGTACTCAATGGGCCTGGGCAAGATCTACATCAACCTGAAAGGACGCGAGCCCAAGGGGATCGTGGACCCGACCGACTACGACGCTCTGAAGGAGGGAATCATCGCCGAGCTGAAGGAGTTCCGCGATCCCATCGAGGGCCACGACGGCGCCCACGTGGTTCTGAACGCATACGACGCGCTGGAGATCCACGACGGGCCGGTGACGTCGAACATCACCGACTACGGCGACATCATCCTCGGCTTCAACCGGTGGTACCGGGTCTCGGGCGCGACTACGAGCGGGGGTTACGAGAGGGACACCTACGCGAGCTTCGGCATCTCAATCAACGACGAGCCCTGGTCCGGAGACCACTGCGGCGTCGACCCGTCGTTGGTGAAGGGGGTGTTCCTCTCGAACTTCGAGATTCAGGAAGGCTTCCAGCCCAGCCTGCTGAATGTGGCGCCCACCATCCTGGACATGTTCGGCGTTGAGCTGCCGTCGAACTGGGACGGCACGCCGATCCCCCGCTGAGGGCGCCGGCGCCGAGTACTCCGTCATGTCTGGTCCGGGAAGTCCGCCGAAGCAGCTTCGGGCTGGAACTGGGCCCGGAACGATGCCTGTCAAAGGCGAAGGAATTACGTGATCACCACACGGATCGGAAAGGTGCATTCGAAGGAATCCGCCCACCCTGCGGCGTACGTTACGCTTGGATTGCTAGTGTTGGTGTTTTTCGATCGGAGAGACTGGCGAGGCATGAAAGAGCAGGTTCATGGCTCGGTGGAGAATCAGCGGCTGAACGGAAGAACCTCACATGACATGAGCGCTGCAGGGGCCCAGGGACTTCAGGAGCGCCCCTTCGCGTGATCCCGACACCCTGAGCGGCATCGTTCAGCCCTATGCGTGGCTGGAGTTTTCGGGACGACCTCGCATTTCGACCGCGCTCTCACGGTGGGAGCAGAAGTTGGGTGTGATCCGCTCACGGTAGGGGGATCTCGCTTCGCTCGGGCGACCTTCTTCAGCGCGACGACGGGCAGGCGCTTCCGCGCTTCGAGGAAGCCAACTGTGAGGACGAGCTTGATTCCACGCTCGTCCGCGACGGGAGTCTTCGGCGGGACCCGGTACTGGGCAGGGAGACGGCGTGGAGCACGGCCAACGTCACATGGCGAGACCGTCCTTTGGGCAGCGGGAGCGTCCGCCGCGAGGGATCGGCTGCCGGTGCTCGCTTGCGCGGCTCGGATGGCCGACCCAAGACGCTGGTCCCCTGCACCGGTCATTACCGCCAGGCTGGTGGGTGTTTGCGCGGCGCAAGTGCTCGATCCAATACCGCCGGACCCCGGCACCACTGCAGCGTTCCCATGACCCGAAAACGCTGGATCCCTTCGCCCGCACTGGACCAGTACACTTGCACTGGCTTTCACCGTGCGAGTAGGTGGATTTGACCGACAATTTCGATCATCGCGGAGCCCCGGCATGGCATGGCCGAGCCGTCGACGTTCAAGGGGAAGACAGCCGCATCTTGCGACCTCAGGGTGAGGTGCCGGCTCACCCGGTAGGAGGAGAGACCCCATTTCTCCGGTTCCTCCAGGATCGAGGCGCTCCAGGCGCGCCGCAACTGGCCGTACAAACGGATGGTGCCGATGTCACGCAGCGTGAAGAGGTAGAAGTCGCCCGACCCGAGGGGGACGCCCCGGGCGAACGGCAGATCCGGGCCGAGGTCACCGTTCACTATGATCATTGCCTGGAAACGGTCCTCGGCGACATCGGAGCCGTCCACGGAGATCGTCCAACGGCGCTTACCGCGGGCGAGCTGCCGGAGCAGTTTACCCAGGATTGCGAGGGTCGTGCCCACGAAGAACGGACCCAGATCGCCGAAGAGCTGGCTCAGCACACCTTTGTAGTACTTGATGAACCGGTTCTCGGTGAAGTGGGGAATGGCCCCGAAGATCTCCGCGCCTCCGTAGCCGACGAAGCGACGCGGCGGAGTCTCGTCTCCCTCGGTGCGTGCTTCCAGGATGTCGCACGGAACCGTCCTGTCGTTCGAGAGCGCGTCGACGAACACATCGATGGCCGCCTCGATCTCGTCCGGCATTCCCAGGGTCTTGCCAATCAGGTCAGCCGAGCCCTTCCGGAGGAATCCGAGTCGGATGTCGCCGAGACCGATCCCCGCTTCCCAGCAGCCTTCCAGGACTGCGTTGAACGTCCCCGAACCGCCTGCCGAGATGACGATCCGGCTGCCGGACTCCACCAACTCACGCGTCTTCTCACGCGCAGCCCGATGAGTATCCACGGCAAACAACGCCACGTCCTCCACGCCGCGCTCACGGAATAGAGGCACGATCCGCTCCACCTTGCCCCAGTCTCGAATCGATCCAGAGATCGTCGTGGCAATCACGTCAATGTGCCGTTCCATTCTCCTCGATCCTCTCATTCTGGCAAGATCCGACGAACTGAATTGCTTCGTCTGCCACCTTGTCCGGGGGGCGCTCACCATCGGTCCGGAGCACCGAAATACCTTGGTATGTACGCACGACGTCACACACCAGAAGATAGGCGTCCCGCAGTTTGCGAAGTCTGTCCTCGGTCTCGTGAACCTGTCGTCGCTCGCCCCGCGATGCGATCCGGCGGCACGCGGTCTGCGGCCGAACGTCCAGGAAGACAACCGCGTCAGGAAGGCTCAGGCGGTTCAGCCTCAGCCGCTTCAATACCTTCAGCTCGGGAAACTCCTGAAAGACCGGATCATTCGTGGCAACCTGCTCTCTCGACGTGAAGAAGGAAACAGCCTTCCTGCAGGTATCCTCATTGAACAGATGCTCCCGGTAGAGGACTGCCCAGGCCACCATGTTCAGGAGCGGTGAGCCGTCCATGACGACGCGATCCGGCCGGTACCAGCGTCCGATCTCGCCTAGCAGATGATCGCGCAGGAGCAACTCCGCGAGCTTCGGGATCTTGTAGTTCTTCAGCGACTTCGCCTGCTTTGCGTGGCGGCCGATGAGCTGCCTCAAAGTCTCTGTCACAAGCG
Source organism: Planctomycetota bacterium (assembly GCA_043802345.1). Taxonomy (GTDB): domain Bacteria; phylum Planctomycetota; class B15-G4; order B15-G4; family JADJEK01; genus JAZDLC01. The sequence goes on along the minus strand of JAZDLC010000169.1, from coordinate 9,232 downwards.
GCTGAACCTCCAGCGGTGCGCCCTTCTCAAAGAACTCCAGCCGATCCGTGACGAGGCCGCAGCGACCGGCTTCCGAAAGGCGCTCTGCCAGCGCCCTGGACAGGGTGCTCTTGCCCGACCCATCGATACCAAGCACTGCGATGGTCGGGACTCGCGTTTCAGGGTCGACCGGATGTTGGCGTCTCCTGTGGCGCCCTGCGCACTCCGATTGAGAGAGTTCGAGAAGGATGCTCTCCAGCGCCAGGGTCCGATCGCGATGAGATCCCCGGCAGATCTGCGGGGGGCCGATGACGACGTGGTTGAAGAACGGCAGGGGCAGGAGGCTTCTCTTCGGCAGGATGCGCTCGGGACCGGCGAGGAAGACCGGAATGATCGGCAGATCGGGGTAGTCCGCCGCCAGCCGACCGATACCGCTCTTGAACCGCAGGAGTTCTCCGGGCGCACCTCGTGTTCCCTCCGGGAAGACCATGATGTTGTGGTCGCGATCGAGCTGGCGCCGGATTCCGCCAAGGGGATCGAGGTCGGGCCGGCCGCGTTCGATCCAGACCGGCCGGAACAGGAAACTCACCAGCGACAGAACGAGGCGCGAGCGAGAGAAGTAAGCGTGTTCCGCCACGGGATGTGTCTTGGGAATCTGTCGGCAAGGCAGGAGGTGGAATAGGAGCAGGGTGTCGATGTGGCTGTTGTGGTTCGCGATGAGGACGAACCGATCGAGGTGACGCAGGTGATTTCTTCCGGTGACATGAACACCACAGAAGACCCTGAGGAGCGGTCGGAGCACCAGGAGATGAACGGCGATTCGCACCAGGTCAACGCCGCGTGGCCACGTCATTTGAGGTAGTACCGGATGTAGTGGAAGACGATGGGAGCCGCAAAGAACAGCGACTGGAGATGGTCGAGCAACCGGCCCCGGCCCGGCAGGGGGTTTGCCGTCCGGATCCCGAGATCCGTCTTCACATAGCCGAACGTGTGGTGGCCCGCGAGCGCAAGCGCAGGGATCAGGATGCCCAGCACGATCGAGTGACGAACGGGGATTCCGGACCAGCCCGAAAGCAGTAGTCCCAGACTGATCGTGAACGGAATCGGCAGGAGGAAGCGCAGCAGCCATCCGGTTGACCCAGGCCAACCCTTCAGCACGTAGCTCCAGAGATCGCACAGGACAACACTGAAAACGAGCACGGCGGCCATCCAGGCCGAGTAGAGCATCAGGTACCCGACATGCCCGATGCAGTACACAGCGAGGAGGAGGCCGAAGTTGATCGCTCCCACCGAGAACACAGTTCCTTCGCGTTCGCGGCCGCCGAGGGTGACGAGCAGAGGAATCGCCAGGAAGGCGTAGACCGGAATCGAGACGATGAACATGCCATACCAGTCTGACTCTATGAAGACCGTCATGAATGGTATGGCGAGGTAGGAGCCGAGGATGCCGAGCCGGTCCTGCAGACGGATATCGACCAGCGAAGAATACTCCCGGAGCGCGAAGAAGGACAGGAAGGCGAGTAGCCAGATCGCGAGCGTGAAGGAGAAGACCTCGGAGACGACGAGACAGAGCAGGAGCAGCCAGGTCGAAGCGAGGTAGGAGCACCCGGGGAGGTGCTTCCGCGAGACCAGTCCGGCGACAAGGTACAAGGAGACGAGTGCGAAGATCCCCAGCAGACAGAGGGTGTCGTCGGACCAACCTTCCACGGAACTCGCTCCGATTCGGTGTGAGGCGCCGAGCCGTTCGTTGAGGTCCAAACTGGCGTGAGCTACCAATGAGGCCAAGATACTCCGATCGCCCTCTACGCCCGCACCGACTTCCGGAGAAATCGCACTCATCCGACGCGGACCGGACCCGATTCCCCACGGAGTTCGGTCGAAAGCCGCTGGACTGGTGCTGTCGGAGTCAGGCTGGCGGACTACTGCAGGCAAGCCGAACTGGCGCGCGAATTGTCGGCTCAATCGGCAAGAGCGCGGGAGTGAATTCACCGGACTTCTGCAGCCGCGGCCAACCACTGGGAAGCGGCAGCATTCGCCGTGACGACTCGGGGGTGCTGGGGACCACGGAGTTCAACAGCGCCGAATCGGCGGATTGTGACTCTTTTGAGGGCGGCGTTCAGCCGGACTCGGATGTGCTTTCACGGCGTGGGAATGCGTGTCGGCGAGGATTCCCAGGTGCGGGCAGAGCGCGGACGTGAGCCGCTCGCTGCCGAGGGAGCCGACTCCGCTCAGGCGACCTTCTTCAGCTTGACGATCGGCAGGTGCCGACGGCCTTCGAGGAAGTAGACCGTCAGGACGAGCCCGGCTCCACGCCGACCGGCGATCTCAGTTTGCGGCTCCGCGCAACGGCTCCTGGTCGGCCATCGCTCTCGCGGCTCGAACCTCGGCGTCGTGTTGCCCGGCTTGGCACCGTCGTAGACCTCACGGGGCGGCGCGCCTCCGAGATCCCTGTGCGGTCGGTACTCATTGAACCGGCTCATGTACAGCGAAAGCTCGCGCCGCATTCCATCCAGCCGCAACGGTACGAGGATTCGGCGCGTGGACCCGACCTTGAGCGACTTGATGAATCGCTCGGCAATGGCGATGCTACCATGCTGCGCCGCCTTGCCGAAGCGCGGCCGGATGACTCGACGCCGGCACCACTTCTTGAACGAAGCGCACCAGAAGGCGGAGCCCTTGTCGCAGCTCAGGTCGGCAATCAGGAAACGCTCGGCCACCTCGTCGCGGTTTCAGCCGACTCCAGCGGCCGTCCTTGAGGTTGAGTTCCTCGTGGAGTTGCGCGATCTCAGTCCGGGCGCGTTCGAGGTCGGCCCGGAAGCGTCGCTTGCTATTCCGGATGGAAGAGGTGTGGCTGCGGGCGAGGGTCAGAGCGGCTCTCGCGAGGGAGATGGCGTGGAGAAATGCGGACTTCACGTGTCGCGGCCAGCCCTTGGGCAGCTGGAGCGTGGGTTCTGCTGTGCTATCGTGGCTCTGCGCGAAGTCGCAAACAGCGTAACGGAAGATAGTTACGCCACCCTGCGACGGTCTTGAAAACCGTCGCATGACCACGAGTCGGCGCGTGCTCGAGCGCGGCTGCCCTGGTCCTGGATTCGGTGGACGCGGGATGCTGGGTGGTTTCGCGAACGCGTGACGTTCGTGAGAATCGTGGTCGGAAGCGCTGCCGGTAGGGGTCGAACGACGGCAGGATCGGTTGAGTCCGATTCCGACCCCGATGAGATTCAGGAGAGCGGATGACCGAGCCTGCGACCCCAGCCGACCAGTACGACGTTATCGTGATCGGCGCCGGTCCGGCCGGGTGCGCGGCGGCGGCGTTCTTGAAGCGGGCGGGGCACGAGGTCTGCGTGCTCGAGAAGACGCGCTTTCCGCGCTTCGTGATCGGGGAGAGCTTGCTCCCGCGGTGCAACGACCTGCTCGACGAGGCGGGCCTGCTCGACGCCGTGAAGCGGCAGGGGTATCTGGAGAAGCACGGAGCGCTCTTCCTGAAGGAAGGAGAGTGTTGCCGGTTCGACTTCGCCGAACAGCACACGCCCGGAGCCCGCTTCACCTGGCAGGTTCCGCGGGACCACTTCGATCAGGTGCTGGCCCGGGAGGTCGAGAGCCTCGGCGTGCCGGTCCTGTTCGAACAGACGGTGACCTCCGCCAGGGTCGGCGACCGGCCGCAGGTCCTAGTGTGCGGCGCGGAGGGAGAGGAGCGCAGGATCGACTGCCGGTTCATCATCGATGCCAGCGGCTACGGCCGGGTCCTGCCACGCCTGCTGAACCTCGACCGGCCCTCTGATCTGCCGGCGCGACGGGCGCTGTTCGCCCACCTGGCTGGAGATCGCCGGCCGCGCGGCAGGGAGGAGGGGCTGATCTGGATCGTCCAGAGCGCCGCCTCGGCCTGGAGCTGGGTGATCCCGTTTTCCAACGGTCGCACCTCCTTCGGGGTGGTGGGGCCCGCGGAGTTCTTCCAGTCACTGGCGGCCGCTCCGGCCGATCTGAAGGGCCGCCTGGAAGAGGTGATCCAGATGGACGCCGCCACGGCCGCGCGGTTCCAGGGGGCCGAGATCGCCCTCACGCCGCGGACGATCGAGGCGTACTCGGTCGGGGTCAGCCAGCTTCATGGCGAGGGGTTCTGTCTGGTCGGGAACGCGACCGAATTCCTCGATCCGGTCTTCTCCTCGGGCGTCACCCTGGCTCTGGAATCGGCCCTGCTGGCGGCCCGGGCCCTGGACCGCCAGCTCAAGGGCGAATCCGTGGACTGGCAGGCGCAGTTCGTCGCGCCCCTGAAGGCGGAGATCGACTGCTTCCGGACCTACGTCAAGGCCTGGTACGCAGGCGACCTGTCCCGGCTGTTCTTCAGCAAGACGGCGCTCCCGAGGTACCGCAAGATGGTCTGCTCGGTCCTGGCGGGGCATGCCTGGGACCTCTCCAATCCGCTCGTCAAGAATCACGAGCGGAAGCTCCGGCAGCTCATCCAACTGGTCTGAACTGAACGGTCTGGTCTCTCTCTTGTTGACACGGAACCGCCTGGGCGGTCAAGTGTTGGGCTCTGCGCGCCGATGAACCGGACGCAGTCCAGACATGTGCTGGAGAGGTGGCAGAGTGGTCGATTGCGGCAGCTTGCTAAGCTGTTGAGTGGGTTTCACCTGCTCCGGGGGTTCGAATCCCCCCTTCTCCGCCAGTATCGAAGAAAGGCCGCCCGCGGAAAATCGTGGGCGGCCTTTGTCTTTCTGGACCGGTCCGTGACCTGTATTCTGCGTGGCATATGGTGATCCCAAGACCTGCCCTTCTGATCCTGTCGCTGCTGATTCTCACCGCGGCCGGCTGCGTCGAGCGGAAGATGTTCATCGCCTCCGTCCCCACGGAAGCGGACCTGTATCTCGACGGCAACATGGTGGGACAAACACCGCTGACCCTCCCGTTCACGCACTACGGCACGCGGGAGTTCGTGCTGCGCAAGCCGGGCTTCCGCACGGTGCGCGAGCTCAAGGTCATGGAGCCTCCGGAGTTCCAGGAATTCCCCTGGGACATCTACTACGAGACCATGACCTCCGAGATCTACCGGGACGAGCGGACGTACAACTTCGTGCTGCAACCCGTGGATGCGACGGACACGTCCCGCGACGTGGTGGAGACGAAGATGAGCGAGGCGAAGGAACTCAGGGATCGCTGACCTGGGTTTCTGCCGATGGAGCCGCTCCCGTATGCCTTCCCCTCGGACGAGGAGCTGCGCGGCCGGCGGGTCGTCGTCCTCGGTCTGGGCCTGTTCGGCGGGGGCGAGGCGACGGTTCGCTTCCTCTGTGCACTCGGCTGCTCGGTTCTGGTGACCGATCTCCGGGAGGAATCCCGGCTCGCCGGCACACTTGGCCGTCTGAGCGACCTGCGGTTCGATGCGACCCTCGGGCGGCACAGCGCCGGCGACCTGGCGTCCGCCGAGTGGCTGGTCGTGAATCCGGCCGTGCCGCCGCACGCTCCGTTCCTGCAAGCCGCTGTGGAAGCGGGGGTGCCCCTGACCAGCGAAGTGGGGCTCACCCTCTCCCGGCTGAACGCCGACCTGGTGCTGGTGACCGGCTCGAAAGGGAAGAGCACCACCAGCACGTTGATTCACGAGATGCTGCTGGCGTCCGGCCGGCAGTCGTGGCTCTGCGGGAACATCGGGAGATCGATTCTCCGCGAGGCGAGCGACATTCCCGCGGGTGACGCGGTGGTCTTCGAGATCTCCTCGTTCCAGCTGGAACAGCTTGCCGGCCACGCCTTGCGGCCGAAGGTGGCGGTCCTGACCAACCTGTTTCCGGTGCACCTCGATCGCCACGGCACCTTCGAGGAGTACTGCCGGGTCAAGGAGAGCGCGCTCTCAGGTGCGGAATGCGCCATCCTGAACCACTCCGATCCAACCGTGCGCTCGCTCGGGGAGCGCCTGACCGGGGACGTTTCGTGGTTCTCGGGCGGCGAACCTCCTCCCTCCGGGTTGGTTCTTTTGGGCAGCGCCATCTCGAGGGTTTCCGGTGAACGGGTCGTCTCCGCCGGCGAAATCACGCTGCCGGGCCGGCACAACCTGCTGAACGTGATGGCGGCCCTGCTGGCCGCGGAAGAGGTCGGGTGCAATGGCAGCGCCGCCGTCGGCGCCGCCCGGTCGTTCGCCGGTGTGCCACACCGGCTGGAGCTCGTCGGGCGCAGCAATGGGACCCGCCTGATCAATGACTCGATCGCGACCGTGCCCCAGTCCACGCTGGCCGCGCTGGCCGCCTTCGAGGCGCCGCTGATCCTGATCGCGGGTGGCTACGAAACGGGCTGCGACCTGAGGGAGCTGGCCGCGGAAATCGGCCGGCGGGCGCGCCTCCTGGTGACGCTGGGCCAGTCGGGGCCGCGGCTGGCCTCCGCGGTCGCCGCGGCCGCGCCCGGTCTGCCCCAGTGCGCCGTGGAATCTCTGGAGGATGCTGTGGCAACAGCGCTCGCCGAGGCCGGTCCAGAAGACGTGATCCTGCTCTCTCCGGCGTTTCCTTCCTACGACATGTTCCAGAATTTCCAGGAGCGCGGCGACCGCTTCAGAGGACTGGCTCCCGGCCGCTAAATCTGTTTGGTTGCCAGCTCCTCCTTGCCTCCATACAGTGGATGGCTATTGATCAAGAAAGGCTGTCTGGATTTCGATAGGAAGGCAGAGCGGCTGGTGCCGCAGCACAGGGCCCCCCCCGGATGAACAACATCTGCCAGAACTGCAAGAAGGCGAGGGCGACGGTCCACCTCACGGAGATCGATCCCGACAGCCATGAGCCGCATGAGATGCATCTCTGCGAGGAGTGTGCCCGGGACTCCGGCGGTCCCCAGAAGAAGCCGGTGCCTCTTCAGGAGGGCACGATCTCGTTCACCACATCGATCATCGGTCTGGGCGGGGCGGGTCCGGCCGCGATCGGATCCCGGTCGGCGCCGTCCAAGATCGTCTGCCCCGAGTGCGGCATGACCAATCAGGAGTTCCGCATGAAGGGGCGGTTCGGCTGCCTGGGCTGCTACGGCGTGTTCGAGGAGAACCTGCTCGCCCTGCTGGAGAAGGTCCATGGCGCCACCCAGTATGTGGGCCCGGCACCGAAGCTGGTCGGGGAGGCGCGGCGCAGCGCCGCGGCCATGGAGCAGGAACTGGTCGACCTTCGCCGCCGGATGAAGCGCCTGGTCAAGAGTGAGGAGTACGAGGAGGCGGCCCGCCTGCGCGATCAGATCGATACGCTGGAGAAGCAGCTGTTGGAGTCGGGAGATGCCTGACGCTCCAGATGTTGGTGAGTGGCTGCGGGGGACCGGTTCGGACTCGGACATCGTCATCTCGTCGCGGATCCGGTTGGCTCGCAACGTGGTCGGTTTCCCGTTGAAGGCCCGCCTGAGCGAGGAAGACGCCGCGATCCTGTGTGACCATCTCCGGCGGCGCATCGAGGCCGCCGATCTGGCTCCTGGAATGATGTTCCAGTCTCTGGATCGAATGAGCGAGATCGACCGGCTGGTCCTGGTGGAGAGCCACATCATCAGCCTGGAACAGGCCAACGCCGAGGGTGTGCGGGAAGTCGTCCGCGATCCCTCCGGGTCGCTCGCGCTGATGCTGAACGAGGAAGACCACCTGAGGATGCAGACGATCTCCTCCGGGTTGGAGCTGGATGACACCTTCCGCCGGGCCAGGGAGCTCGAGTCATCCCTCGAGGGCGTGCTCGACTTCGCCTTTCATCCGAGGTTCGGGTATCTCACCTCCTGCCCGACCAACGTGGGGACCGGGATGCGGATCTCGGTGATGCTTCATCTCCCGGCGCTGGTGTTCACCAAGCAGATCGACAAGGTGTTCAACTCGGTGGCCAAGATGAATCTGGCGGTGCGGGGCTTCTACGGTGAGGGGACCAAGGCGCTCTCGGACCTGTATCAGATCTCGAACCAGGTCACCCTGGGCCGGGCGCCGGAGACCCTGCTGGACGACATCCGGCGGGTGTTGCCGAAGATCATCTCCTTCGAGCGGGACGTGCGGAACCAGGTGCTGCAGACCGGCCGCGTCGCCGTGGAAGACCGGGTGTGCAGGGCGCTGGGAATCCTGAGCTCGGCCCGCACGATGTCGAGCGAGGAGGCGTTCGAGCTGCTCTCCATGGTGCGCATGGGGGTCCATCTGGGCATCCTGGAGGATCTGCCGATCTCGGCGGTCAATCACCTCTTCATGATCAGCCAGCCGGGACACCTGCAGGCATCCCAGGGGGGATTGCCGCTCGATCCGTCGCGGCGCGACACGGTGCGCGCCCGCATCATCCGGGAACACCTGGCAGGCCGCTGAGAAACGATCGCGGCGCGCGGCCGGATCTCACTGGCACCAAGGAAGTTACTCGATCCTCAGCGATGCCGGCGCGGGCGCGGCCCGACCCTCTGGGAAGGATCCCGCAGCGTGCTTGATGCAGCGACGGAATCAATGCTGAACCATCTCGGCATGCATCCGTACCATCTGTCATGCGGGAAAGGCGTGTTGAGGCTATGGACCGGTGAGAGCAGGGGCTATTTGGCCTCTTACCTTGGAAATCCGGCCAAGGAGGGCACGAAATGCTCAGTATATCTGGGCGAGTTCCCGAAAACTAAGATGCGAATGACTGCCCGTACCATATTGAGACAGCGGAATTGCGAGGGATAGACAACGATGTTTGATCGCTTCACGGACCGTGCTCGCAAGGTGATGAACCTCGCCAAGCAGGAGGCTCAGCGCCTGAACCACGAGTACATCGGCACCGAGCACATTCTGCTCGGTCTGATTCAAGAGGGAAGCGGCGTGGCGGCCTCGGTGCTGAAGAACCTCGGCATCGACCTGAAGAAGATCCGGTCCGAGATCGAGAAGATCGTCAAGGGCAGCCCCACCATGGTGACCATGGGGTCGCTGCCGTTCACTCCGAGGGCCAAGAAGGTGCTCGAGCTGTCGCTCGAGGAGGCGTCCCAGCTCGGCCACAACTACATCGGAACGGAGCACCTGCTGCTCGGTCTGATCAAGGAGAACGAGGGGATCGCGGCGCGCGTTCTGACCAACCTCGGCGTCAAGCTGGAGGAGGTCCGCGAAGAGGTGCTCGAGTTCCTCGGCGCCGACGTGCAGCAGCAGGAGCAGGAGGAAACCGGCGAGCCGGCCGTGGGCGGCGTCGCTCCGGAAGCCGGGGGCAAGTCGAAGACGCCCGCGCTGAACGCCTTTGGCCGTGACCTCACCGCGCTGGCCATCGAAGGGAAGCTCGACCCGGTCATCGGGCGGCGAAACGAGACCGAGCGCGTCATCCAGATC
>JAZDLC010000168.1:0-13437 GCA_043802345.1 Planctomycetota bacterium | reverse complement strand
GCCATCGGCCGGCCATGTACATCGGGGACACCGGTTCCGGCGGTCTTCATCATCTCGTGTTTGAAATCGTGGACAACTCCATTGATGAGGCGCTGGCGGGATACTGCAATGAAATCAAGGTGATGTTGAATGCCGATGGGTCGGTTTCCGTGCGAGACAATGGAAGGGGGATCCCGGTTCAGATGCATGCCGAGCAGAACATGCCGGCCGTCGAACTGGTCATGACCCGCCTGCATGCCGGGGGCAAGTTCGATAGCAAGACCTACAAGGTCTCCGGCGGTCTTCATGGAGTGGGCGCGTCGGTGGTGAATGCGCTCTCCGAGTGGCTCGAGGTTGAAATCCACCGTGGTGGCCGGATCTACCGTCAGCGGTACAGCAAGGGGAAGAAGACCACGGAACTCCGAGAGATCGGAACGACCAAGTCGCGGGGCACGCACATCACCTTCCGGGCGGACGAGACCATCTTCGAGACGACCGAGTATTCCTTCGAGGTGCTCTCGAAGCGACTGCGGGAGATGTCCTTCCTGATGGGAGCGAGCGGGCTCAAGATCGGGATCACGGACGAGGCCAAGAAGAGGACGGAGAACTTCTACTATCCGGAGGGGCTACGCTCGTTCGTGGATCTCCTGAACAAAAACAAGGGCGCCGTCTACAAGGAGATCATCCACTTCCAGAAGAGTGTGCCGCTGAAGGCGGAGAAAGAGGAAGGAAAATCGGGAGAGATTCTCCTCGAGGTCGCCATGCAGCACAATGACGGCTTCAGGGAGGATGTGTACACGTTCGTCAACAACGTCAACACGATTCAGGGAGGGACCCATCTCAGTGGTTTCCGCTCGGCACTGACCCGGGCGGTGAACAGCTATGCGCGGCGCAAGAATCTCGCGAAGGAAGATGGGCTGCCGGAAGGAGACGATGTGCGGGAAGGACTCGCGGCAGTGATCAGCCTGCACCATCCGGACCCGCAGTTCGAAAGCCAGACGAAGATCAAGCTCGGCAACCGAGACGTTCAGGGCATTGTGGAAACCATGGTCAATGAGGCGCTCTCCAGGTACCTGGAGGAGAACCCGGCCACGGCGAAGGCGATGGTCAACAAGGCGCTGACCGCCCAGCGAGCCAGGGAAGCGGCCCGCCGCTCCCGCGATCTGGTCCGCCGGAAGGGCGCGCTGCTCAGCAGCAACCTGCCCGGCAAGCTGGCCGACTGCCAGTCCAAGAGCAACGTGGAAACTGAGTTATTCCTGGTGGAGGGCGACTCCGCCGGCGGTTCCGCCAAGCAGGCCCGGGATCGGAAGTACCAGGCCATCCTGCCGCTCCGAGGCAAGATCCTGAATGTGGAGAAGGCCCGGCTCGAGAAGATGCTGAGCCACACGGAAATCACCACCATCATCACGGCGCTCGGCGCGGGCTTCGGGGCGGAGACCGCCGACTCGAAGGGATTGGACATCGAGAATCTCCGGTACGGCAAGGTCATCATCATGACCGACGCCGATGTGGATGGATCGCATATCCGAACCCTGCTGATGACCTTCTTCTACCGGCACATGAAGCCGCTGATCGAGGCGGGGCGGATCTATGTCGCGGCGCCGCCGCTGTACAAGCTGAAGAAGGGCCGGCGAGAAAGGTACATCCACTCCGAGAAGGAACTGGCCGGGGCGCTTCTCGAGGAAGGGCTGGCTGAGGCGCAGTTCGTGGATCGTTGGGCGCCCGAAGGGAGCGAAGGGAGGTGTTTTGAAGGAGAACGGCTTCACGCTCTCCACGCGGTCCTGGAGAAGATGGAACATGCCGCCCATGTCGCCGTGGCGTCCGCGCGAGACATCTCGATCGCGGACTACATCCGCGCGGCGGACGAGGAGGGGACGCTCCCTCTCTACATGGTCCAGGTGCTCGATCAGCCCAAGCACTTCTTCAGCAAAGAGGAGGCGCTCGACCGCTTCCTGGAGGGAGTGAAGCAGGGGCTGGGCCGGGATCTGATCGTCGCCACTGCAGCGGAGCCGCGAAGCGATGCGGACCTCTATCTGCACGAGTTCCGCGACCGGGAGCTCCTCAGGAAGGCGATTTCCGGGCTGGGAGAGTTCGGGTTTGGTACCAAGGACTACCTGGGGAATGGTGAGACCGCCGGGAGGTACGGACTCGTGCTCGGCAGCCGGGAAGAGTCGGTCAGCGCCCTCAGCGAGCTCCTGGCAATCGCTCGGGACGCGGGCAGAGGAGCCACCGACATCCAGCGGTACAAGGGCCTGGGCGAGATGAACCCGGACCAACTGTGGGAATCGACCATGGACCCGGAAACCCGCACTCTCTACCGGGTGCGGCTGGAGGATGACGTCCTCGCCGACAACCTCTTTACCGTGCTGATGGGGGAGAATGTGGAGCCGCGACGGAACTTCATCGAGAAGCATGCCCTGGAGGTCCGCAACCTGGACGTTTGAAGACGGAGAGAATCCCCTTCAGGCCGGACGGGATCTGTTCCGATCTAGCAGAGAGTTGAGAGTGCGTGCGACTCGGCCACCGGCCTGGACGCCGTTCTTCAATGGCCTGCAGACGACGGAGATCCTGGAGACCCTGTCTTGGCAGCAATTCGCAGAGCATTCGGAAACCGGCTGAGCCGCAGGAAGAAGCTGGGAGAGATCCTGGTCGAAGAAGGGTATCTCAGCCTGGAGCAGCTCGAGGGAGCCAAGGAGGAGCAGAAGGCGAGTGGGACCCTGCTGGGAGAGATCCTGGTGGCGTCCGGCTACGTGACGGAGTGGGAAGTTGCGAAGTGCATGGTAATGCAGCTTCAACTTCCTTTTATCTACACAACGCTGTACGACATCCCTCGGAGCGTCGTCTCCTTGCTTCCCCACGCCTTCCTTCATCAGCACCGCATCATACCCATTGACCTGTTTGGGAAATGCCTGGTGCTTGCCACTGCGGGAGACATCTCGGAGGACGTGGTCACCGAGATCGAAGAGTCAACGGGGTATGAAGTCGGGCTGTACGTGGCACTGACCAGCGATATTCAGAAGAGCCTGTCGGAGAGGTTCCCACTCGAGAAGGTGACCAAGGAGCTCTCGCAGAAGTTCGATCAGCTCTTCGATGGGTTTGGTGGGGACTTAAAGCCCTCTGATTGAGGAGCTAATTCCGTTCGATCGACGACCGGTGGGCCATCCGGAGGCTCTGCCGCCGTCTCGTCTGCCGTCTCAGGAGCCGTCTCCAACGCGTCCCGCTGACCGTCCGGTTCTGTCTCGGCGGCGGTCAGGGCCTTGGAACGCCACTTCTTGATGGCCGGAGGCGGCTCGTACGGCAGCGGAGAAATATCGTCCATATCGTAGCGAAACTCCCGGGTCAGCTTCTGGGCGGAGCGCTTGAACTCCCCGACGGTCCGCCCAAAATTGCGGGCGACTTCAGGGAGGCGCCCGCCGAAGATGAGCAGGGCGACGATCATGATCACGACCATCTCCTGCGAGCCGACGTCCAGGAAGGCGACATGTACGAACGGGGCCATGGGGAGCAGTGTACCAGGCAGCCGGGGGTCGTTGCAGAGAGAGAAAAGGAGGGAGGCCCAAGGATGCGGGTGAGAATCGTGACAGATGACATCACACGACTGGAAGTCGACGCCATTGTCAACGCGGCGAACACCACGCTGCTCGGCGGCGGGGGGGTTGATGGGGCCATTCACCGGGCGGCGGGCCCTGAACTCCTCGCCGCGTGCCGGGCCCTGCCGGAAGTCGCCCCGGGAGTGCGGTGTCGGACCGGCGAGGCGCGGATGACTCCCGGTCTCGCCCTGCCGGCTCGCCATGTGATCCACACCGTGGGGCCGATCTGGCGGGGCGGGAGCGAGGGAGAAGAGGAAGACCTGGCAGCGTGCTACCGGAACTGCATGAGCCTGGCCGTCCAGCACGACGTGGAGACGATTGCCTTCCCGGCGATCAGCTGCGGCATCTACGGTTTTCCCGTGTCTCTGGCAGCCCGGATCGCGTGGCGCGAGATCGGTCAGGTCCTCAAGGAGCGAGGGGGTTTCCAGCAGGTGTTGCTGACGGCGTTCGACCCGGAGGTCGAGGCCGCGCTCAAGGCCGCGGCGCGGACCGAGTGACCGGTACAGTAGGCGCTTCCGGGCGTCTGTTCGAGGAAGGTGATCATGAAGGCAGTACGCATCGTCGAACAGGGACGGCCGCTGGAGCAACAGGAGATCGAGGTTCCGAAAGCCGGCGCCAGCGACGTCCTGGTGAGGATCAAGGCGGCCGGGATCTGCCACTCGGATGCCCACTACCGCTCAGGACTCGGCTCGGTCGGGGCGATGCCGGTCACTCCCGGGCACGAGATCGCGGGCGTCGTCGAAGAAGTCGGTGCGGACGTGACCGGTTTTGTCCCGGGCGACCGCGTCTGTCTGCACTACCTGGTGACTTGCGGCGAGTGCCGCTTCTGCAAGGAAGGACACGAGCAGTTCTGCGCGGCCGGCGAGATGCTCGGCAAGCTGAGGGACGGAGGATACGCGGAAGCCGTCTGCGTGCCGGCGCGAAGCGTTTTCTCATTGCCGGAGGAGGTCCCGTTTGAGTGGGGCGCCGTGCTCATGTGTTCGGCGGCGACATCCCTGCACGCCCTGCGCAAGGCCCGGCACCAGCCGGGCGAGAGCGTTGCGATCTTCGGCGCCGGAGGCCTTGGCCTCTCCGCGGTGCAGTTGGCGCGGGCGTTCGCGGCAAGAGAGGTGTACGCCGTCGATATCCGTCCCGGGAAGCTGCTGTTGGCCGAGCGTCTGGGCGCGATCCCCGTGAATGCGGCCGAAAGCGATCCGGTGGCGGAGATCAGGCGCAGGACGGAGGGGCATGGCGTCGATGTGGCCCTCGAGCTGATCGGACTGCCCGAGACCATGCGGCAGGCGGTGCGGTCGCTGGCGATCCGCGGTCGCGCCGCCATCGCCGGGATCACGGACCGAGCGCTCGAGCTCGATTCGTTTCGCGAGTTGATTGCGCGGGAGAATGAGGTCATCGGTGTTTCTGACCATCTTGCGAGCGAAATCCCCGAGCTGACCGAACTGGCGCGAACGGGTAAGCTCGATCTCTCGCATGTGATGACTCGCACCGTGCCCCTCGACGCGGCCGCGATCAATGCGGTCCTGGACGATCTCGAGCGATTCGGTGAGGGTATTCGGACCGTGATCACTCCTTGACGGGTGGCAGTGGCAGCCCGTGGCCGACAGTGGTGATAGAGTGACCGGATGTTCGATGCGGACCGGTACGGATCCTCGCGGCGAGTGTGCTGGCTGAAGAAGGTCGCACTCGCGCTGGCGGCGACCGTGGTCACGCTGGCGCTCGGCGAGCTGGCGCTGCGCTGGCTCAGTCCGTACGGGTTGTTCGCGGCCGGGCGAGAGCTGCACTGGAAGCGGGAAAGCCCTCGCGACCTGAGCGGACAGTATGTCATCGACCCGGCCTTCGGCTTCCGGCCCGTCCTCGGCGCGCGCTACTCGGAATACGGCACGCTCAAGAATGAATACGAGCTGGAGAAGGACCCGGCGCGGCAGCGCCTGCTGTTCATCGGCGATTCCGCCACCGCGCGCAGGCGGATCGACACGGCGCTTCGGAACGTCTACGGGAGCGAGGGCTTCGAGTACTGGAACGCCGGCGTGGAGTCGTTCAATACGCCGCAAGAGGTGCGGTACTACGAGCAGTTCAACCGCGCGATCAAGCCGGACCATGTCATCCTGACGTTCCACAACAACGATTTCGAAACGACGCCGGTTGCGTTCTACGACGACGGCAAGCTGGTCGTTTTCAGTCCTCACGGCCGTCTCGGACGGATTTCCAGAACGTTGTTCGAGCACTGCATCCTCTACCGGATCGTGCTCGGGGCGTGGTTCCTGGGAGGCAAGCAGGACGAGGAGATTGCCGCGGAGGTTCGGGACAGCCTGGCGCGATTGCGGGAACTGACCCGGGAGGATGGCATTCCGCTGACGGTGCTGCTCCTGCCAATCATGAAGCCGCTCGACAAGTGGACCCCGCAGGAAGAGAAGAACCACAAGCAGGCGCGCGAGATCCTCGACGCGCTGCGGATCCGAACCTTCGATCTGACCGCGCCGATGGTGGAGGCCCTGAAGGCGGGCGTCGAGATCCAGCAGATCGAGAACGACCACTGGCATCCGACCCACAAGGTCTCACGCTGGTTCGCGGAGTACCTGCAACGCGAGGGCCTGTTCACTCCGAAGAGCCACACCCGGTGAAGATCGTCGCCAGGTGATCCCGACAGAACGGGAGACGACAGGATGCCCCGAGGCTATTCTGGAGCGCTTGGGCCTGGCCTTTGAACGCAGCAAGGACGCCGCCATGTCGAAAGTTGAACTTCTGGACGCAAGCCGGAGTGTGGTTGTTGTCATTGATCTCCAGGGCAAGCTGATGGAGATGATTCACCGGCCGGGGCTGGTGGTCAAGGCGACCCAGCGCCTCATGCAACTGGCGGATATCCACGCGGTTCCGGTCGTACTCACCGAGCAGTATCCAGAGGGGCTTGGCCCGACACATCCTGACGTGCGCTCGACTTACGACGCACTCACGGTGGACAGGCGATTCCTCACGAAGACCAGCTTCGGCTGCTGCGGAGACGCGGGGTTCGAGCGGGCTCTTTGCGAGGTCCGCCCCGGCGTCACCCTGGCCGAGCGCCAGGTCGTGGTTGCGGGCATCGAGGCGCACGTCTGCGTGATGCAGACCGTGATCGAATTATTGCGGAGCGGCCAGGAAGTGCACGTCTGCTGGGAATGCGTGAGTTCCCGTGGCGAGGAGTACCGGCGTCACGCCCTCGAGCGGATGGCACAGGCCGGCGCCTGGATCACCAATCACGAGTCCGCGGCGTTCGAATGGGCGCGGACCAAGGACCATGCGGGATTCCGCAAGATGAACCGGCTTCTACGCGAGGGACAGCTCACGTAGATGGAGTGGCCCGGCAAGGTGAGGACCGGGCGCGGAGTTGCTAGAATGAGAACCAAGGGCGCGCCCGTCAGACCGGCGCCCGACCAGAGGAGACCAAAAGGAACGAAGGTCATGTCCACCAAGATCCGCCGGATCGAGTATTACCACACGACAGTGACAGACGAGCCGGGGAAGGCATACGATCTGCTGTCGAAACTCTCCTTCGCGGGTGTCAGCCTTCTGGCCTTCAGCGCCATTCCTGTCGGTCCCAAGCAAACCCAGTTGGTTCTCTTTCCGGATGACCCGGCCATGCTGTTGCGTTTCGCCGAAGAGGTCGCCATCGAACTGACCGGACCGCAGCCGGTCTTCCTGATTCAGGGAGATGACGAGCTGGGCGCCCTCGTCAAGATCCACCAGGACCTCAGCGAGGCCAACGTCAACGTCTACCGGTCGGGCGGGGTTACGGATGGCAAGGGGGGCTACGGCTATCTCGTCTATGTCCGGCAGGCGGATTTCGAGCGGGCCGCCAGGGTTCTGGGAGTTTGAGCAGGGGCGTTCCCTGTTGGCGGGCTAGGAAGCCCCGTCAGCGAGAAGCTGGGCGGTGAGCTCGCCCGGCGGCTTGAAGACGCCCTCCCGCAGCAGGCGGTCATGGATGACCGCGACCCGGCCGTAGGCGTGGCGATCGGTTCGAGCCGCGAGTTCGAGCAGTTCCTTGAAGACCCCGTACTGCTTGAGCTGGCGATGGTTGTCATCATCCGTCCAGCGGGCGATCAGCTCGCAGACCTGGCTTTGAGTCTCTTCTGTCGGATCCATTGAGAGGTACAGCGTGCAGCACTCGAGCACACGGCGCCGGAACTCCTCCAGGGAGAGGACGTTGGTTTCGGCGACCACCGGAATGCCGCCTTCCAGCAGCGGAATATCCTGCAACTCGTAGACCCGCCGGGACACCGGGCCAAGACGGGTGAGAATGAACATCATGGTGTGTACGCCGACGTCCTTGGCGAGGCGCTGCGCCCGCAACAGATGTTCATCCTGGTCGTTGTGCTCGAACACCACGTACTTCCAGATGGTGCGGACCGGCGATCCGGCCCGGACATTGGCGCGGCTGAAGTCGCTCATGAACTGGAACGCCTTCTGGAAAGATTCCTTGATCCGATACGGGCTGTAGGTCTCATGATCGACACCGTCGATGGCAAACACGAGCTCGTCGAGACCGCACTCGAGCATCCTGGGACCGAAGCGCGAGACATTGCAGTTCGTGATCAGCCGAATACCCGAGTCAGGGAACCGCCGCCGGATGTTGGCGATCATGTCCCAGGCGTTGCGATTCAGCAGCGGCTCACCATGTCCTTCGAGCACGAAGGTGCGCACGGTGATCCCGCCCCTGTTCAGGTCGTCCAGGACCTTGTCGAGAGCGGCCGGAGCGAGGAGCAGGTGTCCCGCGTCGCTCGGCTTCAGGTTCTTCTTGCGATCCTCGATTTTCAAGCAGGAGGGGCACTCGAGAACGCAGGCGTACGACGGTTCGAGATGGAACATCTCGATGATCCGGTCATCGGCGCAGGCGGGGTTGAACTCCTGGTCGGCGTGGAGCAAGGCGCAGCGGGAGCAGATGGCGTCGCTCAGCGGCCACTTGTTCTGCCGGAGACTGTCGCGGATCCGCTGGTACCGCTTGCCGAGGAAGATGTCCGCGCAGTAGTCGGACGCTGGTTCCCATCCATGGAGGGTGGTCAGAGCGCCTATGTCGCAACCACAGGAGATCGAGCCGTTGGCGCGGAAGAAGATCCCGCCGTTCACGAAGCAGTCCATACGAGTTCCCCCGTTGCATATCAGACGCCCGGCGAGGCGGCCTGACGGTCCGTCGATGGCCAAAATCGTACCACAAATTCCCGGGCGGCGGGCCAGGGAGCGACCCTGGCAGGCCGGATCGGAACGGTGACCGCACCCGCCACGCGGCAGAAATCGGTAGGATCCGGCAACCGACAAATCCCGAGGAGGTCCTCCTAACGGGAGCATTCTCAACGGGATGCACCAGGGCGGGGCGAACCGGGGCCCGTCAGAAAAGAGCGGCGCGTGCAGAAAAAGCGACTTCTGTTCTCCTGGATGACGATCCTGGTCGTCCCCGCTCTCCTGTTGGCCGAGACCTGGTTTCCTTCCCGCCTGCTCGTGCCGCTTGCGCCGGATGACTTCCGCGCGTGGCGAGCGGGGCGGGCGGAGGAATCGCTCGCGCGGCATCCCCATCCGAACTACTGCATGTCGGACCTGCTGCACCTCCTGATCCCGGGCCTGGAGACGACCCGGCAGGCGCTCGAACGCGGGGAGCTTCCGCAGTGGGATGCGAGTCAGGGACTGGGAGTGCCGCACATCGCCGAGGTGCATTACGCGGTCTTCTATCCGCCGGCCTGGATTCCGCTGTTTCTGGGATTGAGCGGCCTGGGGCTCCTGGCCTGGCTGCATCTCGTGATGGCGGGGGGCGGCACGCTGCTCTACCTGCGGGCGCTCGGGAGAAGCGAGGGGGCGGCGCTGTTGGGCGCCCTCGCCTTCGCCCTGTCGGCCTGGATCACCGCGAGGATGCATTCGTTCCCGGTGGTGGGGGCGGCGGTCTGGCTGCCGTGGATCCTGTACGGACTGCAGTCGGCAAGCGGGAAGGGGACCCTCATCGCGGCGCTCGCGGTGACGCTTTCCCTTCTGGCCGGTTTTCCCCAGGTGACCAGCTGGTTGCTGGTGCTGGCGGGCCTGCTGGAGCTGGTCCGCTTCGCCTGTTCCTCCCGGAAGTGGCCTGCCAGGCTGCGCCGGCTGCTCTGGTCTGCCGCCGCGGTCCTGCTGGGACTGCTGCTGGCGGCGCCGCAGGTTCTCCCGACCCTTGACTACATGGCGGGGCACTCGGCCCGTGGCGAGCAGAAGATCGAGCAGGTCGGAAGAGAGGGGCTGGAAGCGCCTCTCCTGGCCCACCTGATCGCGCCCGACTACTACAGCTCGGCCGGGATTCCCGGCTTCCAGCCGCTCGGTCTGGGCAGGATCGACCAGGCGCTCTTGCCGCCCGCGATCAACCGCGCGGAGGTCAGCCTCGGGATCGGCGTGTTCGGCCTGGCGCTGGCCCTCCTGGCCATGATCTTCGGCCGCACCTGGATCGAACGGTTCTACACCCTGATCGTGCTGCTCCTCTTTGCGCTCCTGCTCTGGCCCTCCGCCTTGCGGGCCGCGGCGGCGGCCTTTCCGCCGCTTCGGTTCGGGAATCCGAAACGGATCGTTCTACTCACGACCTTCGCACTGTCTGTTCTGGCGGCGGGAGGGGTCGACCTGCTGCGCGCCCAGGGGCGCTGGATCCTCCGGGTTTGCTGTGGAATCGGCCTGGCTCTCTCGGGAGCGGCGCTGCTGCTGCTGCTGACCATCCCACCCGCGCGCACGCTGGCCGATGTCGAAGCCTGGGCGGCCTCGCTGGTGCGGCAGTTCGGGGTGGACGCGACCGTCGAGCAGGTGCTGGCAGTGGTTCCGCCCGGCAACTTTCAGCAAGCCGCTGAAGTCGCGCGCGGCTCCAGTCTGGTGGCGCTCGCCGCCTCGCTGCTGGTCCTGATCGGGGGCCTGATCCTGCTGTTCCGATCGACTCGATTGAAGGCGCCCCCGCGGTTCCGTCTCCTGGCGCCCTTGCTCTGCTTCCTGCTCTGCTGCGAGCTCGGCGTCAGCGCCTTTCCGATGCTCCGGTCGGCGCCCACCGACGCGGTCACGAAAAGGCCCGGGCGCATCGGCGCCCTGCTCGAGCCCGAACTGGCGCGGAAGATCAGGGCCGTCCGGCCGGAGGGGCCGGTCCCTCTGCGGCTCATCCGCCTCGGGAACGAGCCGAGCGACCTCAGGCCGAACTTCCCCGGCCTGTTCGGCCTCCAGGACGCGCAGGCGTACGCACCGATGGTGCCCCGGCGGTACGCGGAGCTGCTCAATGCGATCAGCCCGGGCGCGTTCGTGTCCGACTCGGCGCTCGGAGGGTTCACCGATCCAGCGCGCCTTTCCTTGCCGGCGGTCGACATGCTGGGAATCGACGTCGTGCTGACGCGACATGCGGCGCCCGCACCCTCGGGCTTCGTGGAGGCGGCCCGCGTGGGTCCGATCCGCGTGCTGGAGAACCAGGAGGCGCTCCCCCGCGCCTGGATCGTCCCCCGGGTGGAACAGGTGTCTGACCCCAAAGACCGGCTGGCGCGGCTCGCCTCACCCGGCTTCGCTCCTAAAGACGTGGCGATCGTCGAGCAGGAACTCGACGCGATTCCGGGCGGAGAGGGGACTCCGTCCGAGCAACGAAGAGGCGTGCGGATCGCCCGCTACCAATCAGGACGCCTGGAACTCGAACTGGACGCCGGCGCCCCTGGCTTGCTGTTGGTTTCAGAGAACTGGCACCCAGGCTGGCAGGCGGAGATCGACGGAACACGGGTCGAGACGCTGCGTGCCAACCACGCGTTGATCGGTATTCCGATCCGAGGGGATGGCGCGGTGAAGATCACGCTTCAGTTCAGGTCAAGGACCCTTCTCGCCGGGTGGGGCCTGAGCCTTCTCGGCCTGATCCTGATGCTCCTGCTCGCGCTTTTTGGCCGCCGGATCGCCGACGCCTGAGGAGTGAAACCGGAGCTACTGGATTTCGGCCTCCAGACCGTTGGAGGCAGAGAAGCCGGCCGGACCGCCGGCGTCGGTGATCCAGTGCTGCACGTAGAACCTGGTGCCGGATGAGGCGCCCGCCGGGGCGTTGAACGGGATGTTCAACATCCCCGAGCCGTCGACCGGCAGGCCCGGCAGGATGACCCACGGGCTCGGCACCAGGATGCCCCCCTTCATCGGGCTGTAGGCGAGCGCGACGCCGACGACCAGGTAGGTCGTGGCGCCGGGGAGGGCGTTGCTCAGGTTGACCTGGTTGGAAGAGCCGGCAGCGAGCGGGCCGCCCCCTGCCAGCACCGGCACCTGACCGCCCGTGCCCGCCAGACCGTTGCCGAGGTCGGTATACCCCGCCGGCACGAGCGCGACATCGAGCCGCGTGGCCGCCCCCGAGCCGACCGAAACGCCGCCCACGGTCTGGGTCACGTACCCATCCGCGGCGAAGAGGAAGCTGTAGGTGCCGGGACGCGCCAGGCGATGGTAGTCACCCACGTCCGGGTCGGTGAAGACGTCATGATTGATCCCGACGAGCCGCACCTTGGCGTCCACGGGTTGTCCGGAGACGCTGTCGGTGACCAGGCCGCGCACGCCGGTGAGACTCTTCTCCATGTAGGCGAGCATCGCGGGGCGGTTGTCGTTCCAGTGTCCGTTGATCGTTGAGTAGGAGGGCCACTTATTGTCGTCGAGCTCGATGGTGAGGTCGACGCACCCCTGCCAGACGTAGTTCCAGTCCTGCATTCCTCCGTAGATCATGTACCACTCCACCCCGTTGACGATCCCGTTGGTGAACCAAAGGCTGTGGTACATATCGTAGTTGAGCGACGAGTAGGCCAGGGAGAGGTCGCGGATGAGCGCGTCATCCGGCGTGGCCGAGTAGTTGGCGTACCAATTCGGGTCGGAGTCATACGGGTAGTTCACGACCTGGGCGCCGCCATGGAAGTTGGCGGAGAGCACCGGCGAGTGGGCGAAGCCCCAGTTCATCACGTGCCGCACCTCGGTGGCGCGGCCCGAAGTGGTGTTGGTCGGATCGGCCACGCGGTCCGGGAAGTTGCGGTTCAGGTCGATCCCCTGGGCGTTGTAGCGGCCTCCCGCGGTGTACCCGTCCGGATTCATGAGCGGCAGGATCCAGATCTCCACGTTGTCCACCAGGTTGGTGATCTGGGGATCGGTTCCGTACGAGCTGGTGAGGAGCTGGACCAGCTTCAGACAGAGCTCCATGCCGATGACCTCGTCGCCGTGCATGCTGGAGATGTACCGGAACTCAGGCTCATCCTCCTCGACGTTCACGTTGTCCGAGATCTTCATCATCCAGAGCGCCCGGCCCTGAGTGGAATTACCGATGTTGTAGAGAGTTGCGATGGACGGGTAGGTGCTCGCGATGGTCTGCAGCTCCGTCCCCAGCTCCGCGTGCGTGTGGTACCCGACGAGCAGGCCGGAATCGTCCGGGCGGCTGTCCGGCAGCACGGTGACGGTCAAGCCGCGCGCGCGCAGCGCCGCGAGCTGCTCGGTAGTGACGTACGCAATGGTCGCGGGACCTCGCACCGAGGCAATGTCCACTCCTTTGCGGGTCAGGTCGACCCGGTCATTCCGATCGAGGTTGTCGATCTGTACGTAGAAATGGTCCGGGTGGTTCTCGGCCATCGCGGTCTGGCAGGGGAGGAACGGGCCGGAGAACGTCAGAAGCAGGACGAGCAACTGGCGGCAGCGCATGGAGGGATTCCTTGGCTAGGGCTGGGGGGCGAGACGACAGATTGGCAGGGTGTTCCAGGATACACCGGATCTGCGCGACGAGAAAGGTCCATTTAAGGAGGCGCCCGACCGGAGATCCGGACGGCCAGAGGCCAGAAGAAGTGCAGGGAAGCGTGGGATTCACGGTCTTCCTGGACACTCTAGTGGTGAACCATGGAGCTTACAGACGCCATCCATCGCTATCGCG
>JAZDLC010000167.1:0-15219 GCA_043802345.1 Planctomycetota bacterium | reverse complement strand
CGCCCAGGCTCAGGATGAACACGTTCCGGGTCTTCACGCTCAGTATCCCCCGTGCAGGATCACCGCGGCGTGGACGGTGATGATGCCGACGCCCACCAGGATCCGCGCATACCGGTTCCCGTTGCGCCGGATGTCCCTGTTCGCCTCGGCGCTGACCCAGAGCCAGATCGTGGCGTTCATCCTCGGGGTCGGCGTTTGTCTCTACTTCGTGATCATCGGCCTGGAGCCGGTGGCCAGCATCTTCCCCCAGGGCATGGGCGGAATGATCCGCAGCCTGTCCCTGACCGAGCACTTCGAGAACATTCAGCGCGGCGTCGTCGACACCCGGGACATGCTCTACTACGCGTCGATGCTGGGCGTCTTCCTGATGTTGAACACCGCCGCCGTGAAGCGTCGCTAAAGGAGGGTCTGAAGAGATGGTTCTGACTCCTGCACGTCGTCGTCGTTCATTCGCGCTCTCGGTGCTGCTGGTTGCGGTCAACCTGGTGCTGTTCAACTGGATCGCCCAGGACCACTTCGGTCGCTTCGACCTGACCCATGACGGTCTGTACACCCTGCACCCGGCCACCGTCGACCTGCTGGCCGACCTGGATGACCTGGTGACCATGCGGGTCTACCTGTCGGAGAAGGCATTCAAGAATCAGACGCGCTATTCGCACATCCCCCGGGAGATCAGGGACCTGGTGGAGGAGTTCGGCGCCAGGGGCCGGGGCAGGCTGAAGATCGATTTCAGGGATCCGACGGACGATCCGGAGCTGGAGATGGAGGCGCGTTCCGCCGGCGTCGAGCAGCTCGATCTGAGCGGGCGCGACGAGCAGTCAGCGGTGGTCTTCAAGGCTTTTATCGGCATGGTCCTCTCGTATGGCGGGAAGGAAGATCAGGCGATCCCGGTCGCCATGCCGGTCGAGACGCTCGAGTTCAACCTGGCCATGGCGATCACCCGACTGACCCAGCGGGAGACGATCACCATCGGCTTCGACGCCATCAAGTCGCTGCCGGAAGGGATCCCGCCCCAGTATGCCGCGCAGATGGGCCAGACCCAGGACGAGCATGACATCGACGGCGACTATTCGAGGGTCAGGGGCGAGCTGCAGAAGCAGTTCGAAGTGGAGAAGGTCAAGCTGGACAAGGAGGTGCCGAGCCATATCGACCTGCTGGTCGTGCACAACGTGGCCGGCATGGACGACAAGGCGCAGTTCTATCTGGACCAGTACCTGATGGGCGGCGGCAAGCTGATCGTGTTGACCGAGGGGACGGAGGAGAACGCCCAGATGCGCTCCCTGGTCGCCCGGACCTCCATGCCCGAAAACCTGTTCGCCCATTACGGCTTCACGGTCGCCAAGAACCTGGTCCTGGACACGCAGTGCTACCAGCGACTGTTCGAGCCGCCGGTCTACCTATTGCCCAAGGTGCTGGCCAACTACTTCGATCCGGAGTCGTCGCTGATGAACGGCGTTGGCTCATTCTTTGTGGTGCTCGCCTCTTCGATCGAGCTGAATCCACCGCCGGGCGTGGAGGGAGTGGTGCTCGCACAGAGCACGCCTGCGGCCTGGGCCCAGGAGGGGTTCTTCAACCTGGATCGCCGCACCATCAAGCCGCCGGAGTCGATCGACGACTACAGCCAGTTCGACATCGTCGGCCTGCTGAAGGGAGAATTCACCTCGTACTTCTCCAACCGGGCGCTGCCGGACGGAGTCGTCACCGCGAACCAGGGGCCGACCCTGGAGGACCTCGAGAATCAGGGGTTCAAGTTCGAGGACGACGAGCCGGAGGATGCCGAGCCGGAGAAGGCCGAGGAAGAGCCGGTCGAGGAAGAAGACACGCCGGGCGGCGGACTGGTTCAGGCAGAGCCAGAGCCTCAGGAAGCGGGAGAACCACAGGAAACCGGAGAACCTCAGGACGCGGAGAAGCCGGCGGAAGCCGCGGCCGATGCCGAGGAGGAGCCGCAGGACGCCGAAGTTCCGGAAGGAACGGAGGGGCCGGGACCCGCGGCGCCCTTTATCCTCGAGAAGTCTCCCGAGACCACGATCGTGGTGGTGGGGAGCAGTCGTTTCCTGACCAACGACTACCTGGGCCTCAGTGGCAACCTCGAGTTTCTCTGGACCCTGGTCGACCGGATGACCACCGGCAGCCGGCTGACTGAAGTGCGCAACCGGATGTCCGCCCCGCCTTCTGTGCGCGCCGATCTCTCGCCGGGCGAGAAGACGGGCATCAAGTTCCTTGGGATGCTGGCCGTGCCGACGCTGGTTCTGATCATCGGGATTCTCATGTACGTCGTCCGCAAGACTCGCAGAACGAATGCGTAGAGGGTGAAGCCATGAGCAAACTGAACCTGTTTCTGTGCGTGCTGATCGGCCTCCAGGCGGCATGGCTCGCGAGCGAGAAGTTCCTGAAGGGAGACGACTACCGGCCCAAGATGACGGTCGAGGGCGACCTGCTCTTCCCGGACGCGGACCCGGCGCAGATCGCCCGGCTGATCGTGAACAGGTCCTCTGGTCAAACCGAGCTCAGGCGGGAGGGCGACCGCTGGGTCGTCTTCAGCGAGAACAACAAGCCGGCCGATGAAAACCTGATCCAGAGCGCGGTTTCGGCCCTGTCCAAGCTGAAGCCGGGGAACATCGTCTCCGAGAACCCCGCCAAGCACGCTGATTTCGAGGTGGTGGGGGAGAAGGCCATCGAGGTGACCGCGGTCACCTCGGGCGGTTCCGAGGTGGTGCACTTCATCCTCGGCAAGACGACGCCGAACTGGCGCGGCGCCTACGTGCGCTACCCGGTCGATTCCGACGACGTGATGCTGGTGGAAACGAACATCCGCTCCACCTTCGACCGGGACGGCGGCAAGCCGGGTGCCTGGAGGGACAAGAAGATCTTCGATGCCGACGTGAAGCTGATCCGCGGTCTCGAGGTTGTCAAGCCGGGCGAGACGGTGCGCATCGAGCGAAAGCTGACCGAGTCGACCGAGGCAGGGAAGGAAGGGGAGCTGTCCGCCACCGATCAGGACGATTGGAACGTGGTCGAGCCGGTGGCAGGGAAGATGAGCCGCTATTCGGCCAACTCCCTCGCCTCCACCATCGCGAAGCTCAGGGCGGATGCGTTCGTGGAGGGGGGCAAGCCCGCCGCCGAACTTGGCCTGGATCCCGCGGAGGCGAAGGTCACGGCCAGGCTCGAGACCGGCGAACCACTCGTGTTCGAGATCGGCAAGGAGGTCGAATCGAAGCGGTACGTGCGCGTGCCGGGCAATGATGACGTCTACCAGATCGCCTCGTATCGACTGCTCGATCTCCTGAAGGACGGGAAGGACCTGGTGGAAAAGGACGAGAACGCGGACGCCGCGGACGAGGCGGTCGAAGGACCTGAGGATGCTCCTCCTGTGGTCGAGGAACCTGAATCACCGGAAGGCGGCCAGGCGGAGCCGGCGCCGACTCCCGAGGGTGCGGGCGGCGAGCCGCCGGTGATGGAAGAGCCGAAGCAGGAAGAGCCGAAAAAGGAAGAACCGAAGCAGGAAGAGCCGAAGCAGGGCGGCGGGGGTTGACTTGGTCCGGGCCCGCCTTCTCGTGGTCGCGATCGTCATCGTCTTTGTTGTCGTGGTCACTCTTCGACGACGAAGACGACAACGATAAGAACAACGACGACGAGGTCGTCACACTCCCCGGACCAGCTTGAGCCAGCGCAGCAGGCGCGCCCGCCCGCCACGGTCGAGCTTCCTCGCCCGCAGATAGGCGCCCAGGATCCGGCGTCGCTCGTTCGAGCTCACCCGATCCCCGAGCGAACGAAGCGCGACCCGGAGGTCGAGCGCCTGCCGGAAGAGGCCTTGCGAGGAATCGGCCTCGACGAAGCGGGCCCGGTCGAAATCGATGAGCGCCAGCTCCGGCGGATCGATCTGGATGACGAACAGGTTCCGGATCTTGAGGTCGCCGTGGATCAGGCCGAGGCGATGGGTTTCCCCCAGAAAGCGGCCCGTCTCCTCGAGAAACCGGCGGCGCTGGGCTTTTGCGGACGGTTCCATCAGTTCGTGCTTCAGCACGGTGCGCACGTCCCGGTTGTGCGGGACGGCGCGCATCAGCAGGACCGATTCAGAAGGCCAGCGGGCCGGACGTTTCCGGAAGCCGGCTCCGAGATGGATCGGCACCTTGATCCCGCGCTGCTCCGCCTCCAGCCCCATCTTGAGCGAGCGCAGAGCCCGCTTGCCGTACAGGAGTTCCTCGAGGACGTCCTTCAGGCCGCGGAGGCGGTACAGCTTCAGGTAGAGCCGCTCCTCCTGGCCTTCCCAGTCGCCGAGGAACGAGTAGACGGCGCGGCGGGCCTCCAGCTTCTCCACGTGGCTCTGCTTCATGGGCGACGGGACGCGCTGGTCCGGATCGGCGAGGGTGTCCAGCACGATCGGCTGCCGGCAGTCCTCCCGCACGAAGGTCCTGACCGGCCCCTTCGGTCCGGAGACGGTCTGCTCCAGGAGCTGAATCCACTCTCGCATGTCGCACCACGGTTCCCGCAACCGGCGGCCTCTCCGTCGCGAGAGACCGCATCGTCCGAACGGGGGAACTTAGCAAACCGGTGAAGATGGGTGCAACTCGGGAGAAGAGCGCGCGACATCGGGCAGTTTTAGTAGGATCGAGGAACCATGCCGATCTTGCTTCTGGAGAACCTGGGACTCACGGCGACCTTCAGCGTTCTGCTGCTGGGCGGGTTGCTGCTGGTGTTCTTTCTCCTGCGGTCGCGTCTTGACCTGCTGCTTTCGGACCTCGCCCGCCTGGGGAAGGACCTGGGCCGCATGGGGAATGACCTCGACCGCCTGGGGAATGACCTCGACCAGATGAAGGACCGCACGGAGCCGCCTCCCCCGCCGCCGCCGCCGCCGCCGTCCGTCCCTGTTGATCTGAGTCCGGTGCATGCCGCGCTCGACGAGATGAGGCAGGAGCTCTCCGGAATGGAACGGCATCTGGAGAGCATGGCGGGAGATCTCGCGCGGGAACGGTCTGTTCACATGCGGGAGATGGTCGAGCGCCGGTTCTACGGGCGGGGATACCAGTCGATTCGGGTCGTGGGAGAGATCCCCTACGGCCTGAAGGAGCCGATGCGCCTGCCTGTCGAGGGGACCAAGGGCGGGGTCACCTACAAGGGTTTCGTGATGATCGAGGATGGGCAGATCGTGGAGGAGAAGATGTCCTCATCCACCGAGGTCTTCC
Source organism: Planctomycetota bacterium (assembly GCA_043802345.1). Classification (GTDB taxonomy): domain Bacteria; phylum Planctomycetota; class B15-G4; order B15-G4; family JADJEK01; genus JAZDLC01. The sequence goes on along the minus strand of JAZDLC010000167.1, from coordinate 10,036 downwards.
CGTAGCAGGAGAACAGGGTGCCGGTGAATCCACACGCGTACATCGAGGACCTGAGCCAACACGTCGGCAACACGGTGACGGTCAAGGGTTGGTTGTTCAACCGGCGCTCCTCGGGAAAACTGCACTTCCTGCAGCTCCGGGATGGCACCGGCGTGATGCAGGCCGTCTGCTTCAAGGGGAATCTGGACGCCGAGCTTTTCAAGCGTCTCGACAGCCTGCCCCAGGAATCCTCGCTCCAGGTCGAGGGAACGGTGAAGGCGGAGCCGCGCGCGCCTGGCGGCTACGAGATGGATGTGGCGTCCGTGGCGATCTACCACGAATCCGAGCCATATCCGATCACCAAGAAGGAGCACGGGACCGGCTTCCTGATGGAGAACCGCCATCTCTGGCTGCGTTCGAGCAAGCAACACGCCACGCTCCGGGTGAGGGCGCGGATCATCAAGGCGATTCGCGACTTCCTGGACGATCGCGGCTATGTCTGCATCGACTCGCCGATTTTCACGCCATCCGCCTGCGAGGGCACGACGACCCTGTTTCCGGTGGACTACTTCGGCGAGACCGCCTTCCTGACGCAGTCCGGCCAGCTCTATGCCGAGGCCTCGGCCATGGCCTTCGGCAAGGTCTATTGCTTCGGCCCGGCCTTCCGCGCGGAGAAGTCGAAGACTCGCCGGCACCTGACCGAGTTCTGGATGGTGGAGCCGGAGGTCGCTTTTCTCGAGATGGACGGCCTGCTCGACCTGATCGAGGAGTTCCTGGCATACATCGTCCAGGCGGTGCTGAAGGACCGCCGCCCGGAGCTTCTGATCCTCGAGCGGGATCTCTCCAAGCTGGAGGCGGTCAAGACGCCCTTTCCGAGACTTTCGTACTCCGATGCGGTCGACTTGCTGAACGCTCGGGGCAACTCCTTCGAGTGGGGCGGCGACTTCGGCGCTCCGGATGAGACCCTGCTCTCGGAGCAGTTCGACCGCCCGGTGTTGATTCACCGCTACCCCGCGCAGGTCAAGGCGTTCTACATGAAGCGAGATCCCAAGGATGAACGGCTGGCGCTCTGCGTCGACGCCATCGCTCCCGAAGGGTTTGGCGAGATTGTCGGCGGCTCCGAGCGCGCTTCCGATCTGAGCTTCCTGCTGGATCAGATCGAGAAGCACCAGCTTCCTGAGGCAGCATTCCGCTGGTACCTGGACTTGCGTCGCTATGGCACCGTGCCGCACGCAGGATTCGGACTGGGCTTGGAGCGAACCTGTGGCTGGATCTGCGGCACGCACCATATCCGGGAGTGCATTCCATATCCGAGAATGCTGGAGAGAATCACTCCCTGATGTCCAGGTTCCGTGATCGGAGAATCGCGGACCTCGCCGCGGAGCCTGTCTCGCCCGCGCTGAACATCGCAGGGAGGGTCACGGAGACTCGGGTCCTGGCCGGCCGGCTCGAGGGGCGGATCGCGGACGAGTCCGGATCGTGCCCGTTTTCGATGAGCGCGGGAAGGGTCCTCGAGCCGGGAGATCTGGTCCGGCTGGAGGGGCGCCTGGATAAGGCGGGGTGTTTTGATGCCGGGAGTTTCCAGCTGCTTCTGCGGCCGGAGAGGAGCCCGCTGGAAGACCCTGAATACCAGCGGCTGGCGTCGCCCGCCCTGCGCCGGAACCTCGCCTCAAGAGCGGCTCTTCGGCGGACGATCCGCGACTTCTTCGACCGGCGGGGATTCCTCGAGGTGGAGACCGGGCAGTTGGTGGGCGAGCCGGGACAGGAGCCGACCCTGGAACCGTTCCGTTGCGGGGATCGGTATCTGGTCACGTCACCGGAACTGCGGATGAAGCGCTTGCTGGTGGCGGGACACGAGAGGATCTACGAACTCTCCCACGCCTATCGCGGCGGTCAGGGCGAGCGGTCCGACTGGCATCATCCGGAGTTCACCCTGCTGGAGTGGTACCGGGCGTACGCAGGAGCGGAGGCCCTGATTCAGGATCTGGAAGGGCTGTTCCACGAGACGGCGCTCCACCTGACGGGCAGGCCGGAGTTCCGGAGGGGTGACCGGCGCGTCGGTCTCGAGGCGCCCTTCGAGAGAATGCAGGTCGCCGAGGCGTTCGAGAAGTACGCCGGCATCGACCTGGAACCGTTTCTGGACGGGGACCTGGAACGATTCCGCGCGGGCGCACGGCGCGCGGGCTTCTCCAGCGGCGCCGGCGAGCCGGGAGAGACGCTCTTCTTTCGGATTCTGCTGGACCGCGTCGAGGGGAGGCTGGGTCTGATAAGGCCGACGATCCTGTCGGGTTACCCGCGACAGATGGCGGCCCTCTCCGCCATCGATGAGGACGACCCGAGACTCGCCTCCCGCTTCGAGTGCTACGCCCTGGGAGTGGAGTTGGCGAACGCCTTCCTTGAACTGAACGACCGGAAAGAACAGCAGCGACGCTTTCTGGAGGAAAGGGAGCGGAAGCGGCGTTCCGGACTTGATCCCGGCCCGATGCCCGAGCGGTTCCTGGCCGCGCTCGGCGGGGGAATGCCTCCTTCCGCCGGGATCGCGCTCGGCGTGGATCGGCTGCTGATGCTGCTCATCGGCTGTGAACGGATCGCCGATACGCTCCCTTTTCCAGAACAGGTGTAACCTGGCGGCCCGCGCCTCGACCTCAGCTTGCCGGCCAATTCGGACCGGCGAACTCGAGCTTGCCAAGGAGGCGCAAATGCTCAACAAGTGTGGACGACCGGGGCTTGCCGGACTTTCCTTCCTCTTCCTCTGCGGGTTGGCCTGCGGACAGGGAGGGCCCCGCGCGGTCCTCTCCCTGACCGGTTCCGGAACCCTGCCGAACGAGACGGTCGAGGACGAGGAACTGGTGCTGGCTGCCGCGGGGACCGAGACCCGGCTGTTTCTGCCGGACCAGACCCTGGCTTTCTACCTGGGCGATCTGAACGGGGACGGCCTGTTCGACGAGCCGGAAGGCCTGGACGCCCTGGAGCTGGTTTCCACGGCCGCCGGCGAACCGATGACGGCCGGACTGTACTTCTCGCTGGTCTCCGACCAGGGGACCCTCCTCGATGGAGACATCGTGCGCTTCAATCCGGCTCCGCCGGGCGGCGGCGTCGTGATCGCCTTTGCGGAGGCGTTCCTGGTTTCCTGCGTGGCGGCCGACGACGGCAATATCGACGTGGACGCGATGGCGTTCCGGCCGGACGGTTCCTTGCTCTTCTCCCTGGGAGAGGATGAATCGACCGGCGCCGGCAGCGTGGTGGTCGAGGATGACGCCGTCTGGATCCTGCCTTCCGGCGCGACCCATGCGACCGTGCTCTACTCGGGCGCGACGATCAACTCGTGGGTGGAGAGTGCCCTGGGAGCACCAGCCAGCATCGGCGATCTCAAGGCGCTGGAGTGGTATCAGGGTGAGCTGCTCTTCACGGTGCAGAGCCCCTCCGCGGATGACGCCACGATCTTCAGCAGCGCCGGTGGTGGGACGGTGTTTGGCGGGTTCTCGGAGGCGAACCTCGGTTTTTTGAACGCCGTGGAGGCGGACGCCCTCGCGCTGTTCGAGGAGGAGCCGTTTCCCTCGCTGGCGCTGGATGTGAGCCGGGCGGCCGAGGGTGACCCGATTCTCGTGGAGATGGCCGGCCTCACGCCGCAGCAGCCGTTCCTGATCCTGGCCGCCTACGCGCCGCTCGCTAGCGGCTCCTCCATCAGCTTGCCGGGCTTCGGCGTGGTCACCATGGACCCGCTCGATCCCCTGTTTCAGCTCGGTCTCCTCAATGCCCCCGCCCTGATGGGAGTGGCGGACGCGTCGGGACGGGCCAGCTACGGCAACACCGCTCCCGCGCGCTACGGCGCGCCGTACGACCTGGTCCTCCAGGTGGTCGACCTTTCGAACCACGCAATTTCCAATCCGGCGGTGCTCGAGGTCAACCAGTGATGTCCTGAATCGGGGTCGGGGTCGATTGGATTCGGCGACACGGTCGGTGGGTCGCCAGGAGCCTGCGCCGTAGATGGGGCCGATGGCGCAGGCTCCTCGTCGTCGAGCCCGATGCCGCCGCGCGGGGATTCTGCTGAGGAAGCCAGGAAGCCAGGAAGAGCGAAGGTCACGCGCTGGGATCTTGGAAGGTCCCGGGCACCAAAAGCAATCCACTTCCTGGTTTCCTGGTTTCCTTGGCGGTCCATCTTTCCCTGGCTCCCAGGGTGGGCGCTACGCGATCAATGGCGCAGGTTCCTAGGCGGCAGCGACCGGATTCGTCACCCGTCGCGGATTGGTGGGTAGAATGCCGGTGTGCGTGAGACGGTGACAGCATTGATTCTCCTGGCGGCGCTTGCCTGTCCGGCACTCGGACAGGGAGGCGACCCCCGGATTCTGCCCACAGGGCGGCTCGGACCGGCGCAGAAGAGCTTCCTGAAGGAGAAGGTCCGGGAGTTTGGCGATCCGGAGCCGGATCGCCGCCGTGCGCTGGCGCTCCAGGTTGCCCAGGCGGCCGACGCGGCGGTGCCGTTCGTGCTTGACGCATTTCAATCATCGACCAACCCTCTGGTGGTCCGCACCGCGATCCTGGCCCTGGGTGAGATTGGGACACAGACCGCGCTGGAAGCTCTGAGCCGCCAGGTTCTGGCCGGGGACCTGAAGGACGCCGAGAAATCCCTGGCCCTGCTGATCCTCGGGCAGCATTCCCCCTGCGACCTCCTCGAGTCGATCCGCACGGCAGCCCTCTCCAACCGGCCCTCGCTGCTGCGAGAAGCGTCCACGCTGGCTCTGGGTCGGCTGCTGGACCTCGAGGGTGTGGGTGCCGCCCTGGAGAAGCTGGACCGGGAGCCGCTGGAATCTCGCCGGGTCGCCGTGCTGGTGGCGGCTGGCGTCACGGGCGACCGGCTGTTCCTGCCACGAATCGTCCCGTTTCTCCAGGATGACGCGGTCGATGTTCGCCGGGCTGCTGCTTTTGCTCTGGGGGAGACTGCTGATGCGGCCATGATCCGGCCCCTCCTGGAAAGCCTGCGGCGTGAGCAGGACGCAACGGTCCTGTCGGCGCTGGCGATCGCGCTCGGCGTTCTGGAAGATCCAGGCTCGGCCGAGGCCCTGATCGGCCTGGCCGGCTCCCGGGATTCCGCCGTGAGGAGGATGGCTCTGGTCGCGCTCGCTTCCCGTCCGGAAGGGGAGGCGCAGATTCGGGCGGTGCTGGCATCCTCCCTGGATCCGGAGCTGCTGACGGAGGTGGCGCTGGCGACCTCCGGATCTCCTCGCGAACTGTACGAGGCGCCCCTGTCCGACCTGCTCTCCTCCCGCTCCCCGCTGGTGCGGGCCGCGGCGGGCCTCTCCCTGGGGGCAAGCGAGGCAAGCCACAGCTCCCAGCAGTTGCTGGCCTGGCTCACCGGCGAGCGGGACGGCCCGGCCCGGGATACGGCGGTGCTGGTGGCCGGGATCCTCGCTCCGCCCGGGGTGACCGAAGTGCTCTCCGCCGAGCGATTCCAGGCGGACGACAGCGATCTGCTGCGCCGGGTGAAGCGGACCCTCGAGGGGCGTAGCGATCGGCGGTTGCTGACCGATCTGCTGGAGCAGCGCTTGCGAGAGGCTCGCGCCCGGCGGATTGATCGGGCCGATCAGTTGCTGGAAGAGCTGGTGCGGGCCTCGTTGGGAATGAAGGAGATTTCCCGTCGTGTACCGGCGACCGAGGCGGAGGGGGACGGCGATGGAGGAGGGTCCTCCGGCGAGGGGCCGATCCCGGAGGCATACCGTCATCGCAAGTTCGTCCGGGTGGACCGCCGTAATTCAACCGTGGAGCGCGACTTGGAGGCCTGGTTCAAACACCGTTCGTATTTCGGAAGCTGGGCCGAGCGGCGGGAGCGGCGGTAGCCCAGTGGTTTGCCCCCTTGTTTCCACCTGAGGAAGCGTAAACTGAGCCCCGAAGCGGCGGGTTTGCCCGCTGAGGTCTCAGCTAGCAAAGGGATGGCGGTAGGATGGTTCTCTCGAGTCGCAAGGTCTACTGCACCTTCCCCAAGGAGTTGATCAAGGAGCCGCTCCTCTACAACCTGGGCAAGAACTTCAATGTGATTCCGAATATCCGCGGCGCCAGCATCACCGACGAGGTGGGTCTGGTCTACCTCGAACTCGAGGGGGACGAGGGGGAGATCGAGAAGGCGGTCAACTACCTGATCGAGCGCCAAGTGAAGGTCGACGATGTCGTCGGCGAACCGCCCGAGGGGCTGTTCTAGCATCCAGGTGAAGCACTCGGGGTCGGAATCGGCATCGATTGGATTCAAGATCACTCAGTGACCTGGTTATGCCGGCTCGATTCCGACCCCGACCCCGATCACTTGACCGCCTGCCAAACCGGGTCGGGACCGCCGCCCTCTTTGGCGTGAAGAGACCGCGCTAGGAGCCCTCGTCGTCCTCTCCGCCCCCGGCTGCTGCGGCCTCCTCGATCTTCCTGGCGAGCGCTTTCCGGAAGCTCTCGAGTCCCTTGGCGCCGTCCGGGCCATCCTTCGTCTTCCAGTAGTCCAGCAGGCTCTGGATGCACTTCAGGTTCTTCTCCTGATTCTCGGCCATGACGGCCGCATCCAGCTCGAAGGGGATCCGGATGACCTCGAATGAGCGCACTTGAATATCCCAAATCAGCTTGCCGATCTTCACGAAGTCGCCGTCCTTGCTGATGTCCAACCCGTTGAGCGCGTTGATCAGGGCCGGGATCTGGGCTTCCGCAGCGCTCTCCAGCGTCACTTTGGCATCGCGGGCCGCCTGCCTGGAAGCGCTCTCCAGGTAGTAGTTCTTCACCGCGGCCTGGATCGACTCCCACTCATCATCCGGCACGTCCGGCATCTTGCCGAACGGCTCGAACGTAATCACCGGTTCCAGCGGCACCTCGGGCTCCGGCTCCTTCACTGGCTCCGGCTCTGGCTCGGGCTCTGGCTCTGGCTCTGGCGCCGGCTCGGCCTTCGTCAGGTCCTCGACCGGCAATTCAGGCATGGTCCTGGTCGTATCGGTCGTGGTCGCCACATCCGTTTCGACCGGCTTGTTGTCTCCGCGCATCATGATGAACGCAATCACGGCGACGATCACCACCGCGGCGGCGATCCCCACGATCATCATCGTGTTGTTCTTCTCTGGTTCGGGGCGGCCGCGTCCCCGGCCCTTCGCCCCGCGGCGCCCGGTCGCCGGCCCTGCTTCCGCGCCCGCGCCTCTTGCGCCCCGGGTTCTGCGACCCTTGCCACCCGCTGCTGCCCGCGAAGGCCGGCGTCCCGTCGGCCGGGAAACCCCTCCGGTTCCTGCCGGCGCCGGGGCTTCTGCCTGCGGCTCGCTTCCCGCGGGGGGCGGAATCTCCACCACTCCGCCGCATTTCTTGCACTTGGCCCTGGTTCCCTGGAAGGTATCCGGAACCTTGAACTTGGCCTGGCACCCTCCGCAGACGCCGATCCGGTCGGTCATCTCAAGCTCCTTGCTCGATTGCTGTGTCGCTCTTTACCAGTCACAGAGTCCGCCAATCGTACCAATTGCTCCGGCAGACGGATGAAAAACTGTGCAACACCCTTCAGGACAGGGTGGTGCGTCGGAACGGCCGGCTAGCCGGAACGCCCCCGACCGCCCTTCTTGCGCACCGGGAGATCGTCCTCGGGACCGAAGTCGGGCTCCTCTGGCGCCACGAAGGTGCGCCGGTTATCCCGCCACCAACCGAACCACTTGCGGCGATTGATCTCGTTCTCGACCGCCCCCTCGCCGACCATGGAACCGGCGTTGCCACCAGGAACGATGGGGAAATCCTGGCCGGTCAAGTCGGTGAGGGCCGAGGTCAGCCTGGTGGCGATCAGCAGGTCGGACTCGTTTGCCAGGTCGACGGCAGCCAGCGCATTCAGCAGATGGGGAATCGCCGGCCTCCCGATCTCGGTGAGGACCGTGCGGGCTTGGTTCGCGGCCGTCGTGGTCGACGTGTCGAGCAGGGAGGCGAGTGCGCGCTCGATCTCCCGGGTGGTGCCGGAGGGCGTATCCGGTATCAGCTCGACCTCCGCCACCTCGCCTTCGGGACTCCTCCGGCTCTTCTCGATCCGTTCCCTGGCGGGGACTTGCGGCGCCTCCACGGGGGCCTGTTCACCGCCGATCGGCTCCCGCACCATCCGGGCCAGCTTCCAGGAGCCGGCTGAGGTGACGAATTCGAGCGTCAGGTCCTGGGTCGTGTCTGTCAGCGCGTTTCTCAGCACCGCCGCCACCTTCCCCTTTCCCGACCCCATGCTGAGGGTCTTCAGACTCTCGACGGTGGCGATCCGGGTGAACTTGCGGGTGGCCTCGTCTCCCATCAGCAGGTCCAGGTATTCCTCCCGCTTGCCATACTGCTCATCCTGCGCGAGTTGCTGCCAGCTCCGCTCCTCCAACCCGTCCCTCGCGCGCAGTTCATGCATCCGCTGATACTCGATCCAGTCCGGGAGGAGGGGGTGATTCCCCGTGCGCAGCGCCTCCAGCAGGTTCCTGGCCCGCTTTTCGAGAACCTCCTTTGGGTCCATCGCGGTGCTCGGCTCGCTGGTTGCCGGCGGTTTCCGTTCCGGGGCGCTGCTGGCGGCGGCCGGCTCCGGTTCGGTCGAGTTCTTTCCGGCCACGGCCATGATCAGGAAGGCCACTAGAATGGCTCCGACCACGATCGCCGCGTAGACGATCGGCCCGGAACCATGGCTCTTCCTGGGCGCGGAGCGCAGCGCCATCGCCTGGAACTCCTCCTTGCACCGCGGGCAGGGAAGCGTCTTCCCCACCGTGCTCAGCGGCACCTTGAAGCGAGACCTGCAGGAGGGACATGCGATGATCGGCATGACGATGATCCTTCCTTGGCCGCTCGGAGGATGGAACCAGCCAGCCGAGGGGCGCGTGGGGCGTGGGCTTCATTGCGAATACGTGCCCGCCAACCTAACATACTGACGGTCATGCTATCGCATCTGATCGGTCGGGTCACCGACCGGGAGGGCCTCATGGGAAACTCCAGACCGTCCGCTGTCCGTGGTCCGCAGGTTGCAGGGTGGGTGCTCGGGCTGCTGCCCGTCTGCCTGGGACTGCTCGCGGCTCCCTGCAGTGCCACCGCCGGCAAGCAGAAGAAGCCCGAGCCCCAGCGTCCTTCCGCCTACGCAGGGCGCTCCTTCGGGCAGGTGGGTTCGGGCCGGCGCATGTCCGCCTCCGGATCGGGCCGGCTGCTGCCGTCGCACGGTTCCGGGCGCCGGATGTCCTCCGCCGGCGGGGGGCGGCTGATGGGTCCACTGGGAAGCGGCATGCCGGTCCAGGGTGGGGAACGGTACCCGGCCGTCGGGTGGGGGGTGCCTGTGCTGCCTCCCCAGGGAGGCGGCGCGCCGGTCGATGGAATCCCGGTCTGGCCTGAGGTCACGCAGCCGGAGTGGCCAGGTCCGGACCCGGTGGATCCCGTGGATCCCGCGCCCCGGCCGGTCCCCCGGGAATGGCAGGTCCCGCCGGACATCGTGGACGGCACGAGCGGTCCGATCCGGGAGGATCCGGTGATTCCCCATCCGATGGCGGATCTGGCCGATCAACTCGCGCGTACGGCGCGCACCCAACTGCGGCAAGGGAGTGTCTCCCAGGCGGAGTCCTCGCTCAACAGCGCGGTCACGCTCTTTCCGTCCGATCCGGTGCTGCGCATCGAATATGCCCTCGCGCTCTCGGGTGTGGGGAACTTCCACGGCGCGGTGCGCCAGCTCGTGGACGGCTTTCGCCTGCACCCCGATCTGGTCGTGGAGCCGTTGAATGTGGTGGCGGCCTACGGCGGGGAGGAGCTGTTCGCGGTGCGCATGGAGGAGATCGACAGGTATCGGGAGGCCTTCCCGCTGGACAGCAACTCGCGGTTTCTGCGCGCCTTCCTCCTGCTCCACTCGGGAGCGCTGGAAGAGGCCCAGCGGGATTTCCTGGCGCTGAAGGAGAGCGATCCGGAGTTTCCCTTCGTCGGCGCCTTCTGCAGGCGGATGGACGGTCTCGTGCTGGCGGAGAGCCTGGCCGCCCCGGTCGAGGAGCAGGGCGAGAGGCCGCCGGAAGAGTCCGGGGCGGCGGGTGCAAAAGAGCCGGAGCGGTGACATCCGAGGAGCGGGGAGTCGGGCGGT
>JAZDLC010000166.1:0-16077 GCA_043802345.1 Planctomycetota bacterium | reverse complement strand
CCTCGATCTGGGAGACCGGGCTCCTTCCGAGATCATTGCTGTCCGGTGCCTCGGCTGTCATGACAAGAAGGCCGCCGACGCTCCCGCGGCCGCGCAGGAGAGCCCGCTCACGGACTGGCCAGCCGTCAAGAAAGTGGCGTTCGCCCAGAATGTCGAGCCGACCGGCGTCGACATCGTGCTCGCTTCGCTGCACACCCACTCGATCAGTCTGGGGCTGATGGCTCTCGCGGTCGCGGTGCTCCTGCTCGGCAGCGGCTGGCCCCGGGGGTTCGTCGGCCTGATGATCCTCCTCTTCTCCCTCGGCCTGACGGTCGATCTCGGCTGCTGGCTGCTGGCCCGGCAGAACGCCTCGTTCGTCTACGGCATCGCGCTCGGCGGAGGACTGTTCGGGGCAGCCAGCGGAATCTCGCTGCTGGCGGTCCTTCTGGACCTCTGGCGCCCCCGCTCCGCCTGAAAACGAGTATTCCTCCAACCGGCTGCTATGATGCCGCCGGGCACGGTGGTTGCCCGAAGCGCGTTTCCTACCCAGAGATCCTCATGCGTCTGATCCCAAGCCGGCGCCGTTGGGTGCTGTTTTCCGCCGACAACGGCGTCTGCGTCGTCATGTACCGGCCCATCGCCGAGAAGCTGAGAGGCGATCGGCGCGTGCGCCAGTTCCACTCCATGCATCTGAAGCGTCTGCGGCGGGTCGACAAGGGGGACCGGGAGGACCCCAAGGGGTTCTTCCGCAAGTTCGGCATCCACGAAGGCGTCACGCCGTACAAGGTGGCGCGCAACCTGCCGGTGGATCTCTTCGTGACGCCGACCTTCAGCGACAAGGTGCATGCCCGCTGGGCGCGCTGCAAGGTGCAGATCTTCCACGGGGTCTCGTTCAAGAACTACAGCATCAAGGAGAAGGCGCTGCGGTACGACCGGCTGTTCCTTCCGGGGGAGTATCACCTGCGGCGCTACATCGATTCGGGACTGTTCAAGGAGGGTGATCCCCGGCTGGAGATGATCGGCCTGCCGAAGCTGGATCGGCTCGTGAACGGCAGTCTGGACCGGGAGCGGATCCTGCTGGACCTGGACCTGGATCCGGCCCTGAAGACCGTGCTGTACGCGCCCACGGGAGATCCCGGGAACTCCCTCTTCCGCCACGGAGAGGAGATCATCGCGGCGCTGAAGAAGCTGCCGATCAACGTGATCGTGAAACCGCACGACCACGCCGATCTGGATCCGAAGTGCACGATCGACTGGCCCGAGAAGCTGGCCTCGATGAAAGGAGAGCGGTTCAGCCCGGATACCGGGTCCGACATCGTGCCGCTCTTGTTCGCGGCGGACCTGCTGCTGACCGATGCCTCCTCGGTCGCCTTCGAGTACACGCTCATGGACCGGCCGATCATCCACTTCGAGGTGCCGGAGATCATGGCGGGGCGCTACTCCCACATGTTCGATCTCTCCACCTGGGGGCTCAAGGGAGGGGACATGGCCGGATCCGCGGACGACCTGCTGGAGATGGTGCCCCGGCTGCTGGAGGATCCCTCCGGAAAGAGCGAGATCCGCCGGGCGATCGCCAGGGACCTGTTCCATCAACCCGGGAAGGCCACCGGCAACGCGGTGCGCTGCATCCTGGACCTGGTCAGCCTGGAACCGCTGGCGGCCGCGGATGAGAGCCTCTCAGCCGGTTGACGCTTGCCGGCCGAGGCGCTCGATCCGTTTCAGGATTCCCAGCAGCATCGCCTGATCGGAGGGATCCAACCCGGCCCGATCGATGACCCGGCTGCTGCGAGTCACCATCCGCTCCAGGAGCCCCTTGTCCGCATGTTCCGCGTAGCCGAGAGCCAGCAGGATCTCCCGGACCCGATTCCTCAGGTGGGCCTTGTTCTTCGCGGTGAGCGGCCGCGGGCCGGCGCGCTTCCTCGATTCCCGCGCGTGCTGCCGGTACCAGGCCTGCCGCAACTGGAAGGCGCCCAGGAGAACCGCCTGCGAGAGGTTGTAGACCCGGCGGTCCTTCGCCGCGGGAATGTTGACCAGAAACGAGGCCGGTATCAGCTCCTCCTTCGTGAGCCCCCGGTCCTCCCGGCCAAACAGCAGGGCCACGCGCCCCTTCTGCTCCGCCTCCAGGAGGCGCGGCACCGCTTCGTCAAGGGTGACCAGGTCCCGGCTATCGCTGCGCGCGCGCGAGGAGAAGGCGGCCACCAGATGGCAGTCAGCCACGGCCTGCTCCACGGAATCGAAGTGCCGGGCCCGGTGCAGCAGGTCGAGCGATTGCCAGGCCATCATGCTGGCCTCGCCGCTCAGGTCGGGTGGCCGTACCAACCGCATGCTGCTGAAGCCGCAGTTCTTCAGTGCCCGCGCCGCCGCCCCGACGTTGCCACCATACCGGGGGCCCACGAGCACGAAGGAAAAGCGGGGTGTGCGCGTCTTCTTGTCAGTGATCGGTTCTCTCCGCTTTCCTACCGCGTCAGGCGCGCGTCCACCAGATCGAGATGGGATTCAGCATCCCCGGCGGACACCTCGAGGACCAGGCGGCGGGCGTTCTTGACATTGACGCTGATCGGGAGCGCCTCGTCGCCTCCCCGAAGGTGGTCGGAACGATACCGCTCTTCTCCGTCCAGGAGAATGCGCAGTACAGCCGCGCCTTGTCTTCCCACCTCGGCATCGATGCCCGCCCGGACCAGGAAGCTCTCGTAGTTGCCATTCAGCGGGTACTCGATGCGCGTATTGCCGCCGCAACCGATACCGAACAGGAACGCCTCGCCGGCGATCCTGAGCACGTTGCCGCCGGCGGAACGATTGAACTTCGGGGCCGCTCCCCCATGCTGGACGTCCAGCGGGCTGAGAGAATGGAGTGGGATGCCCGGCTTTGGCCGGTAGCGGAAGAAACCGATGCGGGCCAGGGGCAGGGCGCCGCCGATGGGCACCACATTGAGCGTGACCCTGCCGCGATTTCGAATCAGGTCCTTTCCCAGCAGCCAGACATCCTCCTGCCAGTTCGCCGGATCTTCGCCGCGAGGGGCGATGGGAGGACCCAGCGGCGTGTTGTCGATGTTCACCTGGTAGCCGAGCGGCGAGGGCGCCGGCGCCCGCCGGACCACGAACACGAGCAGTTCTCCGTCTCCAATCTCGGTGTCGAGCCCGAGAGTCATGTTCCGCCCCAGCTCGAGCACCTGCTCCCTGGAGGGCAGGCCCGGACGGATCAGCAGGGTCCGGATCCGCCTCCTTCCGCCCGGAATCAAGACGGCCCACTTGTTCATGGCGGCCACATCGGCCGGCACGAGGTCCTCGGACTGGTACCGCTCCAGCCCGAGTTCCCGGAACAGTCCGGTCGGCTTTCCGGGAGCGTTCACGGCAATCCTGGCCAGCGCCGCCTGCCTCATCGCGTCGAGGGCGCGGTCACGATCCAGGCAGTGACTGACCAGGGCGTTTCGGTCCTCGGCCGAAAGGTCCATGGTCACGAGGACCAGACCACGCCCGACGTGCGCGGCGAAACCCCTGGCTCCAGGGAGGCCGTCGGCGAGCACCGGTTGCAGCGGAGTCACCAGCAACCCCGCCTCGGGGGAGACCAGCCAGGCGCTACCGGCCAGATCCTGGGCTGGAAAGTCGAGCGCCCACTCGAGATTGGCGGAGCGGAGGGCAAAAAGGTGCTCCTCATCCAGGCCGGGAACGGTCGCCCGCTTCGCGCGGTACGGAATGACCGTGGGAGCCAGAATGGCATCCAGCGCCGCCGGCAGGAGGTCGAGGACCTCTGTTCCGCGATGGTTGGCGATGACCACGCCGCTCTCGTTCAGCGTGGTCGCCAGCAGCTCCGCGAGGGCCGGGTCGTTGCTTTCCACCGGCTCGAGTTTCATCGGCAGGTCCGGACCGAAGTTCCGCAGAAGCAGCAGCTCGAACCCGGTGTGCGGGCTCCAGGAAGTTCCGGTCGGAGTAACCCTGAGGCGGATCTCCGACGCTGGGGCGAGCGGCAACTGGAGTCCCCGCGAAAAGAGGCCGAGATCGCGCTCCTGGTCCTTCCCGAGAATCTCGGAGATCCGGTGGAGGTGGTTTCCATCCAGTCCCATGTCCCTGAACGAGGAACCGCAAAGCAGGATCTCCGGCCCGGCGTTTCGCAGCAGGAGTTCGTGCGCCGGCCCACGTGGCCTCCATACGGAGGGGGTTCCGTCGCCGGCAAAGAGATCCAGGGGCACGGCGGGCGCGGAGTTCAGGGGGAACGGCTCATCCTGGCCCTGGAGTTCCATCTGCTCGAAGAGCCACTCGAGGCCGCGCAGGCCGTCGTCGCAAAAGAGCACCGTCAGCTCCGGAGTGGCCAGGCTCTGACCAGGCTCCAGGGTGAGATCACCAGCATCGGTCCAGGCCGAAAGCGCCAACTGGCTCCGCTCCAGCTCCAGGGCCAGGTGCGCGCTGTCCCCGGTGATGAAGCCGGCCACCATCGCTGCGCCGCGTCCGGGGAGGGCAGCGGCCACGAACCGCCGGCTTTCGACCCTGGTGGCCAGAGGGAAGACGCGGACCTCGAGGTCGCCCCGCTGGTCGAAGGTGAGTACGCGGAGCTGGGACGGCTCTGCCAGAGTCTGGCCGGGGACGCGATCCATCAGGTCGACGCCGCCGACGCGCACTGCCGCGTCGGAATGATTGGTGACCCGCGCTCGCAGGCGGAAGCCGGGCCACTCAACCAGGTCGGAGCGATCCAGCTCCACCTCGAGTTGGGCCGGATCGCCCTCCAGAAGGCGTACCTGCGGCGATACCGGGCCGAAGGTCCCGGCGGGCTGCGCTCCCGCGGAGATCGACAGGGCGAAGATCAGTACCGACTCGAGGAAGAGGATCCGTATCATGGTCATCCCAGCATACTCGTGAATCTAGGGTAGTCATTGTCGATTGAGAGGCAACGGAGCATGCGCATCGCGTTGGCCCAGATGAACACGGTCGTGGGCGGAGTCGAGGCGAACCTGCGCTCCATCAGGCAGTTCGCCGAGCGGGCGCGGCGGGCCTCGGCAGAGGTGGTGGCCTTCCCCGAGCTGACGCTCACCGGGTATCCGCTCCTGGATCTGATTCACCGCAGGCCGCTGCTGAACCGCCAGCGGGAGGCCTTGGACGAGCTGGCCAGGGATTCCGGTGAAATGGCGCTGGTGGTCGGGTTTGTCGATTTCGATCCGGAGAAGCTGGGACCGAACGGACAGCTCGTGGTCTACAACGCGGCTGCGGTCCTAAGGAACGGCATGATCCTGGGCATTCACCACAAGAACCTCTTGCCGGAGTACGACGTCTTTTTCGAACAGAGGTACTTCTCCCGGGGGGAGGAGTCGCTGGTGGTCGATCTGGACGGCACCCGCGTCGGGATCCAGACCTGTGAGGACCTCTGGGACGCGAACTACGGCACGAAGGTCACTCGAGCCCAGGTGGAGGGTGGCGCGGATCTGATCATCAACCTGTCCGCCTCGCCGTTCAACGTCGGCAAGGGACAGGCGCGCCGGAAGTTGCTCGAGAGGCACGTCAAGGAGTGCGGGAAGCCGATGCTGTTCGTGAACCAGGTCGGGAGCGAAGATGGGTACGAGGGGGAACTGATCTTCGACGGCGACTCGCTGGCGTATGACGGCGCGGGACGGCTCATCGGCCGCGGCAAGCTGTTCGAGGAAGACCTGGTGCTCGTCGACCTGAATCGCGATGGGACGCCGAGCCCCGAGGTGGAGGACCGCTCCTTCGAGGATGACGAGGAGGCCTTTGGCGCCCTGGTGCTGGGGGTCCGCGAGTATGCCCGCCGAACCGGCTTCAAGTCCGCCCTGCTCGGCCTTTCCGGCGGGGTCGACTCCGCCCTCGTCGCTGCGATCGCGGCCGAAGCGCTCGGCTCCGAAAACGTGCTCGGCGTCTCCATGCCGTCCAGATACTCGAGCGACCACTCCAGGGACGACGCCCGGCAACTGGCCGAGAATCTCGGCATCCAGTACCGGAGCATCCCGATCGAGAAGGTCTTCGAGGCGTACCTCGAGATCCTGGCGCCGTCCTTCGAGGGAACCGAGGAAGATGTGACCGAGGAGAACCTCCAGGCTCGGGCCAGGGGGGCGATCCTGATGGCGCTCTCGAACAAGGAAGGCTCGCTGCTGCTCTCGACGGGCAACAAGACCGAGGTGGCGCTCGGGTACTGCACTCTCTACGGCGACATGAACGGCGGACTGATGGTGATCGCCGACGTGTCGAAACCGAGGGTCTACTCGATTTGCCGCCATGTGAACCGGCGTGCCGGCATGGCCCTGATTCCGCAGAGCACCCTGGAGAAGCCGCCGTCCGCGGAACTCCGGAGCGGGCAGGTCGATCCGTTCGACTACGACGTGGTTGGCCCTCTCACCGATCTCCTGGTCGAGCAGGAGTGCACCGTCGAGGAATGTGTCGAGCGGGGGTATCAGCGGGATCTGGTGGAGCGACTTGAGCGGCTGATCCGGATCTCCGAGTACAAGCGCCGTCAGGCCGCCCCGGGGATTCGCATTACCGCGCGCGCCTTCGGGATCGGCCGGCGGCTGCCGATCGCGTGATCAGGGCTTCCGCTCGACAAAGGCGATCCGCTCGTTGGCGTAGTCGAACACGAGGCGGAACGGTTCCAGGAAGCGCGTTCCGAGGTTGCCGTCTATATCCTCGTCGGAGAAGGCACCCTTGTCCTCGATGGCGAAGTCCACGGAGGGGTGCTCGAAGCGGTGGCCGCCCAGTTCAAACCAGGCGATCTGGCCGGTCCGCATCTGGATCATGCCGCCCACGCCACCGGCCGCGGATGCGTTGGTCTCGCGATCCTCCAGCAGCGCGTACTTCTTCACGCTGTTCGCGTGAAAGGTGACCGTTCCGCCGGCGCCCGTGTCGATCCGGAGGAGCCCTGCATGGTCCCCTTCAAAGCTGGCGCGGACCACCGGATGCCTGGAATACAGGATCAGATCCTCCCACTTCGGGTTCTCCAACTGGAACTGATCGGGGTCGTGGAGGGCGAGCGTGTTCTGCTTGAGGTCGAGGACGACCACGGCCCGGCTGAACAGCCCGAATCCGCAGATGCCGGCGATCTCGACGCCGAAGAGAGGCTCCAGGAAGGCGAGGTCCAGCTCCACGAAGGTGGGGTTCGCGAGATAGAGCGGACCCACGGTCAGGGAGGCACCCCGGCGGAATCTGGAGACCGTCAGGCCGCCCACCCCGGCGGCGGGCACCTTGCCGAAGCTCTCCATCTCGAACTCGTCCGCGACCTCCGGCGAGATGCACATCGCTCCGGCGCCCGAGTCGAGGATGAACCAGCGCTCATCACCGCCATCGAGGCTGGCCCGGATCAGGATATGTCCGGAAGGAACGCGCCGGACCTTCACCTCGGACGGCTGGTCAGGATCGAACTCCATGTCGGTGGGACGGGCCTGCCTCGGGGCGAAGGGGTCGGCCAGCGTGCGGGGCGCCTCCTGCACGGAATCGATGCGGAACTCGTCGACGAAGCCTCCTTCCTGGACCGAGGAGACGAAGAACGGGAGGGTGACCCCGAGAACCTGGCGGTGATCCGCGAAGGTCTGGCGCACGGGGGTGCCCGCCTCGGACTTGTATTCCAGTCCCACCGGCAGCCAGCTCTCGCGATTCACGAGGAGACGCGACTCGAAATCGCCGACCCGCACGCCGGCCACCAGCACTCCTTCATCGTCATCGTCCATCTCGGACGATTCGTCCAGGCTGAACGTGATCGGGCCGTCCGGCTGGAGGGCCAACCCATACGGAAACCAGGTCGTGGCAAGCGTCCGGTGCCGATCGGAAAGGCGAAGCGTCTGCGGGGTTCCGCCCCAGTCGACACTCCAGCAGGTCTTGCCGTCGAATCCGGAGGTGCCCGGGAGCAGGCCTTCGGTCTGCATCACGAACCGGCCGTCGGGGTGGAGGATCGCCCAGTAGGTCATGTCGACCCCCATCTGCTCTCCGCCACCCTGGATCAGGACAGGTTCTGATCGCGAGCCGAAACAGCTCTTCTGGACCTTCTCCCGCACCTGATCGGCCGTCGGCGAAAGCTGCGCCTGGACGGCGACGGGAAGCAACATGGTCGCGATCGCCAGGAGGGACCGAAGACCGGAACGGTGGCGACCGGGCCGGCGCCGGGGGACTTCCGGGATCTCATCGGGCCGTATTGTCCAATTCCCGGTGCTTGTGCCTCTCCTGCCCGTGCCAGTACACTGGGTGTGGTCGCCGAGCGTTCCCCAGCATCCCCGGCCTCCAGCCTGGCCGGCGTTTGCGCTCCAGATTCCCGAGGAGGTTCCGTACCCATGATGCTCTTTGAGTCTCGACATCGTCTCGTTCCGATCGTCTTGTGTGCTTCCTTGGTAGCGATTCTCACCGGCAGCCTCGCCCGGGCCCAGCAGACTGCCGTGCTCCCGGACGAGCCGATCTCCGAGGAGATGGTCAATCAGGCATTTGGCCTGATCGACTGCGAACTGATCGACCTCAATCTGCCGGCATTCCATGACGGCCCCCTGAGCGTGACAGTGCCTTTTTCCGGGAGTCAGTATGTACTGGCTCTGAGCCCGCACTCCAACCGCTCGGACAGATACGAAGTCCGCGTCCACGGGGCAGGCGGAATCGTGACTCGGGTTGCGCCGGGTCCGATCCTCACCAAGCGGGGGGTTGTGGTGGGAAGGGAGGGCTCCGCCGTGGCCGCGTCACTGGCAGAGGGACTGGAGGCGAGCCTTTTCTTCCAGGACGGAAGCTCCATTCATGTCGTGCCCGTTTCCCAGGAGATCGCCGGCGCACCCGCTGGTCTGCACGCCGTCTACCATGGCGACAGCGTCCTGGCTCGGCCCGAGAACCGTTGTGGCGTGGACGATACGGCCGGCGAGCCGATCGCGCCCGACCCCCTGGGAGGCAGTGCGAAGATGACCTGCAGCAACCTCTGGGTTTGCGAACTGGCCATCGAGACCGACTACGAGTACTACGTCGATCTGGGCAGCGTCAGCGGGGTGGAGAGCCGGATCAACGCCGTGATCAACGCGGTCAACCTCCAGTACGAGCGCGACGTGAACATCGCCCACGCGATCACGCTGATCAATGTCTACACCTCCAACAGCGACGCCTACACGAGCAGCGATCCCGAGACGCTGCTCACTCAGTTTCTCAATGAGTGGAATGCCAACCACACGGGCGACCTGCGTGACGTCGCCCACATGTTCACCGGTCGGAACCTCTCCGGCAGCGTCATCGGCATCGCCTATCTGCGCGTATTGTGTTCCGCTGGAACTGGATACAGCCTCGTGGAGAACATCAGCGGCTCCAGCTGCCGGGCGGATCTCTCCGCCCACGAGTTGGGTCACAACTGGAGCGGGATCCACTGCGACTGTCCCAGCAACACGATGAACGCGTATCTCACTTGCGCGAACGTCTTCAGTGCGATAACAATTTATAGAATAAGTAGTTATCGTGATTGGCGGGCCTGCCTGCACTGTGATGTGGGGGATACCTGCCAGCTCGACGTCGGCTACGGAGGGCCCGGCAGTGGGAATCTTTCCCTATGTGGCGGAGATCTCTCGAGCGGAACGACCGCCGATCTCGAGATGACGGGTGGGTCCCCGGGCGGTGCCGCCCTGATCCAGGTGGGGCTCACCAGCCATCCGACGAGCTTCAAAGGGGGACTGCTGGTCCCGGTGCCGGGGGTCGGCGTCGGCCCGCTGGTGCTGGACGGAAACGGGTCGCTCACGATTCCGGGAATTCAGGGTGGCGGAACCGCAGTCTGGTATGTCCAAGTGATTTATGAGGATTCCAGCCTGCCATCCCCGTCCATCGGCCTGACGAACGCGCTCCGGGTGCAGATGCTTCCCTGAGTCCGATTCCGGACCGACGTGACCGAGGCCATGCATTCCCTTGGGGACCTCCTGAGGTCCTGCCTGTGGGTGGGCGCTTCGTGTCGCTCCCGTAGCTCGTGATCCCCCGGCATGTTCCGCCGGTGCCACAAGCATGTTGCTCGTCCTAGACACGGCCAGATCAAGATCCTTGCAGACCCACGATTTTGGGTTAAAATTCACCTTGGTCGTTTCAAGTAACTTGCTGTTTCCTGCGTTCTGCGGCCGCCAGCCCGGTCGTTCACCCCAGCTGCACCCCCCCAAAGGAGGAATGCAATGATGTTCTCCGTTACCAAGGGCCGCGTCGCTACCGTCGCACTCGGCGCCCTGCTGACTGTCGCCGGTTTCGCAACCACCGCCATGGCCCAGCAGTCAACCGCCGTGCTTCCCGGCGAGGTCATTACAGAAGCCATGGTCAACGCGGCCTTTGGCCTGGCAGAATGCGAACTGACCACCTTGAACGTCCCGACGTTCTACGACGGTTCGCTGGATGTGACGGTCCCCTTCGCGGGCGGCCGGTACGAACTCGACCTCCATGCGCATTCCGTCCGCTCCGACGATTACGAGGTGCGGGAGATGACCCCGTCGGGCGTCTATCGGAATGTCGCTCCCGGCCCGATTCTGACCAAGCGCGGCACTGTGGTCGGCATTCCCGGGTCCATGGTCTCCGCCTCCCTGACCGAGGGGCTGTCCGCCCGGGTCGATCTTCCGGGTGGAAACACGTTCATGGTGGATCCGGTCTCCCTGGAGATCGCCGGCGCCCCCGCCAACCTGCACGTGGTCTACCACGTTGACGCGGTCCTCGAGCGGCCCGACAACCTGTGCGGCCTTGACGATGACCATCGGACCGCCACGCGCGCCCTGCCGGAGCTGGCGGGTGGGCCCAAGGTCGCCTGCGCGCCCAACTTCTGGGTCTGCCAGGTGGCCATCGAGACCGACTACGAATACTACGTCGATCTGGGCAGCACCGCGAACATCGAGACCCGGGTCAACCAGATCATGAATGCCGTCAACGTTGAGTACGAGCGGGACGTGGACATCACTCATGTGATCACCGTGATCTACACCTACCCCACCAACACCGACTACTACACCTCGACCACCGATCCCGGCACCCTGCTGGATCAGTTCAGGACCAACTGGAACCAGAACCACCGCAGTGACCTGCGAGACGTCGCGCACATGTACACCGGCCGGAGCATGGCCGGTGGTGTGATCGGCATTGCCTGGCTCGGAGCGATCTGCAGCAGCATCACCTCAGGGTATGGCTACGGACTGGTGGAGAACATCAGTGGCACTTCCTGCCGCGCCGACCTTTCGGCACACGAGATAGGGCACAACTGGAATGCGGATCACTGCACCTGCACCAGCTACACCATGAACCCGTACCTGACCTGCTCGAACCAGTTCCACCCCACCTACACGATTCCGGCCATGATCAACTACCGGAACCTCAAGGCCTGCCTGTCCTGCTCGGCCGACGTGTATTGCCAGCTTGATCTCGGGTTCGGTGGTCCCGGCGCGAGCGAGCTGAGCATTTGTGGCGGCGACATGTCCTCCGGCACGACTGCTGATCTCGTCCTGGCCAACGGCGTCCCCTACATGACGGCCTTCCTCCGGGTCGGCTACATCTACAATCCGACCTCGTTCAGGGGTGGGATTCTGGTGCCGAACCCGGGTGTCATGATCGGCCCGCTCTGGTTGGACGGTACTGGTGGACTCGAGGTTCTGGGCATTCAGGGAGGTGGTACCGCGGTCTGGTACGTCCAGGGTCTCTCCACGGACGTCAGCCAGCTGTACGGCGTGAGTATCTCCAACTGCATTGCCCTCCAGATGCTGCCCTAGCGCCACCCTGGCGGCTCACGGAACGCTCCGCGTGATCCGGTGAGCGGCTCGGAAGACGGCGGTGGGAACTCCCCTTCAGGGTGTCCCGCCGCCGTCTTCCTTTTGCTGGGGCGGGGAGGGCTCGCCATGAAGGGCATGAAGAGCATGCAGGGGCCGCTGGCCGCAGCCGAGAAAGGCGGAGTTCCCCCTGGTCAGCCGCCCTCGGGCGCACCGAACCGCTCCATGTGATCCTCGATCCCGTTCCGGAGCTTCACCCATGCCGGCTTCTGTTCCGCATTCAGGATCGACTCCATGGCGTCGAGCGCCCTGGTGACGATCGCGCGGAGCCGCAGGTGATGTTCCGCCCGGAACTGCCGGAACTCGCGGTGAGTCTCGAGCACGACCTCCTCGGCCTGAACCCACTGCCTGTCCGTGAAGTCGAGTTTCCAGTCGAGCGCGCGCAGAGCTACTCCGTTCAGCGCGGACGGTCCCTCCTCGCGCAAGGCGTTCAGTCTCTGGTGGAGGAAGAAGCCCACGCCCAGGACACCGGTGACGATTCCGGAGAGGAAGATCACCAGGATGCCGATCCAGACCTGCCAGGTTTTCATGGGGCGACCTTCCTAGAAGAAGAGAACGAGTTGCAGCAGGGACTCCGGCCCGAGCGCCACCAGCATCGAGGTTTCGGTTCCCGTGCCGGTGCCGAATGAGAGGCCGGCGCTGGCCAGGGCGAGGATGGCCGCGGCCAGGGCGCCCCTAAGGATGGTCCGGCGCAGGATGAGGGTGGTGACTTCTGCGCCCTCCACGGCGTGCGACCGGATCTCCGCCAGCACGCCGCCTCTCCATCCGGCGGGGACTTCCACGGACGGGGACTCTCGCAGGGCCGCCCGAAGACGGTCGAGTTCCGCGTCGCCTGTCGGCTGTCGAGCATGGTCTTTCATGGCTCCTGTTCCTCCAGGACTTGCCTCAGCCGCTTGCGCGCCCGGTGCGCCCTGACCTTGACCTTCGCTTCGCTCCAGCCGAGCGTGCGGGCGCACTCCCGGACTCCGAGGCCCTCCAGGTACTCCATGGTTAGCACGATTCGGTCCTCCGTACCAAGCTGTTCCAGCGCCCAGTCCAGCAGTTCCCTCATCTCCGTTTGAGTCGCTTCTCGCTCGGCTGCGGGATCGGGGCCGGCATCGTGGGGCGACTCCCGGGACGGACGCTCCCTGTACGTCCGCCGCCAGTGATCGGAACATCGCTTGAACGCGATGGTGGCCAGCCAGCCGGAAAAAGGGCCCGTGGGACGGTACCGTTTGAGCGACAGGTACGCCTGCACGAACGTCTCGTGGGCAATTTCCGGCACGCGATCCGCGGGGGCGTGGCGCGAGACGATCTCGAAGACGCGCTGCGTGTGCCGATCGAGCAGGATCTCGAACGCATCCACCTCTCCCCGGACCACTCGCTGGATGACTTCCCAGTCGAGAGCGTTCTGATCTGCTGTGGGACGCATTGGCGTTCTGGCTGCTCATCTCCTCAGAAGACCCCGCGGGAGGGAGAGTGATCCTCCCGCGGGGTCTGACCTCGACTACTGGCCGCTGTTGGCATCGATCCAGAGCGAGACCTTCTCTCTCAAGATCGGCAGATGGGCCTCGATTCCTTTGAAGACCTCCGGCCGGGCCAGTTTGATCATGGTGCGCTGCTTCTCGGTCAGCAGCGGACGCAGTTGCTCCACGACCCGGACCGCGCCGACGACCAGTTCCTCCTCCACCGCGGCGGCTTCACGGCAGGCCTGGCGCAGCGCGGCTTCGTCGAGAGGCTCGGCGTGGGCGACTTCCACCTGCCGGATCCGGGCGGCGAGCCAGGCGTCGATGCGGGGGTGCATCGTGTCCCGATTGGCGGCCAGCACGCTGGCGATCTTCGTTTTCTGATCGTCCGTCAGGTCGAGCCGTTCCAGCGGGCCGGCTTCCCGGGACGACAGGAAGCGGGCAATGTGCGAATGCAGGGGGCAGGTAGTGTCCTCCCTGGCGTGAACGTATGCCGGGTAGGCCGCTGCGAGTGAAAGGCCCAGGAGGCCGATGGCGATGGGTAGTCCGGTCTTCATGATGAGTGCTCCTTGTCAGATGCTCGAAACCTTGTGATTTCGGAACGGCCCGGTGCCGTGTCCGCGCCCCCCTCATCGCGGCCGGGGGCCTTCCGGTTACGGCGAATCCGGTTTTTCGTTCCTGGGGCCCGGTATACTCGGTGCCGTCGCGGGGATCTTCCCGGCGACTCCGCTCTGGAGGAGCCTGATGTCACAGATCTGTCGCGTGCCATTCTGTCTGGTGTTGATTGCTCTCTTCTCCCTGACGGCTGTTTCCGGGCCGGTGATGCAGGAGGAATCAGGAGAGAAGGCGGCCAAGGAAGAACCGGAGAAGAAGGCGCCCGACCCGAAGGAGCTGGAGCGCAAGGTCGAGAAGGCAACAAGGGAGCTGGAACTGGCTCGCATCGAATTGCAGATCACGGAGCTCTCCTCACGGATTGAACTCGATGCGTCCAGGGCTTCCGTGCGCAAGGAAACGCGCTCGCATGAGGAGGCCAAGATGGACCTCGAGCACTTCCTGGCTCACACCCGTCCGGTGACTCTCGAGAAGGCGAAGATCAAGCTCGACCGGGCCTCGAATCAGGCCGATCACGCTCGGGACGAACTGGAGGAGCTGCAGGCGATGTACGACGCCGAGGAATTCGCGGAGATGACCAAGGAGCTGGTCTTGAAGAGGGGGCGGCGCAACCTGGAGCTTGCGGAGCGGGATCTGGCGGTGGAGAAGCGGTCGTTCGACATGGTCGAGAAGCACGACCTGCCGAAGGAGCAGCGGGAACTCGAGGAGGGTGTCAAGGCGGCCGGCGAGGAGCTGGAAGCGGCCCAGCTCGGCCTCCAGAAGCAGGAGCTGTCGTCGCAGGTTGCGCTGACCCGCGCGCGCCACAAGATCGACGATCTCGAACACGACCTGGTCGAGGCCCGGCAGGAACTGGACAAAGTCGTGACGCCGGTGGCACAGTGAGACATCTTCTCTGGCTGCTGCCCCTGGTCCTGTTCGCGGCGCGCGCCCCTTGCCAGGAGGACGAGGGAAGCCGCTTCGGGCCGGAAGGCCGAAGAGCTCGGCAGATCCCGGACCAGTTGAGTCAGAGCGAAGCCGCCCGGGGCCGGGACCTTGCCCTGGACTTCCTGGTTCGCTCGCAGAACCCGGATGGCAGCTTCGCCAGCGGCGCGATCGAGGGGGTGATCGATATCAACTACTCGGTGGCCGCGTTCTACGACTGGCAGTTGGCATCGCACGCGCTGGTCTTGCTGGCGCTGCTGGAGTCACCGCAGAGCGACGACCGGGCCGCCGCGCTGGAGAAGGCGCTGGACTGGTTCCTCGAGACCCGAAGGCCAAGGCGGGGCAGCGACTGGGACAACGACACGATCTGGGCCGCTCTCTACGGGACAGTGGTGGCCGTCCGTCTTCATGACGATTCTCGCTTCGTTGACGACCCGAGAAGGGAACGCCTGAAGGCCCGGGCCCTGGAGTTCCTGGAGATCCTGATCCTTAATCAGGTTCCGACCGGCGGCTGGGGCTACTACGACGATCCGCCCTATTCCCGCAGGCCGAAGTGGGGGACCAGCTTCTCCACCGCGCTGGTTCTGCCGACACTCGAGCGGGCGGAGCAGCTCGGCTGGCTGGACGATCCACGCGTTCGCCAGCGCGCCGTCGCCTACGTGCGCCGCTGCCGGCTGCCGAACGGGGCGTACGAGTACGACCTGAACCCGATTCCGCGAGCCCCCGCGGGAGAGCACATCAACAAGGTGAAGGGGAGCCTGGGAAGGATCCAGGTCTGCAACTGGGCGCTCTTTCGTTCCGGCGACGAGCGGGTCACTCTGGAGACGATCCGGACCGGCCTCGGCCTCTTCTTCGAGCACCACCGGTTTCTCGACATCGCCCGCATGCGCCCGGTTCCGCACGAGGCGTACTACCGGAACGCCGGCTACTTCTACTACTTCGGCCACTACTACGCCGCGCTGGCGATCAATGAACTCCCGGAGGGGGAGCGGGAGGCGTGGCACGCCAGGCTGCGCCCCGAGATCCTGAAGACCCAGCGGAGCAACGGTTCGATGTGCGACTTCTTGGGGCAAAGGTACATGGTCGTGGCGGACACGGCGCTGGGGGTGTTGACCTTGCAGGCGGGGCTGGGGGGCGGTTGAAGGGTTGGGTGTTGGCGGGAAGAGGTCGCGGGATCTTCCTACCGCGAAAGACACTACGCGGCCGGAGGCCGCAACCAGAGGAGGGGCTCGCTTCTTGTTCGGCGGCCACCGAAGAATCGAAATCGCCATCGAAATCGAAATCGTCTGGTCGCATGCCGCTCGGAGGGCGCACTGAATCGATTTCGATGGCGATTTCGATTTCGATTTGGATTTTCCGATGGCCCAGCGAGCAAGTCGGGAACGTTCTTCTGTTGC
>JAZDLC010000165.1:0-6019 GCA_043802345.1 Planctomycetota bacterium | reverse complement strand
GGGTGTGGGGGCGGCGGGCCCCCGCGCCGCGCCCCCACGCTCGCCGCGGAGCCCCCTCGGCGATCTGGGCGTCTCGGCGCGAGGTCCCTACTCGTCCAGGTCCCGGTAGTAGTCCAGCTCTCGCTTGTCGCTGGGCGCCATGTCGGTGAGGAAGGTCCCGATCAGGTTGACTCCGGCCCGCTCCAGGACGTGCTTGGCGCGTTCAGCCTGCTCCTTCTCCGTGCGTCCCAGCCGCACGACCAGCAGCACCCCGTCCATGTGGGCGCCCAGGACCGAGGCATCGGTGTATGGATTGACGGGCGGGGTATCGCAGATGATGTGGGTGAAGTCGGTCTTGAGCGTGGCCATCAGGTCGCGGATCCGGTCTGAGCCCAGAAGCTCGGAGGGATTGCGCGGCTCACGGCCGGACCGGATCACGAACAGATCCCGGACACGGGTCTCGACCAGCACGCTGTTCAGCCCCAACTCGTCGATCAAGAGATCCGACAGGCCGGGGCCGGGCCCGACTCCCAGCAGGCCGGCAATCCGGGGCGCTCGAAAGTCGGTATCGACCAGGCAGATACGAGTCCCCGGCGCCTCCGCCAGGCAGATGGCGATATTCACGGCGGAGAGCGACTTCCCCTCCCCCTTCATCGGCGACGTGATCGCCATGGCCCGCGAACCCCGCCCCTTGTGCATAGCCAGCAGATTCGTGCGAAAAGCCCGGTACTGCTCGGCCTGGATCGACCGAGGCTCGTGATACATGATCACATGGTCATCGATGGAGGAGTCGGTGATGACGATCATGGGCCGATCCCGCTGTTCACCATCTCCAGACCGGATGTCGTTCCCCTCGTCACCTGCCATATGTCGCTCAACTCCCGGCTCAAAGGAATGCCCGTGG
This sequence comes from Planctomycetota bacterium, assembly GCA_043802345.1. Lineage (GTDB taxonomy): Bacteria > Planctomycetota > B15-G4 > B15-G4 > JADJEK01 > JAZDLC01. The sequence continues at coordinate 5,136 of JAZDLC010000165.1, read as the reverse complement.
CCCGACTGGGTCCAGCACCACCCTTTTCGGCGATCTTACCCCTGCCTGTTCACCAGGACGCCTAATTTATCGACCCTTCCGGAGCGAAGGGTATGATCCGTACCCGGGATTCTGGTTCATCCCACAGCGAACGGCTTATTGACATGATCCTAGGGCTGGCCAACAGTCTCTTTCGCCTGTTCCGGGAAAACTCCGACGTGATCCCCGTTTCGCGCCTCAAGAAGCAGGGCGTGAAGTCGGTGACCGTGCTGGATTGGGAGCGGATCGAGAGTCTGATCAATCGCGCGGTGCGGGAAGCGCTGAGCCGGCATGGGGTGGATCTGTCGGAGAGGACACTGGCCTCGGTCAACCAGGAGGCCCGGGAGGCGTTCGCGCGACTCGTGGAGCAGCGGGACGCGATCCGCGAGGAGCGGGACACGCTGAAACGGACGGCCCGGACGCTCGAGGTCGAGCGGGAGGAGCTGGCGGCGAACCTGGACGCGCTTCACCAGGAACTGTACGCGTCGACCGGCGCCCTGGCCCACGAACGGCGACACACGGTCTCGGCCGAGAACGTGACGGTCGATCCGAAGGGGATAGCGCAGTACGCCGCCCGCCTGGAGCGGGAGCTGAGGCGCATGCTCCGCTCCGGCGAAGGCGACGGATCGGAGGGCGACCTGGCCGCCTCCGTGACGGCGCTGGCGAGACGCCTGCTGAACGACGAGCGGAAGGGAGCGCTCGAGACGGCGCGGAAGGAGCAGGTCCACAGGATCGAAAAGCTCGAGCGCCGCATCGCCAAGCTGAAGGGAATGCTCTCGGAGAGCGAACAGTTGGTCGGGCGCCTGCGGGGCTCTGCTCAGGGCGCGGATGACGAGGGAGTCGAATCGATCTATCGCGAGATTCAGGGAATGGACGGAGATGACGTTCTCGCGGCAGAGAAACAGGGCCTTCTGGATGAGATCTTCCGGCTCAATGTCGAGCTGCGGGAGGTGATTCAGGAGACGATGACAACTGAAACTGGCAAGCGAGACTAGGCGAATCGCCGGAGGAGACAGGCAGATGGAGGTCGAGAAGACGACGGTTGAGCCGCAGGTTGAGGCGCCCGAACCGGCGGAAAAGGACCACGGCGTGCTTTACGTCGGCATGGATCTCGGCACATCGAGAACCTCCGTCGCATGCAGCAACGGGGTCCGGGAGACCGTCGCGAGCGTGATTGGGTATCCGAAGGACGTCGTCGCCAGAAAGCACCTGAAGAAGAGCGTTCTGTACGGCCAGGACGCCTTCGACCACCGCCTCTCCCTCGACTTCTACCGGCCCCTCGCTCATGGAGTCATCAAGTACTCGGAGGAGTCGCAGGACGGCGGGAGCGTGGAAGCCCGGATGAACCTGAAGGCGGCCCGTGACCTGCTTCATCACGCCGTGGGCATGTCCCGGGCCAGGAAGGACGAACTGCTGTACGGGGTGATCGGCTGCCCGGCCCAGGCCTCGATCAGGAACCGCAAGGCGATCATCGAAGCCGCCCGGGAGGTGCTCGACTCGGTCATGATCTGCTCCGAGCCGTTCGCGGTCGCCTACGGTCTGGTTCGGTTCGCCGACGTGCTGGTGATCGACATCGGCGCCGGCACCACGGACCTCTGCAGGATGCACGGCACCATGCCGGACGACGAGGACCAGATCACCATCACCGAGGCCGGCGATCTCGTCGACCAGACCTTGATGGAGCTGATCAAGAAGCGAGTCGTGGGGGCCCAGTTGACCATCAACATGGTCAGGGACTGGAAGGAGCGCTGGGCGTCGGTCCGGGACACGATCGAGCCGATCAAGGTGATGATCCCGATCAACGGCAAGCCGACCGAATACGACATCACCGCGGAGATGCGCACCGCCTGCCGGATCCTGGTGGGCCCGATCGTGGAAGGTCTGTCCAAGCTGGTCGCCACCTTCGACCCGGAATTCCAGGCCCAGCTCAAGCGGAACGTGCTGCTAGGCGGTGGGGGCAGTCAGATCGACGGACTGGGGGACGAGATCACCAAGGTCATGAAGGAACGGCTCGGCGAGGGGGAGGTCCACCCGATCGAGGAGCCGGTCTACGCCGGGGCCAATGGAGCCTTGAAGATCGCCCACGACATGCCCGAGGAGTACTGGGAGAAGCTGGTCTGAACCGTCCGGGCTCGCGCTAACAGACCGTCACTCCCCGCTAACAGAGGCCAGATCCCGCGCCGGGAAGTGACGCCAGTATGCATCGTAAGTTCCTATATTAAAGCGGCTTACGAGATCCGTACTCCACGATCCGATTTCGGCACGGCCCGTGCTCTTTCTCTTCCATCAAGATTCGCGACGCTGCGAACAAGGAAGGAAAGACCATGTCCGACACGATCTCGAACGAGCTGATCCTGAAGGCTCAACAGGGCGACAAAGAGGCTCATCAGAAGATCATCGATCTCTTCTCTCCTCCAATCCGGGCCACTGTGGCCAGGTTTGTACGGAAGAAGCGGCCATACGACTTGGAAGACCACGTCCAGGACATCTTTTTGAAGGTATTCTCGAGGATCGGCTCCTTCGATCCCGGCCGGGACGTGAAGTTCTCCACCTGGCTCTATGCCCTGGTCAGGAACCACTGCTACGACGAGCTGCGGCGCAAGCAGCTACCGGTGTACTCCATGAACAGTCCGGCCTGGGCGGACGATGAGCAGGAAGAGTGGCTCGCCGGCGGGGAACCCCCCGAAGGCATCGTCATCCGGCGCGAGTTCGGCGTTGCCTTGATGAGGGCCATCGCCAACCTGCCGAACGACCTGCGATACATCTTCCGCCTGCGGGAGTTCGACGGCTTTGAATTCCGGAAGATCGCGAGGATGCTGAGCATCCCCCTCGGCACGGTGAAATCACAGCACTACCGCGCCGTGGACCGCCTGAGGTACCTTCTGCGTTCCTTTCGACCCGCCGCGCAACTTGTTCAGTGACTTTGACGAAGAAGCCCGCGACCAACCAGGACGGAGGGTCGCGGGCTTCTACAGTGACTGGTTGCCCGACTAGGACTCGAACCTAGGCCTACGGATCCAGAGTCCGCCGTCCTACCAACTAGACGATCGGGCAGAGGCCATGTTGCGAAGCGGGCAGTCTAGCAGACCTCGGAAAAACTGTGCAACGCCCAGAGTGGCGCTCGCAGCCGATTTCTGGCGGCCCGGCACTCGCCGAAACACTCCGGAGAGGCCGCCCTAGCGCTGCGACGTGGGATTCTGGAACGGAACCGGAGCGCCGTCGATCGGGCTCTCGAACCAGATTTGATCCCCTTCCCGCCGAACCGTGAAATCGGGCACCAGCGGCACCTTCCCCTTCCCTCCCGGCAAGTCCACCACCAGCCGCGGGATGCCGAGCCCCGAGATCCTCCCGAACATGCCCCGGACGATTTCCAGCCCCCTTTCCACCGGCAGCCGGAAGTGACCGGCCCCCGCCACGGGATCCGCCAGATGGAGGTAGTAGGGGCGCACGCCCAGCTTCAAGAGCGCCCTGGAGAGGGCCACCTGGCCGGAGGTGGAATCGTTCACTCCGCGCAGCAGAACGGCCTGATTCTGCACCGTGATGCCCCGGTCGAGAAGCAGCCGCAGGGCGCGGCCCGCCTCCGCCGTCACCTCCCGGACATGGTTGAAGTGGGTCAGGAACCAGAGCGGCCGGACGGCCGCCAGCGCCCGGACGATTTCCTTGTCGATCCGCTGCGGGAGGGTCACCGGGGTTCTGCTGGCCACTCGCAGCACCTCGACCTGCGGGACCGCGCGCAGGCCCGTGGCAGGCTCTGCAGGGAGGGCAACCGCAGATGCAGCGGATCGCCCCCCGGTCACGAGCACGTCTCGCACCTCCTCATGCTCCCGGACATACTCCACCGCCTGCCGGAGCTGCCGGTCGCTCAGCATGAAGAAGCCGTCCGCCCAGGTCCGTTTCCGGAAGCAGTGGCGGCAGAGGGTCGCGCAGAAGTTGGTCGGCACCACCAGCACGCGGTCGGGATACCGGTGGATCACACCCGGCAGAGGCGAGAGACGTGCCTCGTCGAAAGGATCCGCGGTCTCCTGTCCCTGGGAGCGGCGTTCCTGCTCGACTGGAAGGATCTGGCGCAGGATCGGGTCGTCCGGATCGGACGGATCGACCAGCGACAGGTAGTAGGGGGTCACCCCCACCGGATAGACCGGGGAGGGCTCCGGAAACCCGCCCCGTCCAACCCGGCCGAGCGCCCGCTCGAGACCCGAGAGGGACCGGATCCGGTGGCGTGTTTGCCAGCGCCAGTCGGCCCACTGCTCCGCGGAAGGAGATCGGGCTGGTTGGTGGCGGGGTGCCGGCATCAAGAGGGCCTCGAATAGAGCATCAGGCGACGAACAGTCTGATAGAGCCTACTCCGGAAGCGCGTAACCCGCTAATGTTCCAGGCACCATGACGGACATGCATCACCCCCGGAACTTCCTCGGCCTCGACCCCGAATTCACGAACCACGACCGGGCCAAGGTGGTGGTCCTCCCGATTCCGTACGAGGCCACCTGTTCGTACGGAATCGGCACCAGCAAGGGACCGGCCGCCATCATCGAGGCCTCCAACCAGGTTGAGCTCTGGGACGAGGAACTGGACCGGGAGACGTACCGGATCGGCATCAGCACTCTGGATCCGGTGCTGCCGGCCAAGAATTCCCCGCAGGGCCAGGTCGCCAGGGTGCGCGCCGCGGCCGCTCCCCTCCTGGAGCAGGGGAAGTTCATCCTGGGGCTGGGTGGCGAGCACACCGTCTCCTTAGGCCTGATCCAGGCGCTGACGGACCGGCATCCGAAATTCTCGATCCTCCAGGTCGATGCCCACCTGGACCTGCGCAACCAGTACGAGGGAACCGCCTTCAGCCACGCATCGGTGATGCGCCGCGTCTCGGAACAGGGGTTGAAGATCGTCTGTTGCGGCGCCCGGGCCTTTGACCGTGAGGAATGGGAGTTCGCCCGGGAAGCTGACGTGACCGTCTTCCTGGGCCGGGAGATCAGAACTTCGACGGACTTCATCCCCGCCGCGGTGGCGGCGCTTACCGGCCCGGTCTACGTGACCATCGACCTGGACGGGCTGGATCCGCAGTGCTGCCCTTCCACCGGCACGCCGGAACCGGGAGGGATGGGGTACTACCAGCTCCTGGCGCTG
>JAZDLC010000164.1:0-2760 GCA_043802345.1 Planctomycetota bacterium | reverse complement strand
CAGCTCCGAACCGTTACATCAGGTCGCCCAGGGGGCCCAGGTTCAGGTTGAGCTCCTCGTTCTCGAGGCCGAATGCGAGCTTCAGATCGGCCATACGCTCGTCCAACCGCATGAATGCCTGACCCAGGCGTTCGATCTCCTCGTCCGTCAGGGACCCTCCCTCCATCCGCCGGACCGCCTGGCGCTCCATCAGCCTCCGCAGCAGTTCCACCAGCGTCAGGACCAGCTTGGCCAGACCTTGCTCCACCTTCTCCGGATCGGCGTTGATCCTCGAGGGCAGGGCATCGCCCAGCTGCTCCAACTCGCTCACGAATCCATCCAGATCCGCGGGCTCGTTCAGTATCTTACGCCCGAGTCCCTGTGTGGCGGCCACCAGATCCGACTCTTGCGTCATGGCGTGCCCACTCTCATGTCAGTGCTGGAACCCACCACGCCTCCGATGGAAGCGTCGCTCAACTCATCTCCCACGAAGCTGTACGCGGGCCACGGTCCGGTGAGAAGGAAGCGGAGCGAATCCGATTCGCCCTCCACACGAGCCACCTCGCGCCCGAAGGCGGCGACCTTCTCCCTGTCCACCAGGAAGGACGCCGAAAACAGCAGTCCGGGCGTGGGCGTGAGCTGCAAAGCGGTGTCAGCGGCCAGACCGCTCAGGCGTGCGCATAGCGTCCCCGCCTGCAGTTGCGCCTCGGCCCGTCTCGCCTGAAAACGGCGCTCCTCCTTCAGCCGGTCCATGAGATAGTCGCGACCCGACGTGCGCGCCGGCGGCAAGGAAGCGGGCCGCTGGTCCACCCCGAGCACCCTCACCCCGAGCTCCACCCGTCCCTGCACCCTGTCCAGAGCCCGCAGGTATGCGTCCTCCCGCTCGCCGAGCTGCTGCCGGACGTGTGACTCGTCTCCCATCACGGTGCCGAAACGTACGGGGAGGGTGGCGCGCTGCTCGAACAGCTCCTCCACCACGCCTTCGTGGCAGAGCGCGGACTCGGCATCCACCTGCACGGAGGCCGGCCCCACGTAGCAGCTGACCACGGCAGCCAGTGGACCACACTCCAGCACGAAGACCGGCGCGCCCTGCACCCCACCCCGGCCGATAGCTACCGGAGGGAGGCGACCCGTGATGGCGTAGAGGTAAAGCCTATCGCTCACAGCGCGCGAGAGAGCTGGGTCGGGGCTCCGACCGGCGCGCCCTGGTACCTTTCCGCCGTGGCGCGCTTCCACTGCTCCGCCGTCTCCACCGACGTCAGCAGCAGCTTCAGCCCCAAGAAGACCAGATCCACATCCGCAACAGACAGCGTGACGTCCCCGTAGATCACTACGCCCTTGGTGATGATGCGGTCCAGGAGGTCCAGAAGAGCCACTTCCTTCTCCCTCGCCACCATCTCGCTCACTCGTTCACCGCCTCCGCTGCGTCGACCCTCGCGAAGTTGTACGCCGGCCACGGTCCGGTCAGCTCGAACGAGCAGCCGAAGGGCGCCCAGTCCTGAGTCAACCGGTCGATGGCGGCCTTGAACCCGGGAAACGATTCGTCACTCACGAGATAGGCGCCGTTCAGAAGCATCGGCTCCACCCGGCCGGTCGTCTCTCTCCCCTGCAGCGTCAGAATCACGGCGTCCACCGAGAGGCGGTCCAGGGTCTCATGGCTGGTCTGGGCCGCCTCGTCGGCGACGCGCTCTACCTTCTCGTTGAGCATCTTCTCCATCCTTTTCCGGAGGAAATAGGCGGCCCCGGCTCCCGCGGTCTCCATCTCTTCTTTCGGTGCGCCGGCCGTGGGGGCCTCCTCTCCAACCCAACGACGGGCGGTGGTCTGGTCGCAGAACATCTTGACCCCCCACTCCACCTTCTCCGCCAACCTGCCGAGCGCCGACAGGAACTCCTCCCTGTGCTCCCGCAGCATGCCGTGAACACGATCCAACCCCTGGAAGATGGTGCAGAACTGCAGGGGGACCGGGCATATGCCCCTGGAAAGCAGCTCGTTGAGAACCTCATGGTGAGCGCGCACCTTGGCCTCCGCCCACTCGGGGTCCTTGATGTTGGTCTCGAGCTCATCCTCTCCGAACTCGTCAAGACTCACAACGCTGACCACGGCCGCAAGACCATCCGCGCTTACCAGGCCGACGGGCTGCTCGGGACTCACCCCGGCAGCCCTCAGCAGGAGGCCGATGGACTCCTCCGCCTTCACCACGCCATACACGTAGTATGCCGTTCCACCCGGGGCCGATTCGCACTCTGCTCCCATCGCTACCGCCGGCGTGGGCCCGGGTAAAGCCTCGGCCTCTCCCTCAGGCCCCTCGTCAGCCGTGGACGGCGCCGGGCCGTGCAGCAGAAATTGCTCGTTCTCGGCGATCCGGCGCCTGATGGCCTCGACTTCCTGAAGAAGCTCATCCTGGTCGACGCCTTCCTCGTCCGCGCCGCCCTGCCCTTCTGCGCGCACCTGCACTTCTGCCGGTGCAAGCGCCGCGTCGAGTAGCACGCGCTTGTACATGTCACGGAGGAGGCTCAGAACGTCGGCATGTGCCTCCCGCTTGGCTTGAGCCAGCAGAGAGACCGCTTCCTCCCGGGAGATCTCGTCTCCGAGCACCTCTTCCAGGCGGCGAAGACACTCCGGCACGCTTTCCGACACATCGTCCATCGGGATCCTCCCCCAACCGCGTCAGTCCGCCAGCGCTTCCTGGCGAACAACATCGAACAAGAGTGCCTGCTCCACCGACCGCACGTCCAGACGATACGTAACGGTCTTATCTTGAGTCTGCGACTCCACGAAGC
>JAZDLC010000163.1:0-10254 GCA_043802345.1 Planctomycetota bacterium | reverse complement strand
GGGGGGTTCGAATCCGGACCGACCCGTTTGTCAGGGAGACGCTTTTCCAGCGGGCCGAGTGCTCTTCCAGCGCGCCATCGCGGACGCCGCCCTGCCGGAGGTTCAGACAGACTCCTGCAACCTCGCATTCCGTGACGGCGTCGCCGCGCAGCAAGCCGATCAGCCCGATGAAGAGCCTGGCCCTGGAGGCCTCGAGCAGCGGTTCGCTTGCTGAATCCCGGGGTGAGACGATCAGGCCCTCCAGGTCGGTTGGGCCCAACCAGCTCAGGCCGATCGCCGAGGCGCGCACCGTCAGGGAAGAGTCGGAGAGGAGCAGTCGCTCCGCCACCCACTTCAGGGGAGGCGTGGAGAGGAGCGTGGGCGCGAGGGGCACGGCCACGAGGAGAATGGGCAGCGCAAGGCAGAGCGCCCGGATCGTCTTGGTCGGCCGTTTCCGCATCCAGCACACGGTACCAGAGATCAGTTCCCGACGTACCTCCTCCTGAACAATGCCACCGCGGCAAGACTTGCCACCACGCCGAATCCGAGCAGCACGGAGATGTCCGTGAGCATGGCCGGGTCGCTCCATGGCTTGCCGTACCAGAGCATGCCCTGGAATCCGCTCATGGCCCAGAAAGTGAGGGTACAGCGGGTCGCGATCTCACCGGCCGTCGGCAGGTCGAACATGTACACCGGGAACCATGCGCCGCCGAGCGCCGACATCAGCAGGATGATGATGGTGGAGGATCCCTCCGCCTGGTTCGTCGTGCGGGCGAAGGCGGCGATCAGCATGCCGAACGCCGTCACCGAAAAGATGAGCGTCAGGCTCAGGACGAGCAACGTGACCGGATCCTGGAGGAGGTTCACCTGGAAGATCACCGCGCCGGCCGCGAACATCACGGCCAACTGGCAGGCGCCAATGAATGCAGTGAAGAGGAACTTGCCAAACAGCAGCGATTCCCGTGGGAGCGAGGACAGCATGAGACGCTGCAGCGTGCCCTGGTCCCGCTCCTTGATCAGCAGTGTGCCGCAGGCCACCAGGCCGAACATGAGCATCATGATGCTGATGCCGGCGATGTTGTGGGCCAGCATGTAGCTGAGCTGCCTCGGACGCTCGGGCGGCTTGACGTCGACCTTTTCCACCGGGACCAGACCGGTCATGACCTCCGAGAACGAACCGCCCTGCCTCCCCGGCGAGCTCTCCTCCTCGGGATCCCCGCTCTGCTGCTCGAGAGGCTCGCCGCCGGCTTCCTTGAAGAGCGACGTCACCGAGCTGCTGAAGAAGGTGGACAGCGCCAGGACCTTCTCGGAGAACGACTCCGGCAGGCCGCTGAGGTGCAGCGCCCGGGCCGTCAGGAGAGGGGATATCTTCTCCGGATCCGTGGCGAGGAACGCCTGCATCATCCCGATGGAGATCATCTGGGACTCCAGCTCCCGGCCAGGATCCTGGTACAGGGTCAGGGTGGGGAGGCGGCCCTCTTCAAGCGCCTGTTCGAAGCCTCCTTCGATCACGAGGGCATGATGGGCCTCGCCATCCTCGACCAGTGACCGCAGTTTCTCTCTCGCCTGCCCCGCTTCCCCGGGGTCCGGCTGAACCCGGAGCATGTTGGAAACGCGCAATTGTCCGACGAAGGCGTCGCTCGCCGGAGTCTGATCCTCGTCCGCGACCCAGAGCGTCGTGCGGCTCATGCCCCCCTCGGAGCCGAAGGTCATCTTGTAGATGAAGCCGAACGCAACCACGAGCACGATCGGCAGGCCGAACCCGAGCGCCATGCCGGTGCGGTCCCTGAAGTAGACGCGGAGGTCTTTCCTGGCGATGGTCCAGGAGGCCTTGAAGATGTTCATCCGTCGCGAAGCCTCTTGCCGGTCAGCTCCAGGAAGACCCGTTCCAGGTCGGCGCCCGGAATGCCCGCCCTGTCCGCCAACTCATCGGCGGAGCCGATGGCGACGATCCGTCCCCGGTCCATGATGGCGATCCGACTGCACAGCCGCTCCGCTTCCTCCATGTAATGAGTCGTGTAGAGGAGGGTGTGGCCGTCCTCGCTGAGCTTCTCCAGGGCGTCGAAGATGTGATTGCGGGACTGGGGATCGACGCCCACGGTCGGCTCATCCAGGATGATCAGGTCGGGGTTGTTCAGGCAGCCGACGACCAGATTGAGCCGGCGCTTCATGCCGCCGGAGTAGGTGCTGACCCGATCATCGGCCCGATCGGACAGGCCGCCCAGTTCCAGGGAGCGTTGCGCCTCCAGATCGGCGGCCTGCTTGCCGAGGCCCGACACGCTGGCGAAGAAGCGCAGGTTTTCGCGGGCGGTGAGCGAGTCGTAGAGCGCCAACTCCTGAGGCACGACTCCCAGCCGGCCGCGATGGCTGGCGCGGCTGGCGGGGGCGAACGGTGATCCCGCGAAGCGCATTTCCCCCGAGGCGGACTGGCGCAGCCCGGCGATGCATGAGATGGTGGTGGTCTTGCCAGCCCCATTCGGCCCGAGCAGGCCGAAGATCTCGCCCTTCCGGATCGACAGGGAGATATCGTCCACGGCCTTCTGCCCGTTGAAGGAGTAGCTGAGCCGCTCGACCTCGAGCAGCGTGTCCTGTGGTGTCAAGAACCGGCCTCCGAAAGGAGAAAGTGATCGTCGGGTATGCTCTACGCCGCACGGCCCGGATCATTCGGGCCGTTCAGGATCAGCGCCGGCCAACCGAACTGCCTGCTACGCCGGCCGGTCGATCTGCTCTCGCTTGGTAGTGATCGACTCCAGCAGAGTCTCGAACGATTCCGCGAAGCCGGCGACTCCTTCTTTTTCCAGGTCGGAGCTGATGGCGGCGAAGTCGATGCCGAACTCCTCGAGGGTGACAAAGGCCGCCTGAGCCTCTTCCAGGTCATGTTCCACCCGGGCCTCCGGCTCTCCGTGGTCCCGGTACGCCTCGTAGGTGTGGGGGGGGACGGTGTTGACCGTGTCCGGTCCGGCGAGGGCCTCGATATAGTAGATGTCCGGGAGCGAGGGGTTCTTGGTGGAGGTGGACGCCCAGAGGGGGCGTTGAGCCGCGGCGCCTTCTTCCCGCAGGCGGTGGTACCGGGGAGTGTCGCGGATCGTTCGGATCCAGGCCTGGTACGCCATGCGCGCGTTCGCGATCCCCAGCTTCGACTTCTGCGCGGAGAGCCTCGAGCGATCCGCGGCGGACTTGAGCTTCTTCAGCCGGACGTCGATTGCCTTGTCCACCTTCCCGTCCGACCGGCTGACGAAGAAGCTCGCGACCGAAGCCACCCTGTCCACCGGAAGGCCGTGATCGGCCCGTTGCTCCATGGCTCTCAGCCAGACCTCCATGACATCGATATACCGCTCCTCGCTGAAGAGCAGCGTCACGTTGATGTTGATCCCCTCGGCCAGGCAGGTCTCGATGGCCGGGAGGCCTTCCCGGGTGCCCGGGATCTTGATCATCACGTTCGGCCGGTCGCAGGCCTGGAAGAGGCGGCGGGCTTCCGAGACGGTCGCGGCGGTGTCGTGGGCGAGGCTCGGCGCAACCTCCAACGAGACATGTCCGTCCTTGCCGCCGGTGTGATCGTAGACGGGCCGGAACAGGTCCGCGGCCGCCCGGATCTCCTTGATCGCCAGGCTCTCGAACAGGGCCTTTGGGGCCAGTTCCCTGGGTGCGGAGCGAATCTCCTCGTCGTACAGGTCGCTGCCGGCGATCGCCTGCTGGAAGATGGTGGGATTCGAGGTCATCCCGGCCAGCCGATCCTGCTCGATGTATTTCGCCAGCGTTCCGGAGGCGATGAGATCCCGGCGAATGAAGTCGTACCAGACGCTCTGACCCAGGTCGGCCAGCCGTGCGAGAGGGTTCCCTGCCATGTCGGTTCTCCGGTTCGTGGGGGTCACGTCGTACTCGTACTCGAATCCGCAGTCGATGTCGATCATACCTGACCGACCAAGCTGACGCGTCCTATCGAGCCTGAAAACGAGTACGAGTACCGCTTCGCTGAGTACGAGTACGTCTCTGTCCTGGCAGGATCAAGCGTCAATCCGCAGCACATCCCGCAAGCACTCGAGAGGCGGCCGGTCGTGGACCCCCAGGCTTCCCAGCCGCCCTACCAGCACCGTCAGGCCGGTGATCAGCGCGAGGCAGATGACCATCTCCATGGTCGCCAGCCGGAACGGAACCTCGAACCAGAACACGGCCAGTCCCCAGGTCGCCAGAATGGAGAGCAGCAGGCCGGTGAGCGCCGCCAGGGAACCGAGCAGAAGGTACTCAACGGTCATGATCCTGAACACCGTGCGCTTCCTCGCGCCGAGGGTGCGCAGCAGGACGCCCTCCTCGAGACGCTGGAAGCGGCTCGTAAGAACCGTGGAGATCAGCACCAGCAGGCCGGTGAGAATGCTGAACATCGACATGAAGCGGATGACCAGGGAGACGCGGTCGATCAGATCCTGGGCCACGCTCAGGATCAGGGAGACGTCGACGATCGAGACGTTCGAGAACTGCTCGACCGTGGAGCGCTGCAGGTCTCCGATCTGCTCGGCGGTGGAGGTGCGGGTGACCAGCACGTGGAACTTGGGGGCCTGCTCGAGCACTCCCAGCGGAAAGAGGGCGAAGAAGTTGGGGCGCATCTGCCGCCAGTCGACCTCCCGGATCGAACCGACCACAGTCCGGACGGAGACTCCCTGCACATCCCAGACCAGCTCGTCCCCCAGATTCACTCCGAGCTCATCGGCGATCCGCTGTTCCAGCGAGACCGGGATCGGTCCCTGACCTGGGGCGGCCCTGCCGACCCATTCGCCGCTCAGCAAGGTCTCGGCGTCCGCAAGCTCTTCCCGGTAGCTGGAGCGGTATTCCCGGTTGAGCGCCCAGTTGGACCTCCGGTCCCGGGCATCCTCCCGGATCTCCGACACGGCGCGTCCCTTGACCTCCTGGAGCAGCATGGTGACGATCGGGACCGATTCCAGGACCGGCAGTCCTCGTGCCGCCAGGTGCTGCTTGATTGGCTCGAGCTGGTCGTCCTGGATGTCGAACAGGAGTACATTCGGCTGCTCACCGCGGCTGACGGAGTCGAGTTCGCCGAGTAGTATGGTCCGGGTCTGGTAGAGCGTCAGGATCAGGAACGCGCCGAAGCCGATGCTGACCATCAGCAGCAGGGTCTGGTTGCCGGGGCGGTACAGATTGGCCACGCCTTGGCGCCATTCGAACGGCAGTCGGATCGGAATCCTGTGGCGCGCCAGGTATCTGAGCAGCCGGGCGCAGACCGCCAGGCCGAGGAACGTCACGCCGATGCCGCCGGTGTAGACGAGAGCCGCCAGCGCCTTGCCGCTCTGGGTCCAGGCGAAGCCGAACACGAGGCAGGCAATCAAGAACATGACCGCGTACCGGGCGAGGTCTCTCGTTGGCGCCGATTCCAACGACGAGCGCAGCGCCCGCAGAGGTGAGATATTCCTCAGCGGGAGCAGCGGGAGCAGGGTGAAGGCCAGGGCGACCGAGAGGCCGACCGCCAGGCCGGTCAGGGCCGCAAGGGGCGACAGGCTGACATCGATCTCGAGCGGCAAGAGATTGGCGAGGATCGGCGGCAGGAGTCGTTGGACCATCAAGCCGATGGCCGCGCCGGCGAGCGCCCCGATGGCGCCGAGCGCGAGGGCGGACGCGAGATAAACGGCGAATGCCTCATGGGCCTTGGCTCCCAGGCACCTCAGCGTCGCGACGGTGTCGGTCTTCTGGCGCACGTAGACGTTGATCCCGCTCCCCACTCCGAGCGCGCCGAGCAGCAGCGCGAAGAATCCGACCAGATTGAGGAAGCCGTAGAGGTTCTCCAGCGTCCGGTCCAGGCGATCCTGCGAAGACCGCACCGTGCTGACGTGCAGGCGGTTCGCGTCGGCGAATTCCTCCAGATCTTCCTTCAGCAGGTCCGCGTCCACTGATTGGCCGAAGCGGTAGTAGATCGACCTGTCGACCCGGCTCCCCCGGACCAGCAGGTTCGGGTCGAGCTGGTCGAGCGGCAGATAGACTGTGGGGCCGAACAGGGCGGAGGCGGCCGACTCGCCCGGGATCTTCCTGAGCGCCCCGGCGATCTCGTAGTCGAGCGCGCCGATACGAATGACATCGCCCGTCCTGGCCGTGAACTGGGCCAGCAGGGCGGGCTCGACCAGTGCCTTCTGTTCGGCGGGAAACCTCTTCCCGGCTTCTTCCGGGTCGGTGGAGATCTCTCCGTAGAACGGGTACTCGCCGGAGATGGCCCGCACCCTGACCAGGCGGGTTGCCCCCGTTTCCGGGAAGAGGGCCATGGACGAGAACGAGACCTGGCGCGATTCGGCGCCGCCATGCTCCTCGATCAGCAACCGCTGCAGATGCTGCTCCACCTCTTCCGTGAGAGGGGTTCGGCTGCTGATTCTGAGGTCGGCGCCCAGCAGCGTTCTGGCCTGGGCGTCGACCGCCTCGCGCAGGTTCTCTCCGAACGAAGTGATCGCGACCAGCGCGGCCACCCCCATGGTCATGGAGGAGACACAGAGGAGCAGCCTGGTTCTGGCGCGGCGGCTCTCCCTCCAGGCCATGCGCAGGGTCCAGGGGTGGAAGATTGCGAGCAGCCAGCGCATGCTCAGTCCTGACGGCCATTCATGTCCCGAGTGTCGGACTGGACCCTGCCATCTTTCAGATGGATGGTCCGGCCGGCGCGCTCCGCCAGCTCATGGTCATGAGTCACCAGGATCAGGGTGGTGCCGGCGTCGCGGTTGAGATCGAAGAGCAGGTCGACCACGGCGTGGCTGGTGCCTCCGTCGAGATTCCCGGTCGGCTCGTCCGCGAACAGGATCGAGGGGCGATTGCAGAAGGCCCGGGCGATCGCGACGCGTTGCTGCTCCCCCCCGGAGAGCTGGCCGGGGTAGTGCCCGCCGCGTGCGTCGAGGCCGACCCGCGCCAGCAATTCGTGGGCGGACCCGGCGGCGTCATCGCGCCCCTGGAGTTCCGCCGGGACCATCACGTTCTCCAGCGCGGTCAGGGTCGGAATCAGGCGGAAACTCTGGAAGACGAATCCGACTTCCCTTCCCCGCAGGTCGGCGAGCTGGTCCTCGCTCAGCCCGGAGAGATCGTGTCCGCAGAGGTTGACCGTGCCGGAAGAGGGGCGGTCCAGGCCGGCGCACAGCCCCAGCAGGGTCGACTTCCCGCTGCCGGAAGGGCCGACGACGGCGCAGGTCGATCCGCGCTCCAGGGAAAGGGATACGTCCGAGAGCACCGACAGCGTCCGGTCGCCGCTGGGGTAGGTTCGGGTCAGCCGGTCGACGGCCAGGAAACCGGGAGTTCCTGCTTGGTTCATTTCAATCACGGGTGTCAGCGTAGGGGCTCGTAACGAGAATCAAGCCCCTGATTCCAAGGAGCGGTCAACAGAGAGTTGTAGCGAGACGGGACGAGCGCCGCGCGGCCGGTCTGCTACTCTGGCCCAGGTATACGAGAAACGGCTGCGGGAGTATGCAGTGGCCACGAATCAACAGCCAGCGGCAAGGTCCATTCTGCTGGGAGTCTGCCTTCTGGTGATGCTCCCTGGGTGTGGCGAGGAACGGGTTGAGCCGGTTGTCAGGGAGCGTGTCGTGAAGGATGCCGGGCCGGAGGCTACGGGGCCGGTGGTGCTGTTCCTGGGAGACTCCCTGACCTTCGGCTACGGTCTTTCGCCGGACGAATCGTACCCGAGCGTGATCGAGCGGAAGATCGAGGAGGCCGGGCTCGCGTACCAGGTGGTCAACGCCGGGGTGAGTGGCGACACCACGGCGGGCGGGCTCCGCCGCCTCGACTGGCTGCTGCGCCGCGAGCCTTCAGTCATGGTCCTGGCCCTCGGCGCGAACGACGGCCTCCGCGGCATCCCGGTCGAGACCACCCGGTCGAATCTCAAGGCGATCGTCGAGGCGGCCCGCAAGCGGTTTCCCGATGTGCGCATCCTGCTGGCCGGCATGCAGGCCCCTCCCAACATGGGACAACAGTTCACCGACGCCTTCCGCCAGATCTTCCCCGAGCTTGCCGAGGAGCTGGATCTTTCCCTCATTCCCTTCCTCCTCGAAGGAGTGGCGGGCGACCCGGAGCTGAATCTCCCGGACGGCATCCACCCGAATCCCGACGGCCAGAAGATCGTGGCGGAGAACGTCTGGAAGGTACTCGAGCTGCTGGTGAGGTCGGAGCAGAGGTAGGTGGCCTCCCCGAGATTCAAAGTTCTGCTACCGGAGCTCCGCCCTTTTCCAGGCGTGGATGCGTTCGAGGAAGAGGTCGGTGAACTTGTCGCCCTCGTGCTCCGGGTAAAGGGCTCGGACCTTCTTGCGGACGGGGTCCCTGGCGGCGGCCGAGGCGAAGTAGTCACCGGCGACTTCGGGAAGGTGGGGGAGGTGCTTTGCGCAGAACTCGTCGAATCCGGCGGTGTCGAAATGTCGGTCGGCGAGCTTGCCGAATTCCTCCAGTCGCTCGGCGAGGGGGAGGCCTCGGTCGGCGATCTCGTAGTAAGGGGCCCAGTCGAGGTTCTTCCTGAACTTCCTCTGGGTCGCGGCGCAGGAGACGGCCCAGCGGATCATCGACATTACGAGCCAGGGGAAGTGATAGTGCAGGCTTGTGACCTGCGAGTCGGGACAGGCGTTGGCGAAGTCGATCGGGTGGAAGATGCCGTCCCGCCGGAGCGCCTCGCAGGAGTTGAAATTTCAGCCGAAGAAGGAGTTGATGGTCAGCGTCATGTTGCGCATCGCGATCTGCTCGTCGGCCGGAAGGAAATCGACGCCGGTGCGGTACCGGTCGTGCAGTGGGGCGGTGGGGTCGTAGTTGACGCAGCGGACCTGGGGCCCGATGCCGATGCAGCGGACGAAGATGTCGTAGTTCTCGACGGCCTGCTGCAGATGCATGAGCATCTTGCCGCTCTGTTCGTACGCCGCCCGCAGCGCCTCCTCGGTTTTGATCCGGCTGACTCCCCTCCAGGCGCCGCCGTCGTACGGCTTCATGAATATCGGGTAGCCGAGCTTGCGGCCGACCTCGCCCAGGTCGAACATCCTGGCGTACTGCCGCAGAGTCGGCTGCAGGTCGGGAAGCTGCGCATACTCCTTGGGCGGCACCATCCAGGTGTCCGGCACCGGCACAGCCCCAGCCGCGGCATGGCGCAGTAGGTGGTCTGCTTCTCCATCGACTGGAGCGACCAGGGGTTGTTGAAGACGTACAGCCCGTCCATCAGGATCGCCTTCTTGATTCATTCCCTGCTGGTGTGGTACCAGAGGGTCAGGCGGTCCAGAACGACGCTGTAGGAGCAGGGCGCCCGCAGGTCGAACGGTTCGATGGTGACCCGCTCGACCTCGATACGGATTTCGTTGCCTTCGATCGGAATCCTGAGGTCGAGCCGGCGGATGATCTCCTCGAAGCAGATCGGCCAGCAGATGTCGGCTCCCAGCGACAGCCCTATCTTGCGCGTGATCGATCCCAAGCGGAGCCTCCTGACATGCCGTTTGCCGCGAGCGCGGACCGGACGGGCTCCCTGCCCATCATCCCCCTATTCATACACCATCCACAGAGGGCCCGGAAAGAGCCACGAAAGCCCCTCCCGCATCCGGTCCCTCCAGTTCTCCCAGCAGTGTCCGTCCCTGGCTTCCACGTAGCGCACGTTCATGCCGGTCGCCTGGAGCAACGGCACCAGGGAGCGGTTCTCGTAGATCAGTGACTCGTAGATGCCGCAGCTCACGAAGATCCGGTCCGCGGGCCGGCCGGGCCTGGTCCGGAATGCGTTCACGAAGCGCACCACCGGATCAAAGGCGGGCCCCCGGTGATGTTCGCCGATGTCGGTGAATCCGAACGATCCGGACTGGAGCAGTAGTTTTCCGAAGAAACCGGGGTAGCGCCATGCGGCGGAGAGAGAAGCGACCGCTCCGAAGCTGGCTCCCATCAGCCCTCGGGAGGCGGGCGTCCCCACCAGCGGGAAGTGCTGTTCCATGGCCGGCACGATCTCCTCGACCAGGTGCCTGGCGTGCCGCTCGCAGTCCGCGTACTCGACCAGCCGGTCGCGCGGGTTGGTCATCGCGACGATCATGGACGGGATCTCCAACCTGTGAGTCAGGTTGTCGAGCACCGTCATCATCCGCGAGAACATCAGGTAGTCGTCGCCGTCGTGAACGACCAGCAGGGGGTAGCGGGCGCGTCTCCGGAACCGTGAAGGCAGGTAGACCCGCACCGCGCGTTCGTCCTCGAACGCCCGACTCTGGATCGTCAGCGAGTCCATGGACCCCTTGCGCGTTTCCACCCTCTCCTCGACCCAGTCAGGAACGTGATATCCGGAGGAATAGCAGACCG
>JAZDLC010000162.1:0-12141 GCA_043802345.1 Planctomycetota bacterium | reverse complement strand
GGAGAGTACCGGATCATCCGGGAGATCGGACACGGCTCCATGGGGATCGTGTTCGAGGCCCGTCACGACGGGCTGGACCGGGTCGTGGCGCTCAAGGTACTCCCTCCCAGCCTCTCCGTGACCGAAACCGTCATCAAGCGGTTCATGAGAGAGGCCCAGTCGGTGGCGAAGCTGGACCACGAGAACATCGTCCGGATCTACACCACCGGCGAGCAGGACGGCGTCTACTACTACGCCATGCAGTTCATCGAGGGCTCGCCCCTCGATGAAGTCCTGAAAGAGCGGAAGCTCTCCCCCACCGAGAGCGCCGAGATCACCGCGCAGTCCGCCCGCGCGCTGTTTTTTGCCCACGAACACTCGATCATCCACCGGGATGTCAAGCCGGCGAACATCATCCTCAGCTACAAGGACCGCCCGGTTCTCACCGACTTCGGGCTGGCGCGGCCGGAGAAGGCGGCGACCCTCACCGCGTCCGGCGCCCTGGTGGGGACGCCGATCTACATGAGCCCCGAACAGGTTCGCGGCGACCGGGAGCATATTGACCGCCGCACCGACATCTACTCTCTGGGAGTCACCTTCTACGAGATGCTGACCGGGACGACTCCCTTCGAGGCGGAGTCGACTCAAGAGATCCTGAACAAGATCGAGTATCACGAGCCCCGGCGGGTGCGGAAGGTGCGCCCGGAGGTGCCGAAGGCGCTGGAAACGATCTGCCACAAGGCGATCGAGAAGGAGGCGGGCCGCCGCTACCAGACCGCCATCGAACTCGCCCTGGACCTGGAGCGCTTCCTGAATGGCGACCCGATCCAGGCCAGACGCACTGCTCTTCACACCCGCCTGATCAAGAAGGCCGTCAAGCACCGGACCATCACCACGCTCGGCGCACTGCTCGCCCTGGCGGTGGTGCTCGTGTACTTCGCCACTCGAGCGGGGCAGGCCGACAAGAAGAGCGCCAGCCAGGCCCAGTACAGCCAACTGCTGCTGGAAGGACTGGAGCACCTGCGCAAGGGCGAAAGAACGGTCGCGATGCAGAAGTACGACCAGGCGATCTTCCTTCTACCGAGGGTCGCCACCGCGTACGTCGATCGCGGCAAGGCGTTCTACACCAACGAGGAGCACGAGTCGGCCCTCCTGGACTTCGGCCGCGCCCTGGAACTCGATTCCGACAACGTCCGGGCCCGCATGTGGCGCAACATCAGCAAGCTGCGGTGGGGCTCGGGGGAGGATAAACCCCCCGCGCTGACCGACCTGCAGACGATGCTCCAGGTCAGTCCCGACGACACCAATCTCCTGCTGGAAGTCTCCAGGACCTTGCTGGAGATGGCCCTCGACGCGAAGGCGGAAGAGTAGGCCGCCAGGGACAGCTTCATCAACTTCGCCTACCGGTTTCTGGCGAAGCTGAACGACCTCGATCCCGAGAACAAGGACGGCCTGGCGGATACCGCGCTGGTCATCCGGGGTCTGCTCCTGGAGGAGCAGGGGCTCAGGGAGGAGGCCAATCTCTGCTACGACGAGGCTCTCAAGATCAACCGCTCGAACGTGCAGGCGTTCACGCTCCGACATGTGGAACGTCCCGAGCCGGATCAACCAGGCGACACGAGCACGGAACTCGCTCCGAATGTCGCTGATGTCGCGCCGTGGTGGACCGTTCTCGGCGCCCAGGGCGTGAACTGGGCCAGCAAGCAGATCACGGTCGACCGGGAGACGCTCTCCAAGGCAGCGAGCGCCCTCGCCCTCTGGGACAGTACCGAGGAGCCGGCTGAACAGGACCCGACCGATGGCCAGGAGATCGAGGTGCTGCTGGCCCAGGCGGGCTTGCGCTGGTCCGACGACCAGCGCGCTCTGGCCGCTCCGATCTACGAAGAGGTACTGACCCGGAATCCGCGGCTGGCCGAGCCGAACAACCGCCTGGCGCAGTTCTACCTCGAGTCAGGGACGCAGAACGACCTGGCGAGGCGTCACATCGAGCAGGCGCTCGAGGTCGCTCCCACCAACCCGAAGACCCTCCTCATCGCCCTGGAGGTCTACTACAACACGGGGGAGCGCGAGAAGCTGGAGAGCGTCGTCAAGACCATCCGCCAGTACTACCCGATCGTCGACGCCAATGCCGTCTACCGCAAGGCGCTCGATACGGTGGGCGTTGGCGACGCCGGGGAGGGGAAGAAGGAGTAGCGCTTCGTGCTCTTCGTGCTCTTCGTGGTAGATGAATCCCGTATCAGGGCCCCACGCCCTCGATCAGCACTCCATCAGTGCTCGACTGGGAGCTGACCAGGATTCCCGAGAAGGAACCGGCGAGATCGGGGTCGGCCAGCGCCGTCACCAGATGGGTCAGGGTTCTGACCGCTTCGGGGTTGCGCGAGAAGTTGGGGTTGATCCTGAGGCAGGCCGGCAGCCAGTTGCCAGCGCCCACGGCCGCCGTGGAGCTGTCGATAAAGAGCAATCCCGAAACCGGCATGGAGGCGGGGTGGTCGAGGAGGTCGAATGGACGCTGGTACGATTCCGCCCCGGTCAGGCCGGAATCTCCTGCCTTGCGAGCTCCCAGGAACTCCCGCAGGTGCATGACCCTGGTCGATCCGATCAGGAAGCCATCCCGAACCGTGAGCACCAACTCGGTGAAGTACCCGTTTCGGGGCAACGTGACCTGGAAGATCGCATCTCCCCCCAGATCGAGCCGCCGGACGGAGGCCGGGGAAGATCTGCGGACAACACCGTTCAGGAGATCCTCGAGCCCGCGAGGATCGCTGCTTTCCATCATGAACACGGCGCGCGGGAAGAACTCGCCGTTCTTCGGCCCGGTGGGAATCGTCAGGGTCAGCTCGGCGCCCAGTTTCGATGCGATCCGGGCGGCGACCTCCTCACCGGCGAGAGCGCGCAGGTAATCCTCCAGCACCTCCGGTGACCAGATTCCTCCCAGGAATCTGTTGAGAGAGGCCAGCATGCCGCCCGCCCGGTCGCCGCCGTCCCGAAAAGTGAGGCTGACCACACAGGCGGCCGGCAGCAGAGGGAGAGCGTGCGAAACGGAGTTCGTGCCGCACAAGAGAGGGACGATCTCAAGGGAGCCAGACGCCCGTTCGAGGAAGGCCCTCAGTTCCAGGTAGCCACCGTGGCCGCGAAGAGTGGCCCCGACACCGTCGAACCCGTTCAACCCATCCACCAACAGATCGCGACCGATCCCCTGCGGCAGCAGGTGCACGGTGCGCTGATCACGCAGCCGCCGCAGGTCGGCATAACAACAAAGAGACCCCGCCTCCGGCGCCAGACGCTTCACCGCGTGCTGGAATCTGACGCTGTCGGCAAGCGATCCGATCGGCCGGCGCAACGACCGATCCAGAGCCATCTCCACGCGCTGGTACGATCTGGCCCCGTACAGCATGCCCGCGCTCTCGGCCAGGGCCAGGGAATGCCCCCCCGCTGTCACGAACTGAACGATGGTCACACCCCGGTGGACATGCATCTTGACCGGACTGCCCGCATTCAGTCGGAACGGCAACCGAGAAAGAGCCAGCTCCGCTCCTTCCGTGGGGGGAATCGCAGCCAGCGACGAAATCTCTTCCACGACCCCTTCGAAGCCGTCGGCGCCCGCGACCACCAGGATGTCCGGGCACGGCTGCCCCTGGGACAGCACATACCCCTCCACGGAGAGAGCCAACTCTCCCTGCCCCCTCGAGAGGAGATCGGGGATGGCGCGGAGAATCTCCGGCGTCAGGAAGATGGAGAGGCCGGCGCCGGCTCCGACCAGGTCCGCCTCCAGACTGGAGGGAATGACGTCCCTGATCGCCTGGAACGCGTCGACCCGGCGGAACCGGCGGAGAAGGGCTGCGCGATCGTCCGTCCAGAGGAACATCTTCGAATCGCGGGAGACGAGCCGGGCTGAGTCCGCCGTCCCGGGCCCACAAAATCCGTGCGAGCCCACAGCCAGCAGCGCGAGGAAGAAGAAGCAGGTCGCCCGAGGCATGAGATTCAGAGGATCCCGTATTTCTGCAGCCGGTTGTAAAAGGTCCGTCTCGGCATGCCGAGCATCCGGGCCGCGTCCGAACGCTTGCCGCTGCAACGCTCAATAGCCTCCAGGATCGCGGCCTTCTCGATCTCCTCCATGGTCCTCCCGGCGAAAGAGAATCGGCTGCCGCGACGGTGCAGGTCCTGTTCGCCCAGGGATGCCACCAGATGCGATTCGATGGTGCCGTCGGCAGCCAGGGCCGTCATCCTGCGCAGCTCATTCTCCAACTCGCGAACGTTGCCCGGCCAGTCGTATGCGACCAGGGCCTTCAGGGCGGAAGGGGTCACCTTGCGCTGATCCTCGCCGGTCTCCTCGGCGATGCGGGAAAGCAGGTGCTCCACCAGAAGAGGCACGTCCTCCCGCCTCTCCCTGAGCGGCGGCAAGGAGATCGTCATCACCTTCATCCTGTAGAACAGGTCCTCCCGGAAGACGCCGTCCCGGGCCAGCGAGGCCAGGTCGGCGTTGGTGGCTGCGATGATCCGCACATCGACCGTGGTGGGCCGGGTCGCTCCCACCTTGCGGAACTCCCCTTCCTGCAGCACTCGCAGCAGCTTGCGCTGGAGCGGCATGGTCATGTCGCCGATCTCGTCCAGGAAGAGGGTGCCGCCGTCAGCCTGCTCGAACAGGCCGATCCGGTCCTCGTTGGCCCCGGTGAACGCGCCCTTCAGGTACCCGAACAGCTCCGATTCGAGCAGCGATTCCGCCAGCGCGGCGCAGTTCTCGGAGAGAAACGGCTTCTCCGCCCTGCGCCCATGCCGCACGATCGCCCGGGCCACCAACTCCTTGCCGGTCCCGCTCTCGCCAAGGATCAACACCGGATAGTCGGTGTCGGTGACGATGTCCATCAGGCGAAACACCTCCCGGATGGCGCGAGAGGATCCGATGATCTCCGAGTAGTCGTACTTCGGCGGCGGCAGCACGGACCGCTTGAGCCTGTCCCGAGCGTCCTTCAGCTCGATCTCCTGGGTCTTGACTCGCTCCTCGAGCTTCTGGTTCAACTCCTCCAGCCGTCCCCGCTGGGCCTCGTTCTCCGCGTGGAGACGCGCGTTCTCCACCGCCACCGTGGCCTGGTCCGCGAACAGCTCCAGCAACTGCCGGTCGGTCTGCGTGAACGACCCGGTGCGGAAACGATGGTCGATATAGACGCACCCCTTGGTCTCCCCGCGGTTGCGAAGGGGCGCACAGAGAATGGACCGCAACTGCATGCCCGCCACGGAGGCGAATTTCCCGAAGTCGGGATCATCCGATGCCGAGTCGGACAGCACCACCTCGCCGGTTTCCATCACCCGCTCGGCGATGGTGTGACTGATCTTGAACTCCGGCGAACGGACCGCCTCACGGTCCAGATTGCGGGCCACCTCCACCTGCCCGTGCCCCTTCTCTCCCCGCAGGATGAGAAAGCCCCTCTCCGCATTGGTCAGATCGATCACCGCATCCAGGATCATGGCCAGCAGCTTCCGCGGCTGACGCTCCTGGACCATGGCACGGTTGATGTCGAGCACCTTCAGCAGCCGATCGATCTCGTGGGCATGCTGGCCGCCACCGAGCAGGGAATCCCGGAGAAAGGCCCGCAAATCTCTCTTCTTTGGTTTCTCGCGCGGCATCAGCATTGATTGTAAGGGTCGTCGCACTGAAACACGTTCCAGTTTCGGCGGGCCATCGTCACCCCCATGGACGATCGGCAAGGGGAGACGTTGGAACGATCCCACGCGGAACCGGGTCAGGCGCGTCTCGGTGGCGAGAAGGCCGGACTAGATGCCCGCGCCGGCCTCCTTGAGAGCTCGCCGCGCGGCCCGCACCGCCAGAACCATCCCGTGGCGCCGCGCCGATCGGGTCTCCCCGAGCTTCTGGAGCAGCTGATCCGCGTCGAGCGCGAGCGCCCGCGCCAGGCTTTGCCCCCGGAGGATCTCGGTCAGGTAGGAGGCGGCCCCGATCGCCGCGCTGCAACCCTGACACAGGAACCGGGCCTCCTCGATCCGCCCCGAGACGAGCCGGACCGAGAGGTCGACCTGGTCCCCACAGGCCTGATTCTCCGCCCGGCCCGTGCCGCTCGGGCGGTCGACCCGGCCCACGTTCCGGGGCGCCCGGAAATGCTCCAGCAACTGGTCGCGATCAGCCAGTCCTTGAACTCCCTTTCGCTCCCATGGTCGTCTTCTCCCGCTGCTTCAGCAGCTCGGCCATCCGCTTGCACCCCTCGATGATGTCGTCCTTGGCGGTGGCGTAGGAGAAGCGCAGGTGCTGCCCCTCCCCCTTGATTCGCGGGCCGAAGTGGATGTCGGCCAGCACCGCCACTCCCGCCTCATGCAGCAGCAACTTCCGCAGTTCCTCCGAGTCCTTCACTCCCGTCCGTTCACATGCCCCGGTCACGTTCGGCCAGACATAGAAGGCTCCGCCAGGAGTCTTGCAGGTCACCCCCGGCATGTCGTTCAGCAGCTTGACGATCAGGTTGCGGCGTTCCAGGAACGATGCACGCATGATCTCCACGCACTTCTGCGAGCCGGTCAAGGCGGCCAGCACCGCGTACTGGCTGGGCGATGGCGGACACGAATCGGTGTTGGTGTTCCAGCGCGTGAAGTGAGGTGCCAGCTCCGCGTTCGCGGCATACCCGAGACGCATGCCGGGCATGGCGTACGTCTTCGACGCGCTGTCCACGATCACGGTACGCTCCAGCATGCCAGGTTCCGCCTCAATCGTGGCCAGGGGCGCATCATAGACCAGCTTGGAGTACGGCTCGTCGCTGTAGACCCAGATCTGCTTGTGCGGCCGGATGATGTCCGCGATTCCCGCCATCGTCTCCTTCGACAGCACGCCGCCGGTGGGGTTGTGCGGCGAGCAGAGGATCAGCAGCCTGGTGCGGTCACTGATCTTGGCTTCGAGGTGTTCCAGGTCGAAGGCGAAGTCGTTCCGCTCGTACAGTTCCAGCGGCACCGGCACCGCGCCCGCCGCCTTGATCATGGACGAGTAGATCGGGAAGCCCGGATTCGGATACAGGACCTCGTGTCCCTCGCCGTAGTCGGTCACCGTGTGGATCGTGTGGCTGATGAACGGCTTCGCCCCGCATCCGATCACGACATGGTCCGGCTTCACGTCCACGCCCCGAGTCTTGGTGAACTCCGCCGCCACCGCGGCGCGCAGCTCGGAGATACCGGCGGACGGGGTGTAGCCGGTCTTCCCCTGACAGATGGCATTGATCGCCGCGACCCTGGCGTTGTCGGGGGGCAGGAAGTCCGGCTGTCCGATGCAGAACGATTTGACGTCCCGGCCCTCGCCAATGAGCTGATTGACCTCAGCCAGAACCACAAAGGCGTTTTCGGTACCGAGCGACTGGGTGCGCTTGGAGAGGGGGGGCATGTCGGTTCTCCTTATGCGATATCAGGTCGTTGCAAGCCAGGATCCTACCATCCTCGCCCCCCTACTGCCGCACAAACCCGGGGCCAGAAAACCCCCGGTCCGGCTTGGGCTCGAGCCGGTTCTTTCCGATAGAGAAGACGACCCGTGTCGATCACCTGAGGAGCGAAGAATGGTGCCGAGCTGGTTCTCCAAGAAAAGCGCCCCCGCGGCCGTCAAGTCCGCGCCGGTTCCGGAACCGCCGGCCAGCGAGCCGGAGCAGAAGGGGTTCCCCGAGCCACTGGCGGGAGTGGGCAATATCGACCGCTTCGACCGGTCAAGGGTCGAGTTCAAGTTCGACGAACAGGAGCTTCTGAAGCGGACCGAGGCGAGGGTGGAGGAGGGCAAATACGAACTGCCTCATATCCCGTCCACTCACATGACGCTGCTCGACCTGATCGCCGACCCGGAGTCAGACGTGGACAAGGTAGAGACCCTGGTCTCCGCCGACATGGTCCTCACCGCCTCCATGCTGAAGGTCGCCAACTCGGTGATGTATGGCGGCACCCGCCAGGTCGACAACGTGAGGGGCGCGATCCTGCGGATCGGAATGCGCGGCCTTCGCTCGATGCTCTATTCCCAATCCGTGAAAAGCGTCATTTTTCGCGGCCGGGGCCTGACGCAGATCGCGGAAGAGATCTGGCGGCAAGCCTGCTCGGTGGCCGCCACCAGTCGTTCGCTGGCGTCTTCGCTCGGCATGGATCCGGAACAGACCTACACGCTCGGCCTGCTTCACGACATCGGCAAGATCCCGCTGCTGAGCATCCTGCGCAAGGAGGCGCCATCGAGTTTCCAGTTCCGGACTCCCTTCGTGGGCGCTGTGCTCGACCGCTACCACGAACAGGTCGGGGAGAAGCTGACCTCGCGGTGGAACCTCCCCCAGGAGATCGTCGCTGTCTCCGCGTGCCACCACGAATATGCTCAGAACCTGGCTTTCACGCGTGGCGCCGCCCTGGTGAACCTGGCGCATCGCCAGGATCTCTACCTGTCGTGCGGGGACGAGACACGGTACGTGGCCCTGGCGAACGACCAGACGCTGGACATCCTGAATCTGGCGGCGAACCGCAGGCAGCCGCTCCTGGAGTCGATCCGGGACGGCTACTCCGCCAATCGGATCGAGGGGCTCTTCGGCTGACGGCGTCACGTTCTTCCCTGACAGGCTGGCGGAAAAAGAGGTCGCCGCCAGCAAACGCTGGCGGCGACCCTCCCCGGAAACCGCGCGTCCTCTTCCAAGGAAGCGCGATCCCCGCCATCTCTTCTGGACTCAGGGCGCGACCTCCTGGTAGAGACGCTCCTTGAGCCGGGTGAGCAGGTGCATGTGCATCTGGCACACCCTGGACTCTGAGAGCCGCAGGCGGTTGCCGATCCGCTTCATGGTCTGCTCTTCGTGGTAGTAGCTGTGGACGATGGTCCGCTCCCTGAGGGAGAGCTGGCCATCGACAATGTTGAGCAATTCCTGGTGAAACACCTGGTCCGGCGGCTCCGGATGGGCGTCCACCGGCTCCACCCGCGCCCTGTGTCCTTCCCCGTCTCCGCTCTCCGACACATGGGGATCGAGCGGCAAGCGCGTCGCAAACGCCAGGTCGTTCACCGTGTCATGCAGCGTCCGCAGCGACTGCCCCAGAGCGGCCGCCACCTCCGCGTCGTCCGGATCTCTCTCCAGCGTCCCCCGGAGACGCACGACGGTCCTGCGCATCTGGCCCGTTCTCTCCCTGGCCTCCCGGGGAATCCAGTCCTGACGCCGCAACTCGTCCAGCATCGCGCCGCTGACCCGCTTGCGGCAGTAGGTCTCGAACTTGACCGCCCGCTCCGGGTCGAAGTTCTCAACCGCATTCACGAGACCGAAGACGCCGGCGCTGATCAGGTCATCGATCTCCACGTTGTGGGGCAGTCGCCGAGAGATCCGTGCCGCCACGCCGCGCACCAGCGGCAGATAGACCAACACCAGACGGTTGCGGAGATCCAGGCACCGAGTCTTCAGAAAGGACCCCCACAACCGCTCGATCGGCTCGCTCTCCCACTCGCATTCCTTGGTCAATGCCGCCTGGACTGCTGACGCCATCTTGACCTCCCGTGGGGGTGTTGGGGACCTCGTCCCGGTCGACTCCGCCTCAGGACCACGCAGGTCCACCACCCGGACCTGCCGCTTCGAATCAAATTCGAACCCAAGATGTTGTGGTTCGACTCGGATCCGATAAAGAAACATAGGAAGTTCCTGCTCGGTTGGCACGAACCATTTCTGCAGTGCCAATCCAGTTTTTTTTCGCGGAGTTGGGCGCTGAAACAACGCCCCGAGGTGAGTGGTCAGCGCGTTGTGGTTGCGCCTCCATTGAGTCGATCGTCCGCCGCCGCCTGCAACCCACCCGTTTCCGGATCCCATCCGATGGCGTGGCAGTCTCCCTGACGTTCGGTTTTCTTCAGAGTGTGACCGAGCTCGGCCAACCTGCTCATCACCTCCGCACCGGAGCTCTGCTCGATCAACAACAGGTCCGGATAGAGCCCGTGATGGACCCGGGAGAGCTCCACGGCATGGGCCGGAGAGAGGGCATGGTCAACCATGCCGGTCACGACCCGCAGCACAGTCGAAGGGATGCTCCTTCCGCCTGGACTCCCCGCCACCAGATACGGCCTTCCTTGCCGGGTCAAGATCACCGGACACATTGAGGAGAGCATCCTCTTTTCGGGGCGGATCGTGTTCGGCACGGTGCCGATCCGGCCCTTCCGGGTGCTGCGCCCGGGGTCGACGTTGAAGTCATGCATCTGGTTGTTGAGCAGGATTCCCGTCCCTCTGGCCACGGTCCTGGCGCCCCACGACTCCTCCAAGGTGTAGGTGTTGGAGACCGCGTTGCCGTCGGCATCGATCACCGAGAAGTGAGTCGTCTGCTCGCTCTCCGGTGGAGGCAACGTTCCATCCAGATCCAGCGCCAGGGTGTCGGAGGGAGTGGCCCGGGTCAGATCGATGCCGCTGCCAAGGAGCCGTCCGTACGACTTGTCCAGCAGCCGGTCGAGGGGGTTTCGCACGAAGTCCGGATCACCCAGGAATCGCGCCCGATCGAGAAACGACCTGCGCTGAGCCTCCGCCAGAAGATGGAGTTCAGCCGCCGACCCGGCCGGCAGGGAGGCGAGATCGAACTGTTCGAGCTGGTTCAGCGACTCGAGGAGCACCGTGCCGCCGCTGGTGGGTGGCGGACCGGCGAGGATCTCGAACCCACGGTAGCTGCCCCTGAGCGGTTCGCGCATGACCGCCTCGTATCGCGCGAAGTCCTCGCGACTCAACAGGCCACCTCGCTCGCCGGAGTCACTGACGACCATCTCGGCAATCGGTCCCGCGTAGAAAGCGTCCCGTCCCTGCTCGGCAATCAGCCGCAGGGACCGCCCGAGATCTGCCTGCACCAGCAGCGCTCCCTTCGCGAGCGGCTGCCCCTGTTCATCGAAGAAGATCGCCCGGGCCTCTTCGCAGCGCGCCAACTCCTTCGCGGCGGAGGCCAGGGACTTCTCCAGCGCTGGGCCGATCTCGAACCCGCCCTCCGCCAGTTCCACCGCTGGCAACACCAGTTCCCGCCAGGGAAGCCTCCCGAATTCCTGGTGCGCCCGGAACAGGCCGGCCACGGTTCCCGGGACGCCGACGGGCAGGTAGCCGAGACGCTCCTTCACGGGATCGACGACCCCTGCCTCGTTCAGGAACATGTCGGGCCGGGCGAGGAGCGGCGCCTTCTCGCGATAGTCGATGAAGACGGCGCTGCCTTCGCTCTGGCGGACCAGCATGAATCCTCCACCTCCCAGATTCCCCGCCTCCGGCCAGGTCACGGCCAGCGCCAGCGCGGTGGCCACCGCTGCGTCCACCGCGGAGCCTCCCCGGGCCAACACTTCCCCCCCGATCCTCGACGCCAGGGGGTCCACCGAAACGACCGCGCCACCCTCCACCGGGAGCACTCTCCCCACCCGCACCTGCGAGGAAGTGGTGAGGCAGCCTGTCAACGCAGCCACCAGCAGAACCAGGGTCAGGGGTGCCGTCAGACGCATGTCCCGGTCTCCTTTCGCCCTCGAGAATGGCCTTCGCGGTCATTCAGGAGGCTGAATTACTTTGAATCGGCATTTCAGGCGCCCTACGCTCCGGGCGCATCGCGGTTGGTGCTCTGAAGACCATGAATACCCTAAGGGAGGGTTCTCTCAATGATGAAGCTTACCGGTTCGTTGCTTCTTGCCTCGCTTCTCTGCGGCTGCGCCACCAACATGGCGCCGATCGCTGCGCCCACGCCGGGCGACAATGACGGCTCCGAAATGGTCGACAACCTGGCGGGCTGGCCGACCAATCTGGTCCTCGACCTGTTCGACATCTTCGATGCCAACATGGGAACGGGCAAGAATGACTACCCCTTCGGGGCGCACCTGCAGTTCACCAAGTTGATTCGCGTCGGCATCTTCGACATGGCCGACCTGGAGATCCTGGGGATCCGGAACATGATCAATGACGGCGGGGAAGACATGATGAACTTCGACCAGGCCGCCGGAGATTACATGGTCGGCATGAAGCTCGGCTTCGGCGCTGGCGCGGGGCTCGCGATCGATCTCTACGAGATCTACGACTGGGTGGTCGGCGTGGTCACCTTCAACCAGTTCAACCCGTCCGAAGATCACTAGACCTCAGACCGGACATCTTGAACAAGGCCAGGCGGCCGGCTCCCCCATCGCGCGGGACCGGCCGTCGGTCGTTGTGCCGAGGAGGAGCAACATAGTCAGGGGCGGCGAGGGCCGGC
>JAZDLC010000161.1:0-6177 GCA_043802345.1 Planctomycetota bacterium | reverse complement strand
GTTGCCCGGCGCGACCTCATCATCGACAGGCGCTCCCGGGCGACGCGGGAGGAGCACGATCGGAGCCTCGGGAGAGGTGAGTGCCTCCGCTTCCACGCGACCGACCCGGCACAGCTCACGCGCCTGTTCCAGGTCCTTCACCATGAGGGCGAATGGCTTTTTTCGGCGCGGTTTCCTCTCCCTCAGGCGAAGCACGGCCGCGCCGTTTCGCGCATCGACCATCAGGTGGAAGCCGCCAAGCCCCTTGACGGCGACGATCTTCCCCTCCTCGAGGGCCAGAACCGCCTCCTTCAGGGCCTCATCACCCGTGGCAGTCTCCTCTCTGCCGGCCTGCCACAAGGAAAGCCTGGGTCCGCACTCCGGGCAAGCGTTCGGCTGGGCGTGGAAGCGCCGGTCACTGGGAGTGGTGTACTCCTCCTCGCATGCGGCGCACATCTCGAACCGTTCCATCGTGGTGCGCGGGCGGTCGTACGGCAGCGAGAGCACGATGCTGAACCGAGGGCCGCATCGCGTGCAGTTGGTGAAGGGGTAGCGGTGGCGCCGGTCGCCCGGATCGAACAGCTCCTCCAGGCAGCTCGGGCAGGTGGCCAGCTCCGGGACGATCTGAACGGTCCTGTCGCCCTGACAGTCGCTCCGCCGGATCTCGAAACCCTCGTAGCCGAGGGGATCGGACCAGCTCACGCTTTTCGATGCGATCACCGCGGAGACCGGCCTTTCGGTCACGACCCGAACCAGGAAACGCTCCAGATCCTCGCGCGTCCCTTCCACCTCGATCGTCAGGCCCTGATTGTCGTTGCTGACCCAGCCGTCAAGGCCGAGCTTCTCCGCGACATTGAAGACGAACGGACGGAAGCCAACCCCCTGAACCGCTCCCTGGAACTCTGCTCGCAGACGCTGGCGCACCGAATGGTCCTCCTGGTGTGACTTCAGGCTCGCTCTCACTCTAGCGCCAAACCGGCGGGCTTCGCCGCCGCACGTGTCCCGACTGGTGGGGTTCATCCCGACCCGGCCTCGCGGATCCCGCCTGGAAGGCCGGGTGTGGCAAGGGAGGCATCGCTTGCCCCCCCGCATCGCTTATCGGCATACCCACCCACGTTTGGTAGGGCTTCGCATACTTTTTTGGCTGTTCCGGACTCCTTCCGCCTCCCGGCGCGAGCCCTCGTTCCGCGCGCAAGTCTGCACCATTCCTCATCTGACGGCGGCCGGCATTTGGATGAAATCGTGGTATTCGATGCCCGAAACGCTCAAGCCGATGCTTATCCTGTGCCGATAAGAATCGGTTTCTTTCGAGGACCGTTTACCGGGCAACCGAGGGTTGACCTGCGCGCGGTCAGCGGGTGGTTATTCCCGGGCGCGGCCCGCCTCGCCGACCGGCCTGGAGGGTGACATGGATCTGTCGCATCCCCTGATTGCCCTGGCTCTCGCCACAGGTTTCATCCACACGCTCGCGGGGCCGGACCATTACCTCCCGTTCGTGGCGATCTCGCGGGCCCGCGGCTGGAGCTGGACCAGGACCGCCGTGGTCACGATTCTCTGCGGGGTGGGACACATCGCAGGGTCGATCATCCTGGGGCTGGTGGGGATTGCGGCCGGTGTTGCCATCTTTCATCTCGAGACGGTGGAGTCGGTGCGTGGCGACATCGCGGCCTGGCTGATGATCGCTTTCGGTGTCGTCTACGCCTGCTGGGGGATTCGCCGGGCCGCGCGCCGCCCCGAGCATCATCACGCTCACGCTCATGCGGACGGCGAAGTTCACACCCACGACCACTCCCATCAGCACTCTCACGTTCACGTCCATGGCGAGGAGAGCAAGGCGGGAGGCGGATCGATCACGCCCTGGGTCCTGTTCGCCATCTTCGTGTTCGGGCCGTGCGAGGTCCTGATTCCGCAATTGATGTACCCGGCGGCGACCGGTGACGTCGCCACGGCGGTGGCGGTCGTCACCGCCTTCAGCCTGACCACGATCACCACCATGCTGGGCATGGTCCTGCTGCTCACCTTCAGCCTGGGCAAGGCGCACTTCTCCTGGCTCGAGCGGCGCACGCACCTCCTGGCCGGCGCCACGATCGCCCTCTGCGGGGTCCTGATCCTCGTCGGATTCTGATCGGCCGCGCCGCCGACGCCAGTCGTTGTACACGCTCTCCGCAGGCAGCTAGAATCCCCGATTCGACGCACCTCGCCCGCTTGACGACCCACTTCGGGAGCGATTCATGAACCGGTTGGCATCCGGCCTTGCGGCCACTCTCCTGACTCTCTGGACCGGACTGCCGACTTCGGTCTGCTCCGCCGCCGGCCAGAACGTCTCCATTCAGAACCCCGGCTTTGAAGAGCCGGGAGAGGGCGGCCTCCCGGCCGGGTGGAGCGTGGCGGAGGGCGGGGGCGTCACCGGCTCGCCGGAGTTCGTCCATTCGGGCGCCCGCAGCCTCCGGGTGGACAGCCCGGATCCAGCGTCCGTGACGGTGGTTTCCCTGCCGATTCAGGTTCGGGTCGGGCATCTGTACCGGCTGACCGGGTGGATCCGCACCGCGGGCGCAATCTCCGATCCGACGTCGCGCTACCCCACGGCGGTGCCCGCCTGCCTGACGATGGCGTCGTTCCCGCTCACCAACCACTCGCCAACGGTCGGAGCCGACTCCGACTGGACCAGGGTCGAGACGCTTTTTGTCGCCACGAAACACGAAGATCGGGTGCGGCTGCACCTCGGACTGAACGGAACTTCGGTCGGGACCGCCTGGTTCGACGACATCACTCTCGAGAAGGTCGATGACATCAGCAAGTACATCGAACCGGAGACGGTGACCTGGTTCGGCAACGGCTATCGGTACGACGACCGGGGCTGGATCTTCGTGCACATCGAGGGGAAGCCGTACGAACGCGGCTACCAGTTCGGATACCTGCTCCAGAACGAGATCGTGCAATACATCAGCAAGCTCGGCGTCAATCAGAACGCGAATGATCCGAAGGCGGGCTGGGACGCCATCCGTTTTGAAACCGACACGATCTTCCTGCGCAAGTACGACACCGAGTACCTGACCGAGATGAAGGGGATCGCCGACGGCGCGGCCAAGGCGGGGGCGAAGTACGAGGAACGGCAGGTCGACCTGCTCGATATCGTCGCCCTGAACTCGGTCGTCGACCTGGGCCAGCTCCACCGGGCCACGAGCGTAACGCCGCACGCACTGACCGGCGAGAGTTTCCTCGCAGCGGAGGAGGAGCTGCTGATCGACATCGATGAGCACAACTGCTCGGGAGTGAGCGCTACAGGACCGGCCACGGCGGACGGGCAGATCGTCTTCGGGCAGATCTTCATGTGGGCCGGCTACACCGGGGTGCACTGGGACGTCATCTGCGACGTCGTGCCATCCGAAGGGCATCGCCTGGTCTACCAGACCTTCCCCGGCGGTATCCACTCAGGCGCCGACTTCTACATCAACGATGCCGGCATCGTGATCGGCGAAACGACGGTTTCCCAGACTCCTTATGAGCCGGACTCGACCCCCCAGTCGAACCGGATTCGCAAGGCGGCCCAGTACGCGGACAACATCGACGACGTGGTGAGACTGCTGTGGGAGGGGAACAACGGCATGTACACCAACGACTGGCCGCTCGCCGACGTCAAGACCGGCGAGGCCGCGATGTTCCTGCTCGGCACACACAAGAAGAAGCTCTGGCGCACGGGTGAGGACATGAACCCGTTCGGCACACCCGGCTTCCTCTGGGCCAACAACAACAATCGCGATCCGGAGGTGCGCAAGGAGTACATCGCGCAGCCGGACGACCGGCCGTTCGATCTGGTCTTCTCTCCGTGGAACCGCGACGTCGCCTTCAACGAGTTCTATCGGCAGAATCGCGGCAAGATCGACTCGATCGCCCTTGTGAATCTCTGGGCCTCTTCCCCGATCAACCGGGCCCACGCCTGCGACGGCAAGATCACGACCAGCGAGATGGCGAAGGAACTGGTCTTCCTCGCGCATTACGGCAAGGTGACGCTGCGCGAGAAGTTCCCACAGAAGGGGTACCGCATCATGCCGGATCTTCCGGATGCGATCCCCCACCTCAGCCTCGGCTACTCGACGCCAAGCCCGATCTTCGTAACCGACCGGTTGAAGGCAAGCCGCTCGCCGGAGCAGGACGCGACGACGAAGCAGAAGCGGAAGGACGAGGAGAAGGCGAAGAAGCCGACCCTCGAGCTGGGCGACCTGGCCGAGTCGTTCAAGGTCGACAAGGACCATCTCTGGCGGCAAACGGTCTATCCGCACTCAGAAGCGGAAAACTGGTTCGTGTCGGCGACCGCGGCGTACTGGAATCTTCTCCATGAACTCGACGAGGACGAGAAGAAGGCGGCGACGGCTCTCGCCGACGGCCTGGCGCAAATGGAAACGCAGTACCTCTACACCGTGTCACGAGAAGGGGACGTGATTCCGGTGGAAACCCAGCGCGCCTATGACCGCTACGGTCCGTACAAGATCCCGCGCATCAAGGGGACCTTTGCGCTGCACCAGATGCGGCTGCTTCTGGGCAATGAGAAGTTCTTCGCGGTGATGAACGCGATCCACGATCGGTTCTCGAAGAAGGAGATCACGAACCAGGAGATCATCTCCGTGGCGGAAGAAATCTCCGGCAGGGAACTCGGTGAGTTCATCAAGCAGTGGACCGAGCGAGATGGGATCCCCAATCTGCGCCGCGATATCCACACCGAGTGGCGAGATGGGGACGGCTCCGATGTCTCTGTGGAATTCACGCCCGTCGACGCGGCCCAACCCCCATACCATCTGGTGACTCATGTCCTGATCGAGGTCGGGACGAAGCAGCACGTCCGCCGCCTCGAGATTCAGGGATCGGCGACCGCGAAATACCACTTTGACGGCAAAGTGACACGAGTGACACTCAACCCATTCCATGACTTCCCGGTGGCACAAGACCGCTTCTATACGTTTGGCAACTTCGTCGACGATTTCCACGAGACGCTCATCGTCTTCGGGACATCACGCCAGATCGAGGCGAATCACACCCTGGCGATGCGTTGGCAGGAGACCGTAGCCAACGCCTACGTGGAAATCCTCCCGCCGCTGGTGAAGGACTCGGAACTGACGGCCGAGCGGGCCGCCGAACATGACCTGATGGTTCTCGGCTCGCTCGAGGACAACAGCTTCCTGGCGAGAATCGCCGACCGGCTGCCGGTGAAGATGGGCAAGAATCGATTCCACTTCGAGGGGAAGGAGTACGCCGAGAAGGACGACGGACTCTTCCTCGCGCTGCCGAATCCGTACAACCCCAAACGCGTGCTCTACCTCTTCCTCGCGAACTCCGCCCTGGAGCTCCATCAGATGACGGCCAAGTACGACAGCACCCTTCCGTCATGGGCCGTCTTCAAGGGAGACAAGGTCGTCGAGAAGGGGTACCACCCGGTCGAGCGGTTCGTGCTGGAGAACGGCTAGCCGCCGGTCGAGAGGCCGGGCAGAGCCTCTGTCGCGTGACGCGGTCCGCTTCTTCACCATGAAGAGGATCCCCCCCGTCGCTCACTTCGCCAGGAACTGGTTCTCCTCGCTCCGCGACTCCCCCGCCGACGTGACCCGAATCCCCGCCTCATCGACGATCGGGCAGACATTCTCGCAGATGCCGCAGCCGATGCACCGCTCCGCGACCACCTGCGGCATGTGAACCGTCCCGGTGCTGCCGTCGGGGCATTCCACCTTCTTCATCGTCGTGAGGATCGCCTTGGGCGCGGTCGGACAATGCTCCTCGCAAACGGTGCACTCGCGGCCCAGGGAGTACGGCAGGCAGCGGTTCTTGTCGAAGAACGCGTTCCCGAGCCGCCACTTCTTCTTCTCCTCGAGCGGGAGTTGCTGAATCGCCCCGGTCGGGCAGACTTGAGAGCAGATCGTGCACCCATACTGGCAGTACCCGAACCGGAACTTCATGACCGGCGACCAGAAACCATCGAGCCCCGCCTCCGTGAGCGCCGGCTGCAGGACGTTGGTCGGACAGGCGCGCATGCAGGCGGCGCACCGGACGCACCTCGACAGGAATTCCTGTTCGGCGAGCGCTCCCGGGGGACGAATGAGGTCCTTGCTGACTCGACGCGGCCGCCAGGGCGATTTGATGAGAGGGACGGTGACCGCGCCGGCGACCGCGCCGAGAATGAAGTCCCGGCGCGTCGGATCCGCCTTCCTTGGG
>JAZDLC010000160.1:0-2709 GCA_043802345.1 Planctomycetota bacterium | reverse complement strand
GGGGCAGTTGTTCTTGCAGCTCGCGGGTGCGACCACCTCGACCCGCTCCCCGCCGTTCTTCGCGAAGACGCCGAACAGGCAGAAGTTCAGGCATTGCTCGCAGTTGCCGCACCGGTCGTAGTCGATGACCGGGAACCAAGGCGCCCAGCCGCCCGGTTCGGTCCGCGGCAGGCACGCGAGAGGCGACGGTCCCGGCCGCTCGGCGAACAGCTCGGCGAGAACTTCCTCGGCGGCCGCGCTCCGCATGTTCACGACCTTCAGCGAGTCGGGCACAGGCTCCGCGCCGGCTCTCTTCAACAGCCAGGTGACGGCGCGCGGGTAACAGGCGACCACGGTCAGGGGACCGGCTTCGACCAGGCGGCGAAGCGACGGGTCTTTCTGCGCGGCGAGTTCACACAGGTCCGCGACGACGACAGCGTCCGGCCGTTCCGTGACAAGCGCCGCGAGAACCCCGCGCTTCACGTCTTCCGGAATCACGGCGCTGTTGGCACAGGCACAGAAGAGGACATTCTCCTTCATTTTCGCGGACTTTCCTCACGGCGGCAGCGACCGCACATGATCACCCAGAACTTACCCGGAGTCAGGACAAAACCACCTCGATTTGGCCGGGATCTCGTCCCGGCCGGTCTCCTTCGAAATGCTCGCGGCTCGAGCCATGAAGAGACCATGGCGGAGTCCGCACAGGAACCAGCACCATCCCCCGGTCATGAGGCACAGCAGGTGAGTTGAGGTGGAATCGTCCTGACTCGGAATCCTAGAATCGATGGCCTTCTCAACTCAGTCATGAAATGGGGTACCATGAGAATCGTGTCTGCTCTGGCCTGGTTTGCTGCCCTTCCCTTGGTCACTTTTCCGGTCCTCGCCCAAGAGGAGGCAGCTCCCACACCTTCTGAGACGGTGTACGACTTGCGGGTGTTTGCGGGGGTGGGGAAGCCGATTCATGTCACCGTCGAGTCCGACTTCAACGGAGTGATGCGCGGCGAGATATTCGGGGCGGCCAAGGAGATGAAGTCCTCGCAGTCGCAGGAGTCTGAATTCGTCGACGAGTACCTGGTCCTGGACGAAGACGTGCAAGAGTGGACGCGCACGATCCTGAGGTGGTACTCCGAGCAGGACTCGGTCATCTGCGATCCCGAGTTGACCGGAGTTCGGCTCCATTACGTCTGGAAGGACGGTCAGGGCGATCTCGACACCAGCGGGCGGATGGTGAGCAATGAGAACCTGGACAAGCTGAACAAGCAGAGGGGGTCGGTCGGGGTCTGGGTGCCGTTGCCGGAGGAAGCGAAGGCCGGCCAGGAGTTCGCTGCCGACATGACAACGCTCCTGCCGTTGCTGATGGACGAGGCTGGCAAGATCGACACGTCGAGCGCGTCCTTCTCCCTCGATTCGGTCGACGAGAACCAGGTCGCGAAGCTGAACGGGTCTCTCTCGGTCGTCATGAACCTGGATGGCGGTGGTCTTCCGATGCGGACGGTCACGGCCGGCGATTGCGTGATGCTCGTGGACCTCGCGCGGCACCAGGTGCAGAGCATCTTCTGGCAGGGAACGACCAGCGCGGAGGCGCAGAAAGGCGCGGTCGAATTGCAGGGAGAAGGACGCTTCAAGGTCAACCTCAAGGTGCAGTGGGGACCAGCCGTGGAGAAAGCCCTGAAGAAGCGGCTGACGTTCCGGTCCGTTCCTCGCTCCGTCGCCGCCCTGGGCTTGAGTTTCACGGCGCCAAGCCACTGGTTCCACCTGGACGAGAGTGACGGCGTGACCAGATACATGACAGGACTCTTCGACGGGGCAGAAGTGATGATCGAGTACTCGGCCTTCGACGTTCCCTCGGGACAGTACAAGGAGTTCTTGAAGGGTGTCGAGGACGGCGTAAGAGAGAACAACCCCGACATGAAGGCGAAGGGGACCAGCTCACCGCTCGGCAAGGGTCGGGCGTTCGAGTTCGAGATTGACGGTTCTCGGTACCTCGCCGAGATGTTCCCGCTACCGGGGGACCGAATGCTGAGCGCCCGCTGCTACGCCCCGGCATCCCTGTTCCCGGAAGCGCTGAAGGAGTACGTGAAGATCAGGGGGAGCTTCCGCGCGGCGAGGTAGGAGGAAGCACGGTACCGCGACGGACTCCTCCACGTTGATTCAGCCCCGCGCCAGCTCCGGCGTCCTCCCAGCCACGGAAGAGACCGCAACGACTCGCAATCCGCGCCTGGTCAACCCTGGATCCTGGCATCGTGCAAGTGAATTCTCACGCCCAAAGAGAGCAGATGGGAATTGCCGTGATCCGGTCGCCAAGGGCATAGGGTCGTGGGCCTGTGTGGAAGACGATGCCGGCCACAAACCGCTCGCCGAGCGACTCTCTCAGCCAGGCCAGGTGCCTCGCATCAGAACTGGCTGGCGAAGCGCTGGCCTTGATCTCGATTCCGATCACCCGCCGCCCTCCCCAGCTCGGCGATGAGATCAATCTCATGCCGCCCCTGCTCCTGGCGCAGGTGAAACAGGCGAGGGCGGGTCTCGGAGACGGCGAGTTCAGCGCGTAGCTGCGCCGCGACGAAGGTGTCCAGGACACGTCCGAGCAGGTCGCCGTCCCGCAACACTGCTGACGGATCGAGCCGAAGGACGGCTCCCAGAAAGGCCGGGTCCACGAGGTATCGCTTTCCGGAACGCGTCAGCCGCTTGATCCGATTCGTCATCCAGGCCGGAACCTGGTCGATGACCATC
>JAZDLC010000159.1:0-3647 GCA_043802345.1 Planctomycetota bacterium | reverse complement strand
CGGAGGATGCGGTCGCTCTCGAAACCCAGCTTCACCAACACTTCGCAGATCAAGCGGTCAACCAAGTCAACAGACGCAAGGAGTTCTACTTCGCATCGCCATCGGAGGTCCGAGTCGCGCTGACTGACAAGGTTGGCAGCCTGCTCGACTTCACCGAACATCCCGAGGCGACGGAGTACCTGCAGTCAGTCCGATACTGGCCCAACATCGACCATCAGCCAGGGCCGCGTCAACCACGCACGCAAGCGGGCTAGACCCTCCACATCGGATAACACGTGACACTCACCTGACCGTCAGGGCAGCGACCCGGAAGGTCTCCCAGTGCCGGGGGCCCCCTATCGGCGAGCCGCCGTCGAATGGGTGAGCAAACACTTTCGAGAGCGCGGTGAGTATGTGCCGCGGCATCCGGATGGAGTGCTTTGGCGACACCTCACTCGACGATGAGTAGCGCGGCGAAGTTCCGATTTCCGCCAGCAACTGCCCGATTTACCAGGTCCCTGGCTCGGCGTCGGAGGTTTGCATCATCGCTGCGGAGCGCCTTCGAGAGAATAGCCTCGGCTGGTTGGCGCCAGCTTTGGATTGACCAGGGTTCGCGGGGACTCTCCATCATCAGGGCGAGAAGACGGAAGACGTGCCCGATTTCGCCGTCAACCGTCGATAGGTACTCGACAACCTGGTGGTCGGGCTCGACCCACCTGGCTGCACCAAGGACGTGTTCCAGCTCGGCCAGCACCCACTCGGCCTCAAGCATGGGCGAAGTCACCCACCACCCGAAATGAACCAGCTCCTCAGGATCGCCGTGACTCTCCACGATGGCTTGTCGGCGCAACACCCAGAGGGTCTTGAGGCGTTCAACGGCGTCCACGCTCGGGGGCGGGCTGGCGCGCAAAATCCGTCCGGCGAATACGACAACCTGTGATCTCGCGTTTATCGGTGTCGCCGCGAACAGCTTCGCGAGCAGCGGGTCCTCAAGGTTGATTCTTCCGCGTGCGTAGTACGCGACGATGTGCTCTACCAGTCGGCCCGCGGGCGTTGCGAACGCGACCTCCCCGGGAGCTGACTGGATGCGGTCGAGGGCGGCGTCGTACTTCCTCCTAAGGATCGGAAGTACGTTGTCATAGGGCATGCAGAATGTCACATAGGTCCACCAGGCCGCATCCCACAGGCTGCTGGAGTCGGCCTCTTCAGGAAATACGCGATCCAGTGAGTTGGTGGCCCACGTGCTATCGAGAAGGACGAGCCACGGGAAGTACTGCCCGTAGACGGATCGAATGGCCAGCGAGGGGTCCCGAGCCGGGTCGAGGTGATGCTCCAGCGCCTCGCGAGCCTCAGGAATCGCGTCGAACCCGATGGACTTGGCCTCATCGGTGCGGCGATGTACCCACAACGCATAGACGACAACGGCGTGAAGAGCCACGCCTCGGACCGTGTTGATCGCCAGTGTGGGTGGGTCCATGTTGGAGCCGCCGTACTCGGCCTCGAATTCCTCGTCGGGTTCAATGTCGTGGGTGATGGGTTCCAGGATCGACCAGACCCTGTCGCGCGCTCCGATGGGGATTTCACCAGGACTCTCGGCCATGCCCACCTCGAGTAGGCGCGCGATCGCCTGACGGGCTGGCCCCCACGAGGAGTCCCGGTCGAAGTCATCGGTCGGTCGGTCGAGTTCCGGCGGCTGAGCCATAATCCAGGCGCAGAGGGTCAGGGGTGCATCCCAGTCGAACACCGCTCCGCTCTTTAGGGCGGTCGTGAGCCCGCTGAGGTAGTGATGCACGTATGTCGCCTCCAATCCGACAAGGTGGGTTGCGCGTTTGACCCAAGCGTCGGGTGCTCCGGCGACTACACCCTCCAACTCGCGAGCAAGGCCGAGCACCGAGGGACCGGCGAATTCCTCAGTTGGTGTCCACGCCTTCAGACGGCCGATGGCGTCATCTACGGGCAAGGCGGAAAGCTCAGCGCCACTCCAAGGGCTAGTCGGTCCAACGAAACTCGTTGTGTATGTCAGGAAGTCGGGATGGTCGATAGCACCCAGCTCACCCTCAAGCGCGGATAGGCGATCGAGCCATTCTCCTGAGAGGTTTGAACGGACCGCAGTGAGCCACCGAAGCCTCCAGTGGTTGGCCCAGGAGGGCTGCGTGGGATCGCCGGGCAATGGCCCGGCATTGATCCAAGAGAGGATCGTGCCTCGTTGACGGTCGTCAAGGGACCCGAATCCCTGCTGGAGAAGTAGTCGATACTCGTGGTGGAAGTCCACCCCCCTAAACAGGGTCTCGTCGAGAAGCCACTCCGCGGCCACATCCGATACTTGCGGTGCGTTCAGGCGTAGGACGTGAAGGCCTATCCGGCGAAACACGGTCTCGTCCCTGGCGCCCAAGAGTGCGATCACTTCTCGGACCGTATTTACCCCCGAAGTAGCGGCCGCCTCCGAGAGATCCCGGACCGTTGTGATCAGCTGATCCTGAATACCGCTCGGGCCGTCGTTTTGCGGGTGATCCTCGATCGCTGCCCTCCACAGGTGGGTACTGCCGCGGGGATCTTGGCCAATGGCGTCGGCAAGCAGGCCGATACTCAGGCGCAGGGCCCGAATGGGATCGGCGCGCGAGAGGATGGGTGCCAGTCGCTTCAGAGCCTCAGCGAACTCCCACGACGACCCAAAGTGGGCCGGGCGCGGTTCATCCACGGTGGTCCTCCTGCTCGCTCAGTGTGAACACTGCATCGGCCACCAGGAACGCACCTTCCGCGAACCCGCTATTCGCCAGGCTGGCCGCAAGGCCCACCAACCGGTCAGCCAGGAGCGGATGCGGGTATCTCGTACCGAGCCAGCCGAGCACCTTCGGAAGCAATGGCACTACGAGGGTCGCCGGTAAGACTTCCAGCACCGGGATCAGCGCTAGGTGAGTCCAGCCGTTGTCCGTGTCAGGCAGCTCGCCGATGATCTCCGCTACCTCCGCGGGTTCTTCTGGCGCGACGCGCACAAGGTACGTCGCTTGAGGCCAGTCAGGGAACCTAACGCCCCCCTGCACTTCCTCTGGAGGTGGAGGATGTCTGAAGAAGTCGGCTGCGCGTAGCGGAGGTAGCCACTCGCGGCCAGCCCTCTCGAAGAAGTACCCGAGTGTGACCGGATTGTTCGGTGCCGAGGCTCGTAGGCGCGTGATGGAGGCCCTCGTTGGTCCGACGGCTAGTAGCTCGTCGAGCAGGGGTCGCGACTCCAGGAACCTCGCCTCAAACCTATCGAGCGCTAGGTCGAGGACTGTCTCAAACTGGTCCCACCGTCTGAGGAACTCCTCGTCTAAGGGTCTCCAGCCACTCAGGTGGTACCTGTGCGGCATCGTTTCCATGAGGGTGTCACAGACTTCCTGCCAGAGCCCGAGAACAGAATCGTCGGGTGAGAAGCCAAGGGCCGCTCCTGCGAGTTGGATGCTCTTGCGATGGTTGTCCTCCGAGCTACTCGGATCAGTACGAGCGCTGTCGTTGTGCTCCTGGTCCAAAACCCGCAGGGCAGTCGACACTGATCGGAGGTGACCCTCGATCTCACGGGCGAGGTGCGAGACAAGATGCGTGGTGGTCTTCAGGATGCGGTCGTCACCGAGAAGCTGTAGAGCATCGGTGTACGCCTCGGCTGGAGCTGGCCCGACCA
The DNA here is from genome assembly GCA_043802345.1 of Planctomycetota bacterium. Lineage (GTDB taxonomy): Bacteria > Planctomycetota > B15-G4 > B15-G4 > JADJEK01 > JAZDLC01. The sequence goes on along the minus strand of JAZDLC010000159.1, from coordinate 13 downwards.
GTCGGAGCCGTCG
>JAZDLC010000158.1:0-3334 GCA_043802345.1 Planctomycetota bacterium | reverse complement strand
CCGTCCAGACCGGACTCGATCAGGTCGCTCTTTTCAAAGTCCATCCTGGGCGCCACCCGGTCGTTGGCATGCAGGACCAGAGTGGTCCCCAGCAGTCCGAACAGGATTCCAGGAATGCAGGCCGAATACAGGTGGATCCCGGAGGCCCGCATGGTGTTGATTTCGTTTTCGGCCGAGGCCCGGCCGTAGGTCAGCACCACCGAAACGAGCACGGTCATCGGCAAGGTCTTGTCGAGGTTCGTTCCAACGAAAAACCAGACCGCCCCGAGGAACGTCCACAGCGTCAGAAACTCGGATTTGTGAAGGACTTTCAGCGAACCGCCGACGACGAAGATGAGGGTGATCACCAGGAAGGTGACCACCGCGTTCTGAAGCAGCTCCTTCAGAAATTGTCGGTGAAAAATCGGCACGGGTCCAGGGCTCTCCACCCGCCATGCAAGAAAGCGCGGGATTATAGGGGACCGCAACCCCGAATCCGCCTGGAGTCTCGGAAGGTATCGAGAGCTTCCAGGGATGCGAGGGTAGTCCCCTGGGCCTGGGATTCTCCCAAAAACCGGAAACTCGACGGAACATCCGAGAGCGTCCACCGTTCCAAGGGGTCGGAATCAGGCCTTCGGGATTCTGGAAAAAAGCAAGACTATCGACCTGCAGACCGCTGCGAAGTGATATATCTCATAGCTGCCCCGGCGTCATAAGAGCATCACCACCAACAGATTCTCTCCCCCCCCCAAGGGACGTGGCGCTGGGGCTCCTTCCATTCTCCCCTGAAGGTAGAGGCTGATCCCTGCCGTTCCCTGGCTGTCCGGGCGGTTTCTTCCCTTACCCTCGGCAACTGATGCCGATCACAGAATCGCTCTCGCCGCAGCTTCTCGCCTGGTTTGACCGCCATGCGCGGGACCTGCCGTGGCGCCGGTCCTCCGATCCCTGGGCGATCCTGATCTCGGAGGTCATGCTTCAGCAAACACGCGCGGAGGTGGTGACTGGTTACTTTCCGCGCTTCCTGAAGCGGTTTCCGACTCCTGACGCGCTGGCGAAGAGCACTGATGAGGAGCTGCTGTCCGCCTGGGCCGGGCTCGGCTACTACCGGCGAGCGCGCAACCTCCGCGAGGCGGCGCGCCAGATCGTCGAGCAACACGACGGCAGGGTTCCCGCAGGCTTCCGGGCGATCCTCTCCCTGCCAGGGGTCGGCCGGTACACAGCCGGGGCGGTGTCGAGCATCGCCTTTGGAGAGCGGCAGCCGGTTGTCGACGGGAACGTGGCGAGAGTTCTCTCGCGGCTGTTTCTGGTCGCGGGGGACTTCCGGTCAGGCGGCGTTGCCAGGCAACTCTGGGAGCTCGCGGGCCAACTCCTCGACCCGAAGCGGCCGGGGGATCACAACCAGGCCCTGATGGAGCTTGGGGCCTTGATCTGCCTGCCCAGATCGCCGCGCTGCCTCCAATGCCCCCTCACTCGCCGCTGCCAGGCCCGGAAGAGCGCGCGGATCGAGCAGTACCCCACTCCCCGGCAAGCGCGTCCGACCGTGCCGGTCCGGATGGCCGCCGTGGCGATCCGCAAGGGGCGCCAGATCGCGCTGGTAAAGCGAGCGAAAGGCGGGCTGATGGAAGGCATGTTCGACCTGCCTGCCATCGAGATCGGCCCGGAGGAAGACGCACGCGCGCCCCTCGAGCTCTGGTTGAAGGACCGCTTCGGCATCACCATTCGCGGCCTGGAACCGATCGGCGTCATTCGCCACACGGTGACCCACCGCAGAATCACCGCCAACCTCTTCGCGGCAGTCCTGGCCGGCACGGAGTCAGCTTCTCTCATCAGGGAAACTGCAGAAGACCCGGCGGCGGGCCACGGCGTGGCGCCCGCAGCGGATGAGCAGGGGATCCGGTTCTTCCGCGTGGAACAAGTCGCCGGACTCGGCCTGTCCGCCCTCGGCCGGAAGCTGCTCGCCCTGGCAGGAATCGCCCCTCCCAAGAGCTGACGATTCGTGCCGCACCAAACTTCAGGTTTCGTTGGTTTCTAACCCTTGAGGAGGAGGGCCAGCTCCTTGGCCTGGTCTTCCAGGCCCGTGCCGCGGAGCTTCATCCGGAGCTTTGACAACCGGGACGAGGCCTCCTTCGGGTCACCTTCCAGGAGATCCTCGATGGCTGAGAGTTCCTTCTCCGCCGCCGTGACGACCAGCTTCCTGGCGGCGGCGATCCGGTTTTGCAGCGACTCGGGCCAGTCTTGCGCCGAGCGAGACAGCTTGTCCAGGGGTTCCAATGCGTCCGTGTACTCCCCCTTGGCGGTGAAGTCCTGACTCGAGGCTTCGGCGTCGGCAAGTTCAGTCAGCGTCTTCCGCCGGATCCCCTTGCCATGCTCCTTCTCCAGGCCCTTGGTGGCTTCATCCACCGCATCCATGATCGAGCCGCCCGAGATCCCGCCGCTCCAGCGCTGGATCTCCTATTCGGTGAACGGATCGATCAATGCCGTGAACGGGATCTTGCCGGTGTCGTTGTAGGAGCTGGCCTTACTGCGATTCAGGGCCACCATCTCCTCGACGGTCAGGTTCGGAAACTCCACCAGGAATTCCACGTCCTCACCGTTGACTTTCTGCGTGTAGGTCGCGGCCTTCTTGTCCCCCTTCTCGACCCCCTTCTCCAAGCCTCCCAGGGAGATCACCTCGACGGTGCCCTCGTCCGCGAACTTGATGTACTTCTTGTTCTGCAGCACGGCAGAATGCACGCCCCAGCACGGTCCTCAGGTGAAGCCGTGGGAGTGAAGGACGATCGGCACGTTCAGCAGCTTGGCCTCAGCGACGGCGGCCTCCCAGGTCTTGGCGTAGGTCACAGATGGCTTGATCTTCGGCTTGCCGGCCAGTAGTCCGGTCTGGGTCAGGGCGGCAAACGCCACACCCAAGCCGAGAGCCACTCCAAGTCCACGGTTCATCAGCAGTCCTCCGTACGGGGCGGGGTAGAATCCCGTCTGGTTGTACGAGGATACTCTACCCGGGGTTCCCGGATTCTCGGTCCGGGTGTTTTGCCTACCCCTTCGGCCCGATCATGCTCTCCGGACGGACCAGCCGGTCGAACTCCTCGCCACTCAGGATGCCCAGGACCTCCGCGGCCTCCCGCAACGTAGAGCCGTCCGTGTACGCCTTCTTGGCGATCTTGGCCGCCTTGTCGTATCCCACGTGCGGATTCAGGGCCGTGACCAGCATCAACGAGGCACTCATCAGCTTCTCGATCCGCTCCCGGTCCGGTTCGATACCGACGGCGCAATTGTCGTTGAAGCTCGCCGCCCCATCCGCGAGCAAGCGGGTGCTGCGCAAGACGTTATCGACGATCAACGGCTTGAACACGTTCAG
>JAZDLC010000157.1:0-4819 GCA_043802345.1 Planctomycetota bacterium | reverse complement strand
CGTCATCGAGTCCCGCCAGCACCAGCAGATGGCCCGCGGTCGATCGGTAGGGCGCGCCCGTCAGCCGGCCTTCGCCGACCCCGATACTGACGATCAGCGGCTGCCCGCGCCGCAGGACAGATTCCACTTCGGACCAGGCCGAGAAGCGGACCACCAGCCCGGGAACCCCGAAAGTGTGGGCGCCCTGCACCGCCCGGGACCAGTTGCCGTAGGTGTCATGCGCCGCATCGAACAGACGCCACGCCACCTCGATAGTCGAGCAGGTGATCCCCCGGTACTCCAGCACCATGGCCACCGAGGTGGGTGAGCAGATCCGGCTTCGTATCGCCCCTTCCTCACTCTGCTGACTCCGAAACGGAACCGGTATTCTGGGGACCGGCTGGATGCTGGAGGGGCCGGCGGCGCTCGCCCTCGATCGATCGGTCAGACAGACGGTCATGCGCCGTGCAACGACACACCCCCCGCGACCAAACGCGCAGAGACGCTGCTGATAGCGACTCTGCTTCACCGCGGAGCAAAGGATGTCGACCTCGACCGATCCATCCGGCCAGCCGAAATCGCCATGCTCCACGGGGATCTCCGAACCGAAGGAACCGATCCGCATCCAGGGCGACCAGCCTCCCCGGACCGCCGTTGCAACCCGCACCTCAACCACGAATCCCATGCCCTCGTCGAGATCCACATTCCAGGAGGGAAGTGCCTCGTGGAACGAAAACTCCGGCTCCAGTTCCGGGAAGAGCCGGACATCGCCCCCCTCCAGGAGGATCTCCCGGTCCAGCGGCGGCGCCAGATCGAGCGCGGAGTTCTGGAGCGGCTCCCAGCGGTCGGGCTGTCGCAACGAGACGTGGAAATGCCTCATCGATCAGACCGCCACATCCCGAGCAAGTTCATGCCGGCAGAGAATACTCTTTGGAGGAGCCCGCCACGAGCTGACAGTTGCCTCCAGGGTGCACGGGATCCATACTGGCACCCCTCCTTCTCCCCGGTAAAAAGCAGGATCTGGCCATGGCTCTCGAGAAGTCCTTCATTCCGTACGGAACCTACTGGAGCACTCCTTTCTGCCGCTGGCAGGGGGCCCTCAGCGGAATCAACGCGGTGGAACTGGCCGCCGGGAGCGCAACCCGCTTCCTCGGCGGTCGAGACATCTCCGTGGAGCAGTTTGACGGGCTGGTGCTCGGCATGACCGTCCCCCAGAAGCAGTCGTTCTACGGCGCTCCCTGGCTGGGCGCGTTGATCGGCGCCCCCGGCATCACCGGGCCGACCGTTTCTCAAGCCTGCGCCACCTCCGTTCGCGCCGTCGCCACCGCGGCCATGGAACTGGAAGTCGGATCTCGAAGCAACGTACTGGTGGTCGCCTGCGACCGCACCAGCAACGGCCCTCACATCTACTACCCGAACCCAACCGGGATCGGCGGCAAGGGAGATACCGAGGAGTGGGTCTGGGACAACTTCAACCGCGATCCGTACGCGAAGTGTCCCATGATCTCCACCGCGGAGAACGTGGCGAAGGAGGCCGGGATCAGCCGGGAAGAACAGGATGAGATGACCCTCATCCGCCACGAACAGTATCAGGACAGCCTGGCCGACGGCCGGGCCTTCCAGAAGAAGTACATGCTCGGCGTGGAGATCCCGAAGGGCCGCAAGAAGACGCTCCTCGTCGAGGAGGACGAAGGAGTCTTCCCGACCACGAAGGAGGGGCTCGGCGGGCTGAAGCCGATGCTCGAAGGCGGCTCGGTGACCTTCGGTTCGCAGACCTTCCCGGCGGATGGGAATGCCGGCCTGGTGGTCTGCTCGCGGGACCGGGCGAAAGCACTGGCCCAGGGGGGACCGACGATCCAGATCCTCGGATTCGGCGATGCCAGAGTGAAGAAGGCGTTCATGCCGATGGCGGCCGTGCCCGCGGCCCGGGCCGCCCTGGCGAATGCCGGCGTGAATCAGGCCGACGTGAAGGTGCTCAAGACGCACAATCCGTTCGCCGTCAATGACGTCTACTTCTGCCGCGAGATGAAGCTCAAGCCGGAAGAGGTGAACCGATTCGGCTCGCCCCTGATCTACGGTCACCCCCAGGGCCCCACCGGACTGCGCGCGATGATCGAGATGATCGAGGAGCTACGACTGGCGGGAGGCGGCCTCGGCCTCTTCTCCGGCTGCGCCGCCGGCGACACGGCCATGGCCCTGGTGGTGCGAGTCGGCTAGCCTGACTCCGAGAACCAGGAAGCCCGGCACGAGCAGCCAGAGCACAGCTTGCCCAAAGACGCAATCGTTTCGCAGGAGCAGGCGCCAGAACTGGTATCCCAGCCAGAAAACCGCGATCGCGCCGAGAGGCCAGGCGACCGCGCGCAACGCGGGTGGCGCGCCGCCGGCCAGGGGCGTGCCGAAACTCAACGATCCCTTTGCATCCCGCCTGGATCGGGATACGCTTGCTCCAGATCGTTTCAGGGAGCCCTCCGCGGGCTTCTCAACCATCGCAACCAGCCTTTAACCGCGTTTCTTCAGACCGCCCACCCGGGCTCCACCGGCGGAGCATAGTGGCTCCGGCGGGTGCCGTGACAGCGAATCGGAGTGGAATGGACCGCCCCACTGGGACACCCGAACAGACCAGCTCCCGGCGAGACTTTCTGCCGTGGCTGCTGATCATCGCGGGATTCGCCGTCTACATGGGAGCGCTGCCGGCGCCATTTCACTTCGACGACGTGCTCTTCATCAAGTTGGATCCTGCCATCCAGCGACTGTGGCCGATCGGGGGGCATCCGAACCGTCCAGTGCTGACCTTCAGCCTCGCCCTGAACAATGCCATCGCCGGAATGGATCCGGCCCGCTTCCGGGCCGTGAACGTGGCGATTCACATCGCGGCTGCGTTACTCCTCTACGGACTCGTGCGCAGAACCCTGCTGGCGCCGCACTTCGTTCAGCGTTTTGGCGAGTCGAGCCGGTGGCTGGCCTTCGGTGTGGCCTCCCTCTGGCTGCTCCACCCGCTTCACACGCAGGCGGTGACCTATCTCTGGCAGCGATCCGAATCGATGATGGGGATGTTCTTCCTGGCGGCGCTCTACTGCGTGGTGAGAGCGTCCGAGGGTCGAAGAGCCGGGCTCTGGTGTTCTGCGGCAATGCTGGCCTGCCTGCTGGGGCTGGGCACGAAGGAAGTCATGGCCGCGGTCTTCCCGGTGATCTTCCTCTACGATGGCATCCTCCTCTCTTCCTCCTTCCGCGAGGCTCTGCGGCGCCGTATCTGGCTGTACGCGGCGTTCCTGGCGCTTGGAATCGTGCTGATTGCCGTGGTGCTGCCGAAAACGGCCACCACCGTGGGGGCCGTCAGCCGGTCCGACTACGCCGCCAGCCAACCGGGCGTGATTCTCCGCTATCTCGGCCTCTCGCTCTGGCCCGGCACACTCTGTTTCGACTACGGCCTCGCCCCGGCCAAGGGGCTCATGGCCATCCTGCCCGCCACGATCGCCATCTTCCTGGCTCTCGTCGCCACAGGTTGGCTGCTCTTCAAGCGCTCCTGGCTCGGCGTCCTCCTGGCATCCTTCTTCCTGATCCTGGCCCCGACCTCGAGCATCGTGCCGATCAACGACCTGATGGCGGAATACAGGATGTACCTGCCTCTGGCCACGCTGGCGGTGCTGTTCGTCGTGGCCGTGCACTGGCTCTCCCTGCGGCTGCGCGTACCACTCTGGGCTCTCCTGCTGCCGGTGGCGCTCGCGCTGGGGACCCGCACCATCGTGCGAAACGGGGACTACATGAGCTTCGAGAAGCTCTGGCTCCAGACGGCCGAGGCGGCGCCGGACAATCCGCGCGCCTACCACCAGCTCGGCAGCCATCTGCTGGAAGAAGGAAAGCCGGCCGCGGCGGTCCCGTATCTCGAGAAGTCGCTGGAACTCCGTCCGAAGCACAGACCGACTCACTGGAATCTCGCTCAGGCCCTGCGAGAGTTGGGAGATTTCGAGGGAGCCATCTTGCATGTGAAGATCGCCCAGAGGAAGCGGCCCAAGGCACGATCTCACTGCATGCTGGGGCACCTGTACAGCGAAACCAATCGCTTCGGGATGGCGGCCGATCATTATCGGCGCGCCCTGGCGATCAAGCCGAAGCTGACGGAGGCTCTCGAGGGCCTGGCGAAGGCGTGCGCCTGGATGGGAAAGATCGAGGAGGCGTTGAAAGCCGCGAAGAGGTGCTGCGAGCTGGAGCCTGATTCCGCGGGCGCGTGGGCCGTTCTCGGACAGATCACGCTGGCGAGCGGGGCGACGGAGGAGGCGATCAAGGCGTGCGAGCGGTCCCTCGAACTCGATTCGAAGAACGGCCTGGCCCTCTGCGGGCTCGGGATGGCGCAGGCCCGCCGGGGAAACGCGCCCGCCGCCCTGCAGTACATCGAGAAGGGCCTGAACTCCGATCCCAGTCAGGCGTCCAGCATGGCCTCCTTCGCCTACAGCGCCGCCTCCCATTCCAAGGGTCCGGCGCAGGCTCTGGCGGTTCGCATCTGCGAACTGACAGCCCGGAGCGCCGCGGGGAACGACCCGGAGATCCTCGCGAACCTCGCCCGCTGCTACGCGCTCGCGGGCCGGCCCGATCTGGCCGGCAAGTGGTTCGAGAAGGTCGTTTCACATCCAGCCGTGGTCAACGACGAGGCGCGACAACAGGCCTACCAGCGGGAATGGGACGCGCTGGGGGTCGGCAGGTAGGCGTGCGGCCTCTGGGTGGGGTAGACTGAGCGGAGGCTTTCCAACACGAGATCACGACCCCCTGAATTGATGGGACCAACTCCGATCGCCCGCGGAAACGACGAGCTCAGCTACTGTTTCGTGTTCATCTGCCAGGCCGG
>JAZDLC010000156.1:0-7116 GCA_043802345.1 Planctomycetota bacterium | reverse complement strand
GGCCCACCGCCACCAGGCCCTCCTGGAGCTGCGCGACGTCCTTGAACAGCTGGGTCTGAGCCGTCGTGGTGCTCGCCGATTCCTCCTGGAGCGCGGACACCAGCGCCGGAACGCCTGGAGAGCCGCCAGCTCGGCGACCTGACCTTCCAGCCCGGCAATCCTGGCATGCAGACCCCGCAGTTCGGAGGCCACCTGACCGCTGTCGTCCGCCGCCGGGTCCCCCACGGCCTCCTTCGGAGCGAATTTCAGGTCGTAGATCACGTAGCCAAGGCCCCCGACGACCAGAATCAGCAGAACCACGACCAGGGAGAGTAATCCGGCCGACCCAGCACCACCCTTGGAGGAGCTCTCCGTCGGCCCCAGCTCGTTCAGAGGATTGCACTTGTGACAGAAGATCTTCCCCTTGATGGTGGCCGACTTGGCTTCCTTGATGTCCTGGAGAGGGATCGACTCGTTGCAGATATCGCAGAAAAAGAGCTTCATCACTCGGTTCTCCGTCGCCTGGATTCAGCGCATCGGACTGTTTGACCGGGGCATCCCTGGAGTATATTGCCAGGACACGCTATGGGTAGCATCGGATCCAGGCAGTATATGAGAACTGACATCCTCAAAGATCTACCTCAAAGATGCCGCCTGCAGCTCCAGCAGATCGCCGACCACCACGAGAAGGAGTTGCTGGAGCAGGCGCTGGACTACTCTCCCGGGGACTTCGACCTCCTGGTGAGACTGGGGGAGCTCTACCCGCGGCTGGGGAGGCCCCTGGAAGCGCTCAAGATCGACCTCAAGCTGATCGTCATGGCGCCCGCCGACCCGATCGTGCGGTACAACCTCGCCTGTTCCCTGGCCCTGACCGGCAAGGTCGCGGCGGCCATGGGGGCCTTGCGCGATGTGATCCGGCTCGGGTACTCGGATCTCGAGCACCTCATGAAGGATGCCGATCTCAAATCGGTCCGGGAGCAGACCAGCTTCCAGGAGATCATCCAGCTCCTGATGCAGCACCGTCCGCCCCACCTCGCCTAGAACGACCCGCCCAGATCCCGCGTCTTCCAGGCCTCCAGCGCCACCGCCACGAGGACGGCCAGCGCCGCCACGACCACGAGGACGGAGAGGATCCTGGCCAGGAGCGTGGCCGTCGCCCCGGCCTGGCTGCCCAGCGCGGCAACATCCTTCGAGCGGTCCTCGGACGACACGTAGAGGGCGAAGTCGCCGCACTCCGGACAGAAGATGTCCTCTTCCGAGATCAGCGCCTCGCAGGCCACGCATGGCTTGACCGCCTCTTCCTCGCCCTCGCCGGAGGCGAACCGCACGCCGCACAGCGAGCACGATTCTGCGTCGAACGGCAAGATCGTGCCGCACTCCAGACAGGGCCGGACCCTTTCTTCGGCGTCGTCCTGCGGTCGTTCCCCCGGGTCATCCGGTAACTCCGTCACTCGCCGCTTCCTCCGTACGCATAGTGAGCTCGAAAGCGCGCGATCGGCTCCTGCCGCGCCACCGTGTCGAGGCCCGGATGGTACCCGAAGTCGACCCCCCCGCTCGCTTCTCTCAGGGCGAGAAACGCAATGGTCCGCGTGCCCCGGCCTGGATCGTCCAGGGCGTCCACCAACTCGTTGATGCCTGAACGGTCGCCATTCTCCAGGAGAGCCCTGGCCGCCTCCAGCCGCACGAGACGGTCAGGGTCCTTGACCGCCCCTCGAACAGCCTCGATCGCCTTCTCGTCCCGATCGAGCCGGTAGATTTCTCCCAGCACGAAGACTGCGTTGGAGCGCAACTGCGGATTGTCGCTGGAAAGCAGCTGGTCCACCACCGGCTGGGTCGCCGCCGGCCCGAATGCTGAGAGTTGTCGCAGGTCTCCCAGCTTCGCCATGCCCTGGCTGTACCGGGCCCGATGCAGCACCTCCTCCAGCTTCGCGTTCAGCCGCGGAGAGAGCTTTCCTGGTTCCTTCTCCGTGGTACAGGCAGGCAGCAGCGGCACCGCCAGCAGGAGGAGCAGGACCCGCAGAATCCTCGGTGTGGGGAGTCGTTCCCGGAGACTCACTTTCGATCCTCCAGAGGCGAGACAAGATGGTCGAATCCAAACGTCCCGGACCGGGACGCCGTCCGCCGCATAGAGTACAGCCGTCCGCCCCGGAGTCACCGCAAACTCCGGCCGATCGAGCGTCTCCACGGGGGACGCGCGTCCTCCGGGAGCCGGCCGTCCCCCGTTGCCCTCCCGCCGGCCAGCCTGTAAACTCCCAGGTTTGCCAGAGGCGCCGGAAACGGGCCGCGCAAACGCCCAGCGGATGCTCCATCATGAACGCTCTGATCCTCCTGTTCCAAGAGACTCCGGTCGGGGAGACTGCCAAGTCCCAGGGACCCAGCATGTTGCCCTGGATGATCGGCATCTTCGTCATTTTCTACTTCTTCATGATCCGGCCCCAGATGAAGGAGCAGAAGAAGCGCAAGCTGATGCTCACGGAGTTGAAGAAGAACGACCGGGTCGTGACCAGCGGGGGAATGCACGGGGTCATCGTGGCCATCAGCGATGACGAAGTCACGCTCAAGGTCGACGACAGCCAGAACGTGCGCATCCGCTTTTCCCGGTCCGCCATCGCCGGCGCGGCGCCTTCCAAAGAGAAGGCCTCCAAGGAGTCGGGCGACTCCTGAGTCAGGGTCGTGCTCCGCGATCCCGTGTCCTGACCTGGCCCTCGGACCGCCGTTGCGCAAGAACAGAAGCGTGTCGTCGCACCGACGGCAAGCTGCGAGGTTGGCCCCATGAACGAAGCCTCGAATCGCGCCCATGAACTGGGCCGCCTCGGAGAACAGGCGGCGGGCGAGGAGCTGACCCGGCGAGGTTTTCGGATTCTCGGCCGAAACGTCCGGCTCCGCTCCGCCGAGGTCGACCTGATCGCCAGGGATGCCGCGGGTCTGGTCTTCGTGGAAGTGAAGTCCCGCTCCACCGCCCGGTACGGGGAGCCGTATGAGGCGGTGGACCAGGCGAAACGAGACCGGCTGATTCGAGCCGCGCTGGAGTACATCGACGCCAACGCCCTGGGTGACCCGGACTTCCGGATCGGTGTGGCCTCCGTTCTCTTCGATCCGAGCGGCCGCCTGCAAAAGGTAGAGTGGATCGATGAGGCTTGAACCCCTGCTGTTGGCCATCTGCCTGCTACTGCTACCGGAGGTCGCGGCCTCTCCGGCTGACGCGCCGCCCCTCGCGTTGGAGTGTGCGGAGAGAAGAGCCCGGCTCGCCGCCGACTGGGCGGAGGAGATCGCCGCGGGCTCGCTGGAACCGGGAATGCTGATCCTCGCCGGCGCTCCGGCCTCGGAGAGGACGAGATTCCTGCAGGCCGACAATTTCTTCTACCTGACCGGCATCGCCTCACCGGGCGTCACGGCGATCCTGACTCCCTCCACACCGTCCGGCCAGCAGACCGAGATCCTCTTCCTGCCGCCTCCCAGTCAGCAGAGTGTGCTCTGGCATGGCCCCGAACTCGCCTTCCATGAGGACGCGGCGGCAACGACCGCGTTCCGGCAGGTCAGAAAGAAGTCCGAGTTCCGGCAGGTGGCCGCCGACTTGATCCAGGCCTCAAGAATCATCTACTTTCTCGACGAACCAGGCGAGGAGCCGGGCATCTCCCGCCAGCGCGTGCTGAGGCAGATCTCCGGGATCCAGGGCAGCGACGCATGGGACCTGTTGCCGCTCGAGCAACTGGTCCACCGGAGGCGACGCATCAAGTCGGAGTTCGAGATCGAGCGCATCACCGAGGCTGTTGTCGCGACGGCCCAGGGCCTGGCCGCTGGCGCGGCCGCCGCCGCGCCGGGCGCGTTTGAATACCAGGTTCAAGCCGCCATCGAGGGTCGCTTCGTGGCCGCGGGGGCGGAAGGGCCCGGCTTCCCTTCGATCGTCGGCTCCGGACCGAACTCCTGCATTCTCCACTACACCCAGAACCGCCGGCGGATGGAGGCGGGCGAGGTGCTTCTCCTCGACGTGGGAGCCAGGGTCGGGCAGTACACCGCTGATGTGACCCGGACCATTCCGGTCTCCGGCCGCTTCACGAAGAGGCAGAGGGACCTGTACGTGATCGTGCTGGAGGCGCAACAGGCCGCCGCCGAGGCGGCTCGCCCCGGCATGACCCTGGATGAACTGCATCAGGTCGCCGCGCGTGTGATTTCCTCAGGGTTGGTCCGGCTCGGTCTGCTGCCAGGCGAGGCCGGAGAATCTCTGTCCAAGCAGGCCTACCGTCGTTACCTTCCACATGGCACATCACACTGGCTCGGCCTCGCCGTACATGATGTCGGCCGGGGCCCACTGGAACCCGGGACGGTGTTCACGATTGAGCCCGGCATCTACCTGCCGGGGGAGCGGATCGGAGTGAGGATCGAGGACGATTACGTCATGACCGATTCTGGTCGGGCCGTCCGCCTTTCGGTCGGGATTCCCAGAGGCGTGGATGAAGTCGAGCAGTGGGTCCAGACACTGCGGGCCGACCGGGGGCACTGAGGTTGACCTTTCGCAAGTTCCTTCTCGTTGCGCTCGAGACTCTTCTCCTGCTGGCCGTGGTGACGCCTCTCGCCCACCTGCGGACAGTGCTCAATATCCTGAGGTCTGATGAGAGCGACATTTTCGACTTCGACTTTCCGCAGGCGCTGATCCGGGCCGCGCTGGTCATCGGAACGGTGCAGATCGCCTACTCCCTCAACAACCTCTACAGCTGGAAGAAGATCCACAACAAACACCAGCTCTCGATCAGCCTGCTGGAATCCTGCTTCTACGCGCTGATCCTGATCGTGCTGCTCTACTTCGCGCTGGACGGCCTGGACCGTTTCCTCTTCGGTCTCGAACCTGGCGAGCAGTTCCTCGGCCTCTACAAGACCTCCATCGTCCATCTGATCGTCGTGATGGCGCTGATCAACGTAACGAGCCACGGCTACCGCAAGGCATGGGTCTGGACTCTCGCGGAGATTCCGATCGGCGAACGGCTCCTGATGGTGGGAGACGGCCCCATGGCCGCGACCATCGAGAGCGAACTCAAGGAGCACCATGATCCGGGGTATGCCGTTGTCGCCTATGTGCTGCCGGAATCCATGACTCCCGCCCCTGGCGCCCCTCTCGAGGTCCGCGGTCATCCGACACTTGTCGGCTTCGACCGCATCCTCGAAAGCGTCAAGGCGAACAACATCGCCAGGATTATCGTCTGCATGCAGGAGAGACGCGGCAGCCTGCCCACTCTCGAGCTGCTGAACTGCCGTCTGCAGGGGATCAAGGTCGAGGAAGGTGAGTTGCTCTACGAGCGGATCACCGGCAAGATCGCCATCGAGAAGCTCCGCCCCTCCTACCTGATCTTTTCGGAAGGGTTCTATCGCTCGAGATTCAATTACATCTTCAAGCGGATCTTCGACGTGGGGATCGCCCTGTTCGGCCTGCTGCTCTCGCTCCCTCTCTGTCTCCTGACAGCGCTTGCCATCAAGCTGACCTCGAAGGGCCCGCTCCTCTTCCAGCAGCCGCGGGTGGGCCGCGAGGGGCGCATCTTCACGCTCTACAAGTTCCGTTCGATGAAGAAGGACGCTGAGAAGGACTCGGGTCCGGTCTGGGCCAGAACGGAAGATGACCGGGTCACGGCGGTCGGCAAGATCATCCGCAAGCTGCGGATCGACGAAATCCCCCAGTTCATCAACGTGTTGAAGAACGAGATGTCGTTCGTGGGCCCCAGGCCGGAGCGCCCCTTCTTCGTGGAGGAGCTGAAACGGGAGATTCCGTTCTACACGGAACGACTGGTGGTCAAACCGGGCATCACCGGCTGGGCGCAGATCAACTACCGGTACGGGGCATCGAAAGAGGACGCAATCGAGAAGCTCCAGTACGATCTGTACTACATCAAGAACATGTCGATCTTCCTGGATGTGCTGATCCTGCTGAGAACGGTGAAGGTCGTGGTTTTGGGGTTTGGGTCGAGGTAGCGGGCGCATCTTCGGGCCGGTGCCCACAAGTCTGGCCGAATCGTACTCGGCCGTTACGCGTCGAGCGTGGGCGGGAGCAACGGGACACGGTTCAAGTACGAGTACGAAACGCGCTGCCCGCCGTCACTCGCCTTGCAGGTTCTGCGGCAAGCCTACCGCCTCCACCGTAGTCGAGTGCTCCGCGCTGAGCTCCTCATCATGAAGCACGCGAAAGCGACGCTTCGTACTCGTACTCGTACTCAGTCGCTTTAGCGACGGTACTCGTACTCGAATCGTGAGCTGCCAGGCCCGTCGGGCACGCGCACGACTTCACTCCCGCGACAACTGCTTCTCCTCCTCCAGCAACTGCCGCGCGATCTGCTTCAACCCCTTCTCCCCCAGCCGGTCGAGTTGCGGCAGCAGGGTGTACGCCCGATCGAGTTGCGGATACAGCTCCGGCCGCGCATTGATCGCCTCCACCATGCTGCGGGCCAGATCGTGGTACGCGACGGAATGGGGAGGAGCGGCGAAGCGGTTCGGGAGCATGGCGGCGATCGTGGTCAGCGCGGCCATGGAACTCCTGGCCTCGGCCAGGGCGACCGCCTGGGCGCGTTCCTCCAGCCAGGCCTCGACCCGCGTGGGGCTGAAACGCAATGACCAGAGCAGCGAGACCTTCTCGCCAAAGTCGCTGAGCAGCGGGAGGAAGCGCATCGCATCGTGGATGTGCGCCCGCTCGTGGCTCTCCACCGCATCCAGCAGCAACCCCGGGTATTCCTCCGGCACGCCCCCATCCTGGAGAAACGAGCCGTATGCGCGCAGCGTTGCGCGGGCCGCCAGGGACAGCGGCTCCCGCATGTCCAGCCTCTCCTCCGGCTCGTTCGCCACCAGCAGCTCCTCCCCGAGGGCGTCCTCATCCAAGCCGGCCGTCCGCTCAAAGAGCAGGCGAGCCTGGGAGGCCGCGTCCCGGACCCGATCTGCATTCAGCACGATGAAGGTCTCGAAGGCAAACCCGGCGATCTCCCCACCGGCGAACTCCGCGGCCGACGGGATCAACAACTCCTCCCCGACGACGCGGTAGGTCGGCAGGTGATCGATCTCCCGGTAGCCGTGCGCGATGCGCGTGAGCGCGTACGCTTCCGGCACGCCGAGAGTCCTCCGGCCCAGCATGAAGAAGATCCCGAAGGAATCGAAGTACCGGCT
>JAZDLC010000155.1:0-3620 GCA_043802345.1 Planctomycetota bacterium | reverse complement strand
TCCGGCTTCATGAAGTCGTCAATCGCCGCTCCTTCCTTCAAGAACTCCGGATTGGAGACCACATTGAAGGGGTGCATGGTCTCGGCGGCGATCGCGGATGCCACCTTCCGCGCGGTGCCCACCGGCACGGTGCTCTTGTCGACAACGATCTTGTACCCGTTCATCGCCTTGCCGATGGAGGATGCGGCGCCCAGCACATGCTTGAGGTCCGCGCTTCCGTCCTCGTCCGGAGGAGTTCCCACGGCGATGAAGATCACCAGGGACTCCCGGACCGCCTTGTCGATATCGGTGGTGAAACTGAGCCTCTCTTCCTCGACGTTCCTGGCGACCATCTCCTCCAGGCCAGGCTCGTAGATTGGAATCTGTCCATCTAGCAGACGCTGGACCTTCTCATTGTCCACATCCACGCAGATGACGGAGTTGCCGGTTTCCGCGAAACAGGTTCCGGCCACGAGGCCCACATATCCGGTACCGATGACAGCGATTCTCATGCGGTGGCTCCTGACACCCTTTCTGGCGGTCGAACCAGGCCTGAGGCCAAGCAGCCCAATCTAGGGTGACCCACTCAAAGTTCAAAGAAAACGCGCCGATTCGCGGGACACAAGAGAGCACGCCCCACCCACGCACCTCTATCATTTTCGGAAGATCGACAGGCGAGCTCGATACCTGAAGATCCGAATCCAGGCAACATTGTGCGCCAGCAGCCATTGCGCACGAGCAGCTCGGCGGGGCCTCATGCCAGAATCTGATTCCCATTCCGTGTCGTCATGATCTGTTCGCTCTGGGGATCCTCCGAGCATGTTCAGGAGAGCGACGAGGCAGGGCTGGCCCGGCTCCTGGAGCGGCTCGGGCTCGAGGTGGAACAGCTGGAACATGGATCCCCTCCGCCTGGCAAGGCCGGGATCGTGGTCGTCAACAGCAAGACCCGGGTGGGACGGTTCGAACTGGAGGCAATGCCTGAGCTGCGACTGCTGGTGACGACCACCTCCGGCCACGATCATGTCGATCTGCCCGGCGCAGCGGCCCGAGGCGTCCTGGTGGCCCGGTGCCCCCTCGCTCGGCGGGACGCAGTGGTTGAAACAGCCGTCGCCATGGGGATCTCGCTCCTGCGACGTCTTCCGGCGCTGCTGCGGGAGGCGGAGCAGGGGCGCTGGGTTCGCGCCAGTCTGAAGACCGTTCCGGTGCCCTTGCTCCGGGATGTGGTGGTGGGAGTGGTTGGCAAGGGGGTCATCGGAGCCCGGGCCGTCCAGGTGTTCGAGACACTCGGCGCGAAGGTGATCGCCGCCGATCCAGCGGATCGCGCGCTCCCGCCGATCACCGAGCTGTTCGAACAGGCGGATCTGCTGACGCTGCACTGCTCGCTGACGGCAACCTCGAGGCGGCTGATCACCGCCGACACGCTGCGTCTGCTGAAACCGGGTGCGGTGCTGGTCAACACGGCCCGGGGCGAGTGCGTCGATCTGCGGGCGCTCCTCGAAGACAGGCGGCTCGGCGGCTACGGCATCGACGTGTTCGGCACGGAACCTCCCGCGGAGTTGGCCCAGCTCGCTGGCCGGGAAAATATCCTCATCACACCCCACTCGGCCGGATACCATCAGCATCTCGGAAAGGAGATCGCTCGAGAGGTCGAGCAGGCCATTTGCGCGTTCCTGGAGGGAAGGTCGCCGGAGCACCTGGTCAGCCCCCCTTCTGCTTGACCTGCACACCAAAACTGGTATTCACATGCAGGTTTCCATCGTTTTTCCAGAAGCGTGAGGTCCACAGGTGAAGATTCACGGATACGAAATGCGCGCTGTGGGTGAGCCGCTCGTCGCCGCTACCCGAGAGTTCGACGCACCTGCAGACGGCCAGGCCCTGGTGGAGGTCTTCGGTTGCGGTGTTTGCCACACCGACCTGGGCTTTCTCTACGATGGAGTCCGCACCCGCCACGAGCTACCGCTGGTGCTCGGACACGAGGTGGCTGGGCAAGTGGTCGCGCAGGGGGCGAGCCACCGGAATCTGGTCGGCAAGAAGGTGATCGTACCCGCGGTCATGCCGTGCGGCAGTTGCGATCTGTGCCAGCGCGGACGGGGCGATATCTGCAAGTCGCAGATCTTCCCCGGCAACGACGACCACGGCGGATTCGCCTCCCACCTGGTAGTGCCTGTCGCGGGCCTCTGCGAGGTGCCGGATGGCGACTTCGACCGGGACGGATTGGCCCGGCTCTCCGTGGTGGCCGACGCGGTCTCCACCTCGTACGAGGCAGTGCGAAAGAGCGGACTCGGCAAAGGCGACTTCGCGATCTTCGTGGGAGCGGGCGGTGTGGGCGGATTCGGGATTCAGACCGCACACGCCCTGGGCGCCCGCGTCCTCGCCATCGATGTCTCCAAGGAGCGGCTCGACCTGATGAAGAAGCACGGCGCGGAGTGGTGTCTCAACGCGACGGAGTTCGACCCCAAGGCGCTGAAGAAGCAGGTGCGTGGCACCGCGAAGGAGGCGGGCCTGCGTGACACCGAGTGGAAGGTGTTCGAGACCTCCGGCACCCAGCCCGGCCAGGAGACGGCCTTCTCCCTGCTGACCTTCGGGGCCTACCTTGGCGTGGTCGGCTACTATCCGGGCAGCGTCAACCTGCGCCTTTCGAACATCATGGCCTTCGCCGCACGCGCCGAGGGCACCTGGGGCTGCCCCCCGGAGCAGTTCCCATCTGTTCTCGACCTGGTTCGGAGCGGCAAGATCGCCATCGACCCGTTCCTCAAGACCTATCCGATGAGCAGCATCAACGACGTTTTCGAGAAACTTCGCCGACACGAGTTGAGCCACCGGCCGGTGCTCATCCCTGACTTCCCATCCTGACTGGAGCCCTCGCAATGGACTGGAAAGACCACAACCTCACAACTGAACTGACCTCCGGAAAAGTCCGCTATGAGGAACGCCCCGTCCTGGACAGCGCCGGCAAGCCGGTGGCAGGACTCCACTCGGCCTGGATCATCCTGGACAACCAGAGTCAGCTCAACTCCTACACCACCGGGATGGTCAAGGATGTGATCCTGTCGTTCCGCAGGGCGTCGAACGACCGGTCCGCCGTCGCGGCGGTCTTCACCGCCGAGGGCGACCGGGCTTTTTGCACCGGTGGCAACACACAGGAGTACGCCGAGTACTA
The DNA here is from genome assembly GCA_043802345.1 of Planctomycetota bacterium. Classification (GTDB taxonomy): domain Bacteria; phylum Planctomycetota; class B15-G4; order B15-G4; family JADJEK01; genus JAZDLC01. The sequence goes on along the minus strand of JAZDLC010000155.1, from coordinate 481 downwards.
CGCGGGGCGCCCGACCGAGTACATGCAGTACATGCGCCTGTTCAACGACATGGTGACCGCCATCTTGCATTGCGACCTGCCGGTCATCTGCAGGGTCAACGGCATGCGGATCGCCGGCGGGCAGGAGATCGGCATGGCCTGCGACATCACCGTCGCCAGCGACCTGGCCCTCTTCGGCCAGGCCGGTCCGAAGCACGGCTCGGCGCCGGATGGCGGTTCCACCGACTTCCTGCCGCTCTACGTGGGCGCGGAGAATGGCATGGTGAGCTGCACGCTGTGTGAGCCGTGGTCGGCGCACAAGGCGATGCGGCTCGGCCTGATCTACCAGTGCGTGCCGGTGCTCGAGGTCAACGGCAAGGTCACGCCGAACCCGATGGTGCACACCAGGGAGTACGTCGATGACATGGGCATGATCATCCACGGAGAGTCGGTCACCGGCGAGGCCCGGAACCAGGCCAAGGCGACGCTCAAGGAGGGCAAG
>JAZDLC010000154.1:0-7217 GCA_043802345.1 Planctomycetota bacterium | reverse complement strand
GCACGGAAACAACAATCAATGTCGACAGTGAGTTTGAACGCAAGGCAGTCGGTCGGGCCGTGTTCTACGGTACTCGAACCACCGCAGTGAGCATGGCATGAGCGAGGTTCGCGATGCCCTCGGCGAGATGGCGAACAGGATCGGGGGCAACTTCAAGTCGCTGCTCGAGCCGCCGGTCCAGCTGTCCCTTCCCTCGGTCACCGAAGGCGTGGGATACAAGGTGCTCTTTCCCGGCTGCTCGATCACGAACAAGGTCAACTTCCAGCACGGGGAAGATGGCCTCAACGTCACCAGTCTCACCCGAGAAGCCCAAGGCTGACAGCCACTTCGGCCTCACAGGAAAGACGTATCCATGAAAATTCTTGTTGTTGACGACAGCAGGGCCATGCGCATGATCGTCATGCGCACTCTGCGGCAGGCCGGCTTCGGCGACCACACCATCGAGGAGGCCGCCAACGGTGTCGAAGCACTGGAGAACATCAAGGGCAAGCAGCCCGACCTGATCCTCTGCGACTGGAACATGCCCGAGATGAATGGCATCGACCTGCTCAAGAACCTCAGGGGTTCCGGAAACCAGGTGCCGTTCGGCTTCGTGACCGCCGAGGGGAATCCCGAGATGAAGGTGACCGCCAAGGAATCCGGTGCCATGTTCCTGATCACGAGGCCATTCACCGTCGCAGCCTTCCAGGAGCATCTGGCCCCGGTCGTCGCCGGCTGATCCTTCAAGAGAAGTGCCAAGGGCACCCACGCGAGGAGGAGCGATTCAATTACCAGTCGTTCAGTCCGTACCGCCACCCGAGAAGATCGGGCAGCTTCTGGGCGACCTGTTCGGAAAACAGGTCAGCTCGCAGCAATGCGCCCGGGTCGCTCTCAGTCCCATGGTGCCGGGCGCACTCGGAATCTACGCCCACAGCAGCGGCAAGGTCGCGATCTTCTCGAAATAGCGCTGCTCACAGATCAGTATAGATCGGGCCGCCCCCTCCTTCCGGCACGGTCCACTCGATCGCCAGGTACGGGTCCAGGATGTCACACGTCTTGCAGTGAACGCAGTTGGACGCGTTGATCTGCAGTGATTTTCCTCCCGCCGCGGGATCCTCGACCATTTCGTACACGGAGGCCGGACAGAAGTGCTGGCACGGATTCCCGTACTCCTCACTGCAGGTCGTGCGGCAGTGATCCGGGCTGACCGTGACCACCAGGTGGCAGGGCTGATCCTCCTCATGAGTCGTGCCGGAGTGGTACACATCCGTCAGCTTGTCGAACGTCAACGCACCGTCCGGCTTCGCCGCCGGCGCGCCGGCGGGGAACTCGGAGACCTTCTTCACGCGGCCGTGGTCCACGTGCGATGCATACCGATCCCTCAGGCCGCGCCCTGAAGTGACCATCTGCAGGGCTAGATCGAAAAGCCCCAGGGGCAGCCCCTTTTCCAGCGCCTGGTGCACGTTGCGCACCGAGTACATCTCCTCCTTCACCCAGGAGTCCTCGATCCGCCGCTCGAACCCGGCCATCGTCGCCGCCGAGGCGTCGTCCTTGCACAGCGCCTCAAAGGCTGTCTCGGCCGCGAGCATCCCGGTCTTGATGGCCAGGTGAATGCCCTTGAGGCGGGCCGGGTTCAGATTCGATCCGGCGTCCCCGACGATCAGGCATCCGCCCACGAACGACTTCGGCCGGGACCACCATCCCCCCATCGGCAGCGACTTCGCGCCGTAACGGAGCCGCTCGCCGCCCTTGAGCAGCGCCCGGATCTTCGGCTGCCGCTTGAACTCCTGGAACAACCGGTGCGGATCGGACGCGGGATCGGGTCGGCCGAGCCCCACCACGTAGCCGATCTGGATCAGGTCCTCCCCCATGTAGTAGACGAATCCGCCTCCGTAGTCCTTTCTCCCCAGCGGCCACCCCATGGTGTGGAGCACGTGCCCCTTCGAGGCCTGATCACACCCCGGAACTCTCCAGACCTCCTTCACGCCGGTGCCGTAGACCTGGGGGTTCTTCCCCTTGTCCAGACCGAAGCGGTCGACCAGGATCTTCGTGAGCGAGCCGCGGGTTCCTTCCGCGAGAATCGTCACCTTGGCCCGAACCTCCATGCCAGGCTCGAAATTGGCCTTCTGTTCCCCCTTGTGGTCGATCCCCTTGTCCCCGGTCCGCACGCCGACCACCCGGTCATCCTCGATCAGCAACTCGGCGGCCGGGAAGGAGGCGAACACCTCGGTTCCGGTTTCCTCGAGGCGCTCGTTCATCCAGCGCACCAGGCGGTTGAGCGAGAGAATGCGATGGCCCTTGTTGTGCAGCCACTTGGGCGTGAAAGGAAACCGACGCGAACCGGACTTGCTGAGATGGACCACCTCATCGGCGGTGCACTCGATGCCGGGGCAACCCTTTTCCGCGAAGTCGGGAATCAACTCCTTCAGCGCGCCGGTATCCATGACCGCGCCCGACAGCATGTGGTCGCCGACGCTGGCCCCCTTCTCGAGCACGGCGACCATCGCCTCGGAGAGATCCGGGCCTGCCTTCTTCCCGGCCGCGACCTGTTCGTTGTGCTCCTGGATCAACTGCTGCAGACGGTACGCCGCAGCAAGCCCCGCGGGCCCCGCACCCACGATCACGGTCTCGACTTCGAGGACCTCACGCTCGTCACTCATCCTCAGGCTCCTCGCTCAGGATTCCTCACTCACTGAAAAGTCCCGCCAGCATAGCGTTGGCGAGCAGGCCGGTTCACGGAGCTCCCTGGAACTGAGCGATGTACCGGACCGAGACGGCCAGAACGACGAGCACCAGCAACGCCTTGATCCAGGAAGCGGGGACCAGGCGCTGGAAGCGCGCTCCCAGGTAGATCCCCAGCATCCCGCCTGCTCCGAGCACCAGGCCGAGCAGCCAATCCGGCCCCGCGGGGGCCCCGTCCCTCGCGAAGAGAGGGGCGATCCAGCAGTACACGGGAATGCCGATGATGGACGCCGCGAAGGTGCTCGCGAGAGTCGCGCCGGCGATGGCGTGCACCGGAAGGCGGAACATCGAGACCAGCAAGGGGGCAAGAATCGCGCCTCCGCCGATGCCGTAGGCGCCGCTGATCACCCCCATGATCAGCCCCAGCAGGGCGATCTTGAGCGGATCGAAGTGGTAGTTGGTGTCGAGATCGGTGAATTCCACCCGGCGCCAGTCACTCCTGAGGACGCGGGTCGGCGGGGATCCCGCGGGGCGCTTGCCGCTGGCAGAGGGTCGCAGAAGATCCAGGGCCAGGCGCAGTCCCACCAGCAACAACACCAGACCAACGAACAGCTTGAACGCCCGCGGATCGGGCAGGAAGAGGACCCGGGCCACGACACCCAGGCAGATGCCGGGAGCCAGGCCGCCGACCAGCCAGCCCGCGAGCGGCCACAGCATGCGGCCCTCCCGGACGAAGCGGGCCACCCCGCCGGGAATCGCCACCAGGTTGTAGAGCAGGTTCGTGGAACTGACAGCCGGACTCTGGAATCCCAGGATGCTCACCTGGTACGGCAACAGCAGAAAGGCACCGGACACCCCTCCCAGGGAGGAGCAGAGGGAGACCAGGAAAGCGACCAGGAAGGGCCAGAAGGGGTTGACCTCGACGCCGGCGACGGGAAACAGCATGGACTCTCCGTGTTGACGAGAGTCCGCATTTGTAGAGCCGTCGGCCCCGGAACGCAAAAGCCCTTCGCAAGTCGGCCCGGGCAGCGGCGAACCCGAACGGGTTCGAAGGGGAAGTGGTGCCGGGAACAGGACTTGAACCTGCACTCCCGTTGAAAGGAACTAGGCCCTCAACCTAGCGCGTCTGCCAATTCCGCCATCCCGGCACAGGAATGGAAGCGCGACAGCTTAGCAGACCTTTCGAGAGGTGTGCAACGCTCAGACGGGTCCTCTCGGCCGATCTCTCATGGAATCGGTCAGCCTCCATGCCCGCCGAACCGGGCACGCCGAGCCTGCCCCATTCAGGGCCCGCGGGCCGTTCAATCCAGCCGCGTCCGGATCTTGGCTCGCACCTCGATATTGCCGCTGGTCTCGTCGATACGGGCCGCCAGGAAGGCGCTTCGGATCAGGTCGACCCACGCCAGATTCTCCTCGTACTCCCGCCGGAGCGCCGGAACCACGTTCATCCGGTGATCCTCTTCGATCGCATCCTTCCGCTTCTCCACCGCCCGCTCGTACCGCGCGAGCACGCCGTCGGGCATTTCCTTTCCCTTCCAGGACGCGAACTCGCCCGCGAACAGCCCCTCCTCGATCTCACGGGCCTCCTTCGCCCAGTCGATTTCCGCTGCGGATTCCGCATGCGCGAGCGCGCCATCCCGCAGGCCCTGCTTCCACCCGTCCGCGTCCAGATACAGCGCGACGCTCGCGAACCCCGTCAGGAACTCCTGATCCTGTATATACTTCTGCGAATTCAGCAGAGCCGAGACCGGGCGAGTGCCGCCCGTATACTCGTCCTTGACTTCGACGACGTCGGCCGGCTTCGGCGCACCCTCGTTTTTCGAGAGCTTGATGATGTCGGTCAGCAGCTCGTTGGCCGTCCCGCGCAACTGCATTCCGGGCTGTCCATCCGGCCCCTGAACCTCGATCTCGCGGGATTGCGGCGACAGCACCACGGCCAGGGTCCAGGGTCCCTTGCTCTTCGACCGCGGATCGATGATACCGAACGAGACGTTGCCGACCTCGGTCCCTTGCAGGACCACGTCCTGGACGTACCGCTCCTGGTCCGATCCCTGCTTTTCATGCCAGACCTTGTACCACTTGGCCACGCCACGTCCCTCCTGCTGGAGGCTCCCGTGGGCCTGCATGATGGGGAAGATAAACCCGTTGTAGCCCGTCTGCGGCAGGCCGTTTGCCGCCTCCTGCGCGAGAGTCTCAAAGCTCGGCCCGCGATCCGTGACCTGCAGGAAGATCGCCAGCAGCGGCAAGGGACTCCTGGGAACCCCGAAATAGGTGTCCCGCACCACGGCGACGACCACGTCGTGCCCCAGGATCGACGCCATGTGCCGGGCCGCCTCCATCGAGTCGCCCGCCTGGAAATCGGGACGATGGCGCCGGATGGCGGCGATCAGCTCGTCGAGCAATTCCCGCGCCTTCGGATCCGTTTCGGTCAGTCCGGTCACCAGTTTCGGCAGAAACGTCATCGGGTCGATCCGGGCCGCCATCAGGAACCAGGTCTGCTCCGGAACGAGCGCCGCCACCCGATCCATGGTCTTTCGCAGCTCGAACGTCTTCTGGTTGAAGAAACCGATTTGCGCCGCCTCGGCATCCTCCTTGTCGAATCCGATCATGCTCCTGAGGTCGAGCGTCTCCCCGAAGCCCAGATCGAGCGTGACGTCGTCGAAATAGCGGGGATTGAACAGTCTGGCCAGGATCCAGCGCGATACCTGGCCCCGGTCCTCCAGGAACTCCTCGTCACCCTCCGTCAGGGAAAACAGGGTGGGGAGGTTGAAGTGAAGCTGGAGGCGCCGGTCGATGTCCGCGAACACCGTGGGTTCGGTGCTCGCCATGATGCCCGCGAACTGGTCCACGTCCTGCGCCACCGTCTGGTGGTAGCGCCTCGTCCACCCCAGGCTCTGCTCCCGGCCCACGTCCAGCAGCACGGCCACTTCCTTGATCAGGAGCGGGCCACTGCAGACCACGAAGAGATCCTTGTGGCGATACAGGTAGAGTGGGTCCTCCCCCTCGAGGGTCACCTTGCGAATCCCCTCCGAATCCTCTTCCACCTCGATCGGCAGACCGAACAGCGACCTCAGAAGGGAGTTCCCGGCCACCTCGTAGGCGAACCTGGCCATGTTACTGGCCAGGAACACTCCCGCGACCTCGGTCTCGTCGAACCCCCGCCCCTTCAGCCGGCCGAAGACGGCCACATCCTTGCCCACCAGGTCGACCAGAGGGTGCAGTAGAGGAATCTCCGCCGTGGCTGCCCGGATCTGCTCGATCCTGGAACCCAGGTCGAGATCCCGCGTGAGTTCGGCGTGGAGCGTCGTGCGCGCGAATCGCTGCCAGTTCTTCGACAACCTGACCCGGTCCCAGGCACCCGGCACGGGAAACTCGAGCACCTCGAAGTCGTTTTCCAGAGACCTCTTATGAGCGAAGAAGTCAACATTCCGTGGCACGACGTACTCGATCGCCACCGGCTTCCCCTCGAACGAGTCCATGTACGAACCCTCGAATGGGTCGAACAGAACCAGGGTGAACGCGAAGTAAGACAGCCCCACCACGAAGGCGAGGATGATGAGAGCGCGCTTACTGCCCTTTTTCACTGGCGATCATCCCTCCGGTTTGTCGCTTGCTCGAGAGGCGGCAAGCCCAGCATTCTACGTGTGGAAACCGGTTCTCTTGCGCAACTTTGTGGCATTCGGGGCAGTTGGAGGGGGTTGGCGCGGCCTTTGGGGAGGGTTCACCATCAGGACGACAGGGAAGTCCACTGCTACCGCCCTTCCTCGTACTCGTACTCAGTCCTGCGGGGACGGTATTCGTACTCGTACTCGAAACCCATGTCTTGACCGACTCGGTCGGTGATGCACCGCTGGACTTCCGAGCCGGGGGCTCGAGTACGAGTACCGCTTCGCTGAGTACGAGTACGAGTACGAGAAACGTGCAAGACCCGAGCCTCGTCTATGCGTTGCACACTTGTGCAGCCATCTGCTAACCTGTGGGCTTCACCATTCTCCCCCAAGAGACGCACGCCAGGGAGTGCAGGATGCCCGTCAAACTCAGCACACGTGCTCGTAAACTGAAACCGTCCGCCACCTTCCGGCTGGCCAGGCGGGCCGCGGAGCTCAGGGAACAAGGCGAGGATGTGATTTCGTTCGGTTTGGGCGAGCCGGACTTCGACACCCCTGAGGCGATCCGCAAGGCGGCCCATGACGCCATCGAAAATGGGCAGACCCACTACACCGCGAACGAGGGGATCGCTCCGCTCCGGCAGGCGATCCGGGACGCCTTCGAGAAGGACCAGGGGGTGGCCTACGACGCGAAGAGCGAGGTGCTGGTGACGGCCGGCGCCAAGCAGGCGATTGCCAACGCGCTGCTGGCGCTGGTGGAAGAGGGAGATGAGGTCCTGGTCCCTGCACCCTACTGGCTCACCTATCCGGAGATCGTCGGCTTCACGGGCGCCGCCTTCCGGCCGGTCCGCACCGACGCGGCGGATGGCTTCGATCTGAGGGTGGAAGAGCTGGAGCGGGTCGTGTCGGACCGCTCCCGGATGTTGCTGCTGAACTCGCCGAACAATC
>JAZDLC010000153.1:0-3159 GCA_043802345.1 Planctomycetota bacterium | reverse complement strand
GCCCTCGAGAAGAAGGCGAACAGATGCTCTGGAGGGTCCCGATGTGGCAGCTCCACGCCGGGAAGGAACAGCAGGTGCCGAACGCTGCTCTCGAAGGCGCTGAAGAAGCCGAGCTTGCGACGTCCCTCTCCCCGCCGGGCTTTCCCGATCCACTCCCTGAAGCGGGTGTGGTGACTGTGATAGAGGAAGAAGAGCGCCAGGTCCTCGTACAGCACACGGTCGGACTCGCTGGCGGCATCGCCGGCCAGAAGACGCTCTCGAGCCGTCTCCACCACCTTGCCCACCCGGCGCACCAGGCGCTGGATGTTCTCCTCCACGTCGGCGTACGACTCCTCCGAACGGACATTCAGCACCCGCTCGAAACCGACATACTCCTCACCAAGCGCGCTACGTTCGAACTCCAGACGTTCCGGCTGAAAGGGGTTGCAGTAGTCGAGCCCGGAAATGGCCCGGGCCAGGTTCAGATCCGCTGCTTGGAACAGCCCCATCGGTCAGACCTCCGTGGCCGGGGAGCGCCCGTGCGCATGTACACGAGATGTCATGGACTCAACATCAGATGCTATCGAGTCGAGGATGCGACTGCAGCAAGACATCTTTAAGTCATTTTTTGATAATGTTTTATAGTGTGAACTGGCCCGGCACGCGGTGCGCTACCAAAGGATCGGCCATTCTCCCTGCCCGCTCTGATCGAGGTACATTACATGTTCCCACTCACTGTTCCTGCGGCGGTTCCTGCCAACCCTCTGCCGTTCTTCCGAGGAGTGGCCGCCGCCGCGCTGCTGTTCGCGCTCACCGGACCGAGCCGGGCGGAAGGTCACGAGGTCAGCGTCGGAATCGACGAGATCGAGATCATCGAGGGAGCGTTTCCCGAGAGGATTGTTCCGTTCTGGGCCGGGCGGGGAGTGACGGACCGGCACGCACTCATGGCGCCCAGGGTCATCCTGGACGCTCCCCTCGAAGGAGAGGACGCGATCCTGCTCCTGCCCCGGGCTCCCCTCGCGGCCGGCGACCCGAACGCCGGTCTTCGGATCGTGCTGCGACTCGAAAAGGCGCGGGGCCTGGCCGGCCGATTGCTTCTGCCGCGCATGGATCATTCGGGGATGGACACGGTCCGGTTCCGCATTCCGGTCGGGGCGGGAAGGCCCGCGAGTGACGGGGAATTCGAGGCTGGGCGGCTCCAGGCCTACGAGCGACTGAGAGACGCCGGGCTGCCTGGCGCTGCCTGGTATCGGTGGAAGGCGCACCAGCTGAGACAAGGAGGGGATTCCCCGGAGAACTCCGGAAGCCGAGAGTTCTGGGGGGGCGAAGACACAGATCCCCGGATGCCGCGTCCCACGCGTGAGAGCGAGATGCAACGCTCCTTCGACCTGTTCACCGGCGCCCGGGCGATCAGTGAGAATCTCCAGCTCGACCGGACCCTGAGAATCGAGGAGAGCTCCGGTGCGTCCGTCGATGTGGAGAGCCTGACGGGAATCACCATTCGTCCCTTCGACTGGAGCGAGCGGCTTGGCAACGAAGAGGTGCGGGTCGATCCGCTGGCAGCCTTCCTGCCGGCCGATCAACATGCCCTGTTCTTCCCCAGCTTCCTTGCCTTGCTGCAAGTCGTCGACGAGGTGGAACGGAGCGGAACCCCGATCGTCCAGATGGTCGAGGAGGCAGCAGTCAGCGCCCTCACCCGCAAGCGGTACGAGCGGCAGCTCTGCCTGCAGCTCAACGCGCTGACCCGCAAGATCGGACCGCTCCTGATCCAGTCGGTGGCGCTGACGGGCTCGGACCCATACCTGCGCACCGGGTCGGACGTGGCGGTCCTCTTCCAGAGCAGCAACCCGGAGGCGTTGATGTCGCTGCTCGAGGCCTCCCAGCTCGCCGCCCGCGAGACGAACCCGACGGTGGAGACGGTCTCCGGCAAGGTGGAATCGCTCTCCTATCGCGGCGTCCGCTCGGAGGACCGCTCGATCTCTTCGCTCATGGCAAGGGAGGGGGATGTGGTCCTGGTGACCAACTCGGTGGTCCAGTTGCGCGCCTTTCAGCAGGTGCGCGCGGGCGGCCGGGAGGCGCTGGCGGGGCTGGACGAATACAGCTTCTTTCGCAAGCGCTATCCAGTGGGATCGGCGGGAGAGTCGGCATTCCTGATGCTGACCGACGCCACCATCCGAAGGTGGTGCGGCCCTCGCTGGCGCATCGGCGCGTCCCGGCGCATCCGGGCCGCGGCGACCCTGGCCCACCTGCGGGCGCTGGAGGTCGAGCGGCAAGCCGACGCCGCGGCCCCGGACCATGCCACTCCGTCGCTGGACGGAACGTACGGCAACCTGGCCTTCCAGACGCCCATCGCCGAGCTGAATCTGAGCCGGGTCACTCCCGAGGAGGCCGCCGCGTACGAGCTGTTCCGGGACAACTACCAGCGAAACTGGCAGCAGTTCTTCGACCCGATCGCGCTCAGCCTTTCCATCGACGAGCGGGGAGGCTTCTCGACCGACCTCTCGGTCATGCCGTTGATCGCCAACAGCGATCTCGAGGAGTATGTCGACTTGACCCGTGGCGTGGAGATCAAGCCGGGGGCGGGCGACCCCCACCCCGAGGCGATCTTCCACTTCGCGCAGTCGGTCAACATCGAATCCCGGCCGCTCAAGGACATGGGCGAGCTCTTCAAGGGGATGCTGACAGGCTTCAACGTCCACCCGCTCTCATGGCTGGATGGGTCGTTCTCGATCTACATCGACGATGACAAGGTGCTGGATCTGCTACGCGAGTCAGGCGACCCGGAGGACTTCGCCGAGAAGCACCTGTTCGAGCTGCCGATCGCACTGACCGCCGAGGTGAAGGACCCGCTCCGGCTGGCGGCCTTCCTGACGGCGGTCCGATCCTTCATCCAGACGAGTGCGCCCGGTGTGGTCTCGTGGGAGACGCGGGAGTACGCCGGAACCACGTATGTCGTCGCCACCGCCTCCGAGCTGTTTCGGGAAGACGCTCAGGAGCCGGCCCTCTTCTACGCCGTGCTACCCGGCCGCCTCACGCTGACGCTGAGCGAGGCGGTGCTGAAGAGGGCGATCGATCGGGCCGCCGACCCTTCCGCCTCCTTTGGGGCCGGAAGTCCTCCGCAGTGGCACGGGAAGAGCGTCGCCGTCCGGCTGGACGGGCGGTCCCTGAAGGTCCTGGAGG
>JAZDLC010000152.1:0-9536 GCA_043802345.1 Planctomycetota bacterium | reverse complement strand
TGTAGCGCAGAATCTGGTCGATGGCTTCGGGGATGGCGTCCTTGACCTTGGGCGACTTGCACTCGATCACCGCCACCGGCAGGCCGTTCAGGAACAGGACAATGTCCGGGCGCTGATCAAGGGGCTGGACGAGCTGAGCGTGATCCACGACAACGTGCTGTTCGAGGCGTGCAACACCTCGTTCCAGGTGCATTTTCAGGTCGCGGCCGAGGAGTTCGCCCGGCTGTACAACGTCGCCCAGGTGGTGACTTCCCCGGTGCTGGCCGCGGCGGTCAACTCACCGGTCCTGTTGCAGCACCGGCTCTGGCAGGAAACCCGGGTCGCGCTCTTCCAGCAGTCGGTCGACGAGAGATCGGAGACGTTCCAGCACCGCGGACGCAGGCCGAGGGTCAGCTTCGGAGATGACTGGATCAAGAAGTCGGTGCTCGAGATCTTCCGGGAAGATGTGGCCCGCTTCCGCCTGGTCCTGACGACCGACCTGGGGGAAGCCTCCACCCAGGTCCTGGATCGCGGCGAGACGCCGCAGCTCCAGGCGCTGCGATTGCACAACGGAACCGTATACCGTTGGAACCGGGCCTGCTACGGGGTCATGAACGGCAAGGCGCATCTGCGGATCGAAAATCGAGCGCTTCCGGCGGGTCCCACGATTCGGGACGAGATCGCCAACGCCGCCTTCTTCTTCGGGTTGATGTCGGCGGTGGCTGACGAGTACGACGACGTCACCGAGGTCATGTCGTTCGATGACGCCAAGGGAAACTTCACGATGGCGGCCAGGCAGGGGCTGAAGGCGCAGTTCCAGTGGTTCGATGGCCGGTCGTACTCCGCGGAACAGCTGATTCTCACCAGGGCGCTTCCCAGCGCTCGCCGGGGGCTTGAGTCGCACGGCGTCGACCAGAAGGATATCGATCTCTATCTGGGCGTGATCGAGGCGAGGGTCACGAGCGGACAGACGGGATCACAGTGGATTCTCGACTCGCTCGCCTCCATGAAGCGGGGAACCCGGGACGAGCGGTACCGAACCATCGCGGCCGCGATGTGGGAACACCAGCGGGAGGGAGCGCCGGTCCACGAGTGGCCGCTGGCGAGGGTCGGTGGAGTGACCGCCGACTGGCGCAGCAGCTACCGCACGGTGGGGCAGGTGATGACCTCCGACGTCTTCACCGTCGGCCCGGAAGACCTGGTCGATCTGGCCGCCAGCCTGATGGACTGGGAACATGTGCGCCACGTTCCGGTGGAGGACAGCGACGGGAAGTTGGTGGGCCTGGTCTCCCACCGCGCGATGCTTCGGATCGTCGGCCGGGGCCTCGGAAGAGAACCGGCCGAGCCGGTGGCGGTGAGGGAGATCATGACGCCGAATCCGCTCTCGGTCGGCCCGGAGACCGGGGTGCTCCAGGCGATCCAGTTGATGCGCGCGAACCAGGTCAGTTGCCTGCCGGTTACCAAGGAGGGGCGCCTGGTGGGGATCGTCACGGAGCGGGACTTCCTGGATGTGGCCGCCCGGCTGTTCGAGGATCAGTTGAGCTCCATGGATGGGGCCGACTGAACGCCAGAGCCGCATGATCGATCTCCTCCTCCTCTCATTGCTGGCTGTGAACCTGCTCGGTTTCTGCGCGATGGGCTACGACAAGTGGGCGGCCATCCGGGGCTGGCGCAGGGTGGCGGAGAAGAGCCTGCTCCTCATGGCCGGGCTCGGCGGGGGACTCGGCGTCTGGTCCGGAACCCGGGTCTTTCGCCACAAGACGATCAAGCAGCCGTTTCGGCGCTGGCTGGTCGTCTGGACATTGGTCAGTGTCGTCTGGGTCGGGGGGGTGGTGTTGGGGTAGGGCGGCGACTCACCGAAGTAGTCGCTCTCAACCTGACTCTCGTACTCGTACTCGGGTCTCCGACGGCGGACCTGCGTGGGAGCCCTCGAGTACGAGTACCGCTTCGCTGAGTACGAGTACGAGAGACCCAGCGGTGTGACGTGCCTCGCCGCGACGCCTCACCCGCCGGACGGTTCCTCCACCCCTCGCATCCGCTGCGCCCGCTCTTCCTTGCGGGCATCCAGCACCCGCTGCTTGATCACGTCCTTGTCCCAGTGGAAGAGAGTCTCCTCAAGGTCCGGCTCACCTGCAACCAGCGTGTCGAGCGCCAGCAGGGTCAGGCCCACCGTGCCCTCGAAGGTCGTGTGGAGCAGGTCCTTGTCGACGAGCGTGGCCTGGGAGTTCTCCGGCCACTCGTTCCCGTGCACTTCAACCTGCCTGCCCGAGCGGATCTTCTCCAGGAAGTCGGACATCGGCACGACATGGACATGCGGGCGCTCGTTGGCCCACTCCTTGAGCCGGCGGTTGAGCTGGGCCAGGGTCTCCTCCGACGGCACCTGCCACTCGCTGATCATCGGGGCGCCGTGAATCCCGACTCCCTCCCGGGCGGCGACGATCATGTTGGGGAAGTCGCCGACCACCACCGGGCACTCGAACGGCTCCAGCAGGGCCAGGCCGGCCTCGAGCTGTTGCAGGCGGCTCGCCTCATCCATGGTGAACCCGTAGCCGAACCAGAACAGGAAGTCGACGGCGATGAGGAGCGTGGGATCCGCCTCCTGGGCTGCCCGCGCATAGCGGGTGCCGTACTCCACGGGGTTCCGGAAGAAGAGCATGCTCGACATCCGAAACGGAGGCTCGATCGGATCGACGCAGGACGCCTGGATCACGTCCGCCACCGTGACCATGGCGTGGACCTCGTTCGGCAGCAGGAACCCGTCCGTGACGCTTGCCCCGATCACGGCCACGCGCTCGAGGGCCGGATGGGAGGCCGGCCGGGCGGCCGGCGCGAGCGCGCAGGCAAGCAGCAGGAACAGGAGAGGGCATTTCTGGCGCGAGGCCTTGGGTGGCATTGCGGTCTCTGTTGGGTGGTTTCTTGGTTGCTGGCGCCATGCTACGATCGATGTGAATCGAGACAAGTGGTGGATTCGAGTCGACAAGGTCAGGATGGCGGGCGTTCCCGGGGCAACCGGAAGGGGACGTTTGATGGTTTGAGGCGGGCGCTTCTGAGCCAGGGCCGGTGGCCCTCGGAGTATGTCTTCAAGTTCATCGTGCCGGCGGAGGAGTTGAACCACCTGCTTGCCCTCCTGGACGGCCTGCCTCACTGCACCCGTAAGTCCCGATCAGGTCGCTATCTCAGCGTGACTTGCGAGGCCGAGATGGCCAGTCCGGACGCCGTGATCGAGGTCTACCAGCGCATGTCCGGGGTCCGGGGGCTCGTGGCGCTTTGATCAGGCATCGATCTTCCGGATATAGACGGGGTTACATCGGCTTGTTTCGTCGTATAGCAACCCGTTGGAGGAATGAGCGCTAAACAGTCTCTCAGCGTCTGCAGAAGCGTGAGGTCCGCCGGAGGAACCCTCGGTCCATGAAACGAATCGTCCTGGCGATGCTCTTCCTTGGGGCCGCCGCAGTGTCCGCGGCCAAGGACACGGGCTCCATCTTCCAGCACTCGCTCCTGACCGCCCGGGACGCCCTGGCGGAGGGGAGGCTGAATGATGCCGCGACCCTGATCCAGCGCGCCCTGGAGCGGGACCCCAAGTCACCGAGGGCCTGGGAGTTGCGCGCGCAGTGGGCCGCAGCCTACGGGGACCGGGACGAGCAGGTCTTCGCGCTTCACAAGCAATTCAATCTGCTGATGGCGCAGAAGGCGAAGAAGCCGGTCCTGAAGGAGCTGCGGGCGCGGATCGAGGCCCTGGACCCTGTTGCCAAGGAGCTTTTCCAGCTTCGCGAGGGGTTCATCGACCGGCTGCAGCCGATCGCGGACCTGTACACCAAGGAGGGGCGGCCCCACTCGGCCATCCGCGTGCTCCAGGAGATCCTGGCCCTCGATCCGGAGAGCGAGGCGACCCAGGCCGAGATCGAGCGGATCTCCGCCTCCCCCGATCCCTCGCTGGCGTCCACCGCCAAGCCGAAGGACCTGATGGCGGACGTCTCGGTGGAGTGGGTTCGCGAGCATGACGCCAAGCATCTGGACTGGAAGCAGGCCGCCACCACCACGCGCGAACATTACGTCACGAAGACGGACGCGGGGTACGAGGTGCTGGTGCGGGCTGCCGAGGCGATGGAGCAGATGAACGCGTTCTATCGCCGCTTCTTCCAGTACGGCGGCGGGGACGACAACCGCTCTGTTCCCCGCATCACCCTGCACATCTTCAAGAACCGGGACGAGTACCTCACCCTCGGGATCGGTCCACCGGTGGAGTGGTCCGGCGGGCATTTCACCGGCAGCCACGTGGAGACCTACATCGGCCAGGGCGGCTTCGAGGAATGCGTGGGCACCCTGTTCCATGAGGCGGCGCACCAGTTCGTCGGGCTGGCCACCACCGCCTCCGGCTGGCTGAACGAGGGGTTGGCCTCCTTCTTCGAAGGGTGCAGGATCCTCAGCAACGGCACGGTGATCATGAACATGCCGGCCAACCACCGGCTGTTTCCGCTGGTGGAGCGGTTGAAGAAGGGGTGGATGCGCGACTCCGCCGACGGCCTGTCCGGCGACGATCCGAACGCCACGCCGGAGACCGCGCCGACGCTCCAGATCATCATCGAGAACAAGTACAGCTGGGGGCCGCCCTGGTA
This sequence comes from Planctomycetota bacterium, assembly GCA_043802345.1. GTDB lineage: Bacteria > Planctomycetota > B15-G4 > B15-G4 > JADJEK01 > JAZDLC01. The sequence continues at coordinate 4,941 of JAZDLC010000152.1, read as the reverse complement.
CGCGCCGACCTGGGGCTTCGTCTTCTTCCTCTACAACTACCAGGATCCCGCCGACGGGCGCTTCATCTACCGCACGGCGTTCAACGAGTTCATCAACGCGTCGGGCGGACGGGTCGGCGAGGGCGCGGTGGAAAACTTCGAGAAGGTGGTGCTGGCCAATCCGCAGCGGCCGACCAAGGGGTTGCCGCGGACCGAGGCGCTCAGGACGGTCAAGACCGTGGAGGAATTGAACGAGGTCTGGAAGGATTGGCTGATCGACCTGGCGGACGAGCAGTCCGGAAAGGCGGAGGCGGAGAAGCCGTATCTCGAATGGGCGCTCTACGCCATCGAACGTCGGGAGTACGACATCGCTACCGAGCACTTCGAGAAGGGGCTGGTGCGGACGCCGGAGGACGTAGACCTGCTGGCGCAGTTCGCGGACCACCTGGCCCTCAGGGAGAAGAACACCGACCGGGCCACCAAGCTGATCCTCACCGCCCTGCAGATCGTCGAGGCGCAAGAAGAAGCGGATCCGAAGCTTCTGCGTGACCTGGAGGCCAGGCTTTCGAAGTGGGATCCGAAGCGGGACAGTCTGGCGAAGATCCACGAGCAAATGTGGACGAGGGCGGAGGCGATCGTCAAGGGGTACCTCGACAACGGCCTGCCGATGATGGCCATGGAGGTCAGCTGGCGGCTCGGCACGCAGCTCAGGGTCTCCTCACTCTTCAGCCTGTTCGAGCAGGCGGCCCGGAGTTCCGGCAAGTCGATCGCGCTCTGGCAGTTGGCGTACAACGAGGAGGATCTCAGTGGCTGGACCACCGGCGGTGACATCTGGAAGCCGTACGGAGGGGAACTCTGGTCCAGCTTCGGCCCCTATCGGGAGGATAGCTTCGACTACAACTTCCTCACCTACGACACGATCACGTCCGGCGACTTCTCCATGGAGGTGGAGGTGCTGGCCGAGCGCGAGAAGAACTCCTTCTGCGGGCTGGTGTTCGGGCGCAAGTCGGCGCAGACCTTCCACGCGGTGATTCTCCATCCCGGGCGGAATGCGGACAGGGAAGCGGACAGGATCGAGCGGCAGGGTTCGCTCGACCTGACGACCTTCTTCGGGTCGGACTCCAGCAAGGTGTGGCGGAACAACAAGGTCGACACCAGAGGCCGGGGCTGGCACAAGATCCGGCTGGACGTGATCGGCTCCGAGGTGGATGTCTGGTTTGACGGCGAGTTTGTGGTGACTCATGACTTCGGCGACTCCGATGTCCTGCGAGGCAGCTTCGGGCTGATCACCGGGCCCGGCTCCGCCAAGTACAGGAATGTCCGCTATCTGGCCCGGGAAGCCCGGGATCCGGGGAGCCAGATCGAGCGGACGATCAAGATGGAGGCGCTCGAGAAGGCGGCGGGCGGCGGCAGTCTGGGCGGGAGCTGGCTGCGGAAAGTACCGGCCTTTCCGAAGGTGGCGACCTGGGTCCAGGGCGGCCGCACCGGCTTCGCCGAGCGCGGTCCCGTGCCGACCCTGCTGGTCTTCTGGTCGATCGAACAGAACAAGATCCTCCCGATCGACAAGTGGCTGATGAGTGTCGCGAAGGAACACTCGGACGTCGGTCTGGAGATCATCTCCATCGCCCACTATCAGGACGGGCCGGAGCTTCCGGCCTTTTTGGAGAAACACCCCTTCCCCGGATCGGTGGCAGTCGACTCGAAGGTCCAGTCCCGCCTGGACAGCGGTGAGACGTTCGAAATGTACGCGCTGAAGAAGTTCGGCATGCCGCGGGTCGTACTGCTCGACATCGACCAGAAGGTCTACTGGGAGGGGGATCCCGGGATTGAGGCCGGAATCGGCTGGAAGCCCGGAATGGACACGTTTGTCGACGATCCGCTTCGGGAGCTGGTGAAGCGCCGGCGGCTGAAGGACCTGAGGCGCTGGAGTGAACTCTGGAAGCAGGAGGGAGCGGCGGCGCTTGGCGCGGGCGATCTCGAGAAGGTCCTGCCGTTGCTCCAGAAGGCGATGGAGCTGCCGGGCCGTCAGGTGCCGATGGTGGCTGACGCGCAGCGATGGCTGCGCGCCCTGCGGGATGGTCTGGGGAACTTGCCGCGGATGGGAGAGGTGACGGCGGAGAACGAGGCCAGTTCCGCCATGGCGACGCTGGCCGAGTGGTGCTCCTTGATGGAGGTCGAGCTGGAGTCGTCCGCCAAGCGGACAGTCCGCATGGCCAGCGCGACGCCGGCGGCGAAGGACTGGGCGACCGCCTGCAAGACCGCCGAGAAGCTGCTCGCGGGCCTGAAGCCGGGGAAGGAATGGACGGCCCTCGAGGCGTACCGGCAGTCGCTCGCGTCCCAGAGCGGGCTGTTCCAGAAGGAGCTGGGGGAGGACCTTGATCGGGCCATTGCCAGCCGCGACCTGCCGGCGGCCCGCGACCTGCTCGCGCAGATCAAGCGGCGCCCCGCTGTCTGGTTGGTCTTCCACTTCGCGGAGCAGTAGGGGCCCGCGTCAGGGTTCGCGGGTCTCGGCGTCGACATCGCCGCTGAGCTCCTTGCGCAGGTGATCGGGCCGGTTGGTGGTGATCGAAACGATCCCGAGGGCACAGAGCCGCCGCGCCGCGTCCGGATCGTCGACCGTCCAGGCATGGACCCCGTACCCCGCCTTGTGCAGCGCCTCCACGAACGGCTGGTCCACGACCGCCGGGTCGTCCTTCGTGTCGAGGGCATCCGCTCCGGTGCGTTTCAGCGTGGCCAGGACCTCGTCAAGCGTCGGGTGCAGCTCTCGCGTCTCCTGGTCGCGCTGGTAGCTCGTCAGCCAGTAGGTGGACAGGTCCGGCAGGCGCGACTTGGCAAAGCGAAGCACTTCCGCGTCGAATGAGATCACCGCAATCTGCCCGCGCGGCACGGAGGCCTTTGCCAGTTCACGCTCCAGCGCCGGCAAGATCTCGGGGCCGCACTTGATCTCGATCAGCAGCTTCTTCCCGTGAGGGACGACGGCGAGGACTGCCCGCAGGGTCGGGATCCGCTCGCCGGCGAAGCGGGGGTCCTTCCAACTCCCGACGTCGAGCGCTTTCAGTTCCGCCAGAGTCGAGCGGGCGACCTCGAGCTTGACACCAGCGGTGCGCTCGGTGTCGGCGTCGTGGATGCAGACGATCTGCCCGTCCGCGGTGAGGTAGAAGTCCCCCTCGATGCCGTCCGCTCCGAGTTCAAAGGCGAGCTTGAAGGCCGCCAGTGTGTTCTCCGGAGCGTCGTGCGACGCGCCGCGGTGAGCGATCAGCGTGGGGACCCGAGCACGCGCCGGGAAGGTGGCGAGGGTGAGGAGAAGGGCGGGAAGGAGGATGGTGAGGGTGCACATGCGCGCAGTCTAGCAGGGCAAGGGCAAGGGCGAGCAAGGTGGAGAATCGCGGCTCGTGCCTTGGTAGGCTCTGGAGATGGATTCTTCAGCATGAACCTGACCGTCCTCCTGATCGCGGGCGCCTACCTCCTCGCCTCGCTGGCCCTCGGCCTGTGGGTCGGGCGGCGCGAGAAGAACGTCGCCGACGACTACTTTCTGGCCGGCCGGAAGCTGCCCTGGTACGCCGTCGCCCTCTCGATGACCGGCTCCAATATCGGCACCGAGCACTTCATCGGCATGGTCGGCACCGCCTACGCCTTCGGGCTGGCGCCGGCCGTCTTCGAGTGGAACAACTGGATCGCCTACTCGATCCTGGCCTGGATCTTCCTCCCGTTCTTCTTCCGCAAGAAGCTCTACACTATTCCCGAGTTCCTGGAGCGGCGCTACAACTCGACCACGCGCGAGATTTTCGCCGGATTCTCGCTCCTCCACATGGTGGCAGGGGTGCTGGCGCCGGCGCTCTATGCGGGCGGGCGGATCGTCTACGAGATGGCGCTGCCGGGGGAGACGGCCGTTTTCGACTTCGGCTTCATGGGGTGCGTGCTGCTGATCGCGGGGGTCACGGCGGCCTACTGCATCTACGGCGGGCTGCTGTCGGTGGTCTGGACCGACGTCCTGCAGGTCGCGGTCCTGGTGACCGGCGGACTGGTCCTGGTGGTGGTGGGGGTCCACGCCGCCGGCGGCCTGGAGGCGGTCGTGGAGGCGAACGTCACGGCCGACGCCACGCGTGGCCACATCTTCCAGGCGGCCGATCACCCGGTCGCTCCCTGGACGGGCGTGGCGACCATCTGGTTCACGTTGTGCCTCTGGTATGTCGGCACCAACCAGTTCTACATCCAACGGTGTCTGGGGGCGCGCAGCGAGTGGGACGCCAAGATGGGGGTGTTCGGCTGCGCGCTCATCAAATGGGCCTTGCCGCTGATCATCGTCTTTCCCGGCATGATCGCCTTCGCGCTCTACGGGCCGGACGTGCCCAAGGACTCCGTCTACATCCGGATGGTCAACGAGCTGCTGCCGCCCGTGGGCCAGGGCGTTCTGCTCGCGGCCTTGATCGCGGCGATCATGAGCACGGTCTCCAGCGTGCTGAACTCGGCGTCGACGATCTGGTCGATCGACTTCTACCACCGGCTGATCAACCGCGAGGCGAGCGAGGCGAAACTGGTCAGCGTCGGGCGCTGGTCGACCTTCACGATCATCTGCATCGGCACGGTGCTGGCGCCGGTGCTCTTGAAGTGGGAAGGCGGCATCTTCATCTGGATCCAGGACATGGCCGCGCTGTTCGCGCCGCCGATCGCCGTGGTCTTCCTGGCGGCCTTCCTGTGGCCGCGCGCGCACGGCCGCGCCGCGACGATCACGCTGCTCTTCGGCATCGGCTGTGGGATCGTGCTGATCGTTCTCACGCAAGTCTACGACGAATCACTGGCCTGGTTGGCGCCGCTCCTGAACCGCGCGGCCGTGAGCTGGTTCCTCTGCGCGGTCGTGCTGGCGGTCACGACGGTCGCCGTGCCAATGCGCGTCGGAGAGGAATACGACCATGACGCGATCTGGAACACGCGCTGGGCGCGGCTGCCCGAGTGCGATCGGTC
>JAZDLC010000151.1:0-7414 GCA_043802345.1 Planctomycetota bacterium | reverse complement strand
CTGTTGTCGTCATCCTGGACGACCAGGAGACCCGCGGGGAAGCGCGGGCCCAGGGGGATGCCGACGCCATCGATTCCGTCCGTGTGGTCGACGCCGTCGACGTTCCCGTTCGAGACCACCCGGAAACGGCCCACACAGGCGTTGCTCCCTTCACGGCGGTAGACCAGGAAGTCGTCGCTTCCCTGGCTCGAGACCACCAGGTAACCCGTGCCGTCGCCGGCATCCACGATCGCGAGTCCTTCGGCATCGTGATGCAGCCGCCCGAACAGGCCGGTCGAATCGACCAGGGTCCGGTCGTCGCCCGACTCCGGTTCGGCGCCATACTTCCAGATGCCGACATTCTCCTCGGAGACGTACACGAATCCGAGGTCATCGTCCGCCACGCACCCCTCCGACTCCGAACCGATCGGAAGACGGCGAATCAGGGTTCCGCCCGCCAGATCGACCCGAAACTGGACGAGTTCTCCCTTCTTGGTCGTCACGAACGCGTACAGATCCTCCGTCCATGCGCTCCGGTAGAGGCAGATTCCGTCGGGAGGAAGCTCCTTTGGAACCTCGACGTGGCCCGCGGGGACGACCTGGTTGCTTGCCGGGTCGATGCGGAAGAGGTCGATACGATCATCCGTCTTGTTCGTCGCGGCCACGATCGGCTGGATTCCCTCCGGAAACGGGAACCCGTTGCGCACATCGACGTTGTTCAGCTTGCCGCTCGGGAGGTACTGCAGCTCTCTGCCGTCGAGCCCAAAGACGGACAATCCGCCCTTCTTGTCGGTGCAGATGAGCAGGCTGGTTTCGAGCGCCTGCGGATTCACCCAGATGCATGGATCATCCGCGGCGTCTCCTGAATGCGGCTCCACGCCCGTCTCGGCCACCGCCGGCACGGCCCAGGCGATGCGTCTGTACGAGACATACCAGGCGCCCGCGAGCAGCGCACCCAGCACGGTGAACGTGATGATCTTCTTGCCGGTCAATCAGGATCCCGCCGCACGGTATTTCGTTCGGACCTCGACCTTATCCGGTCCTTCATGAAGCGACGGTGAAGGGAAGCTGACTTTCCCGTCATCTCGCGCGGGATTGGGGCGGCAGGTCAGTCGGCAGCGCCGATCCCGGACTCACCCTCCCTCTCGTCCGTGGTGGGAAGCGAGATCGTCACCGTGGTCCCCTCGCGAAGCGCGCTGGCGATCCGGATCTTCCCGCCATGGGCCTCCGCGATCCAGCGGGAGATGGCCAGGCCGAGACCCGATCCCTTCGTGGCGCGGGCGCTGTCGACGCGATAGAAACGGTCGAAGACGCGCGCGATGTCCGCCGGCGCGATTCCCTGGCCGGCGTCGCGGACCACGATCGTGGCCGTACCATCGCAACTGCTCAGGGCCAGTTCGATCCGGCCGGGCTCCGGGCTGAACTTGATGGAGTTGTCGACGAGGTTGCCCAGCATCTGGCGGAGCCGGCCTCCGTCGCCGAGGACGGTCGCACTGACCTCGGCGGCGACATCGAGGGTCAGGCCGGACTCCTCGGCCAGCGGTCTGTACAGTTCGGCGACATCGCAGATCACGTCATTCAGGCGCACAGGGCCCTTCTTCAGACCGGCGACCTCCGCGTCCGCCCGAGCCAGCAGCAGCAGGTCCTCCGCGAGTTTCTGCAGGCGTCCGTACTGCTCGAGGCTCGTCTCGATGACTTCGCGGAGTTCCGCGGCCGTCCGTTCCCGTGTCAGGGCGACCTCGGCCATGCCGCGGAGGGCCGACAGGGGAGTTCTGAGCTCGTGCGACGCATCCGCGGAGAACTCCCTGACCCGTTGGACGTGACTCTCGATGCGCGCCAGCATCTCGTTCAAGGTCTCGGCGAGCCGATCGAGTTCGTCCCCCGTGCCGGATCGCGGCAGCCGGGCCCCCACCTGTGCTGCCCCGATCCGCTGCGCGGTCTGGGTCATTCTGCTGACGGGGCGGAGCATGCGCCGGGCCAGGAACCAGCTCGCAAGGAAGGCCAGCAGCATCGCCCCCGCCAGGCCGATGGCAGAGTAGCGCCGCAGCACCGCCAGGGAGTAGTCCACGGTCTCGAGCGTGTAGAGCGCCTGGGAGATGAGTCCCGCCCGGCCGCCGACCTCGATCGGCTCGGTGCAGACACGGAACCGTGCCGGTGCGTTCGGAAGTCGAATGGTCTGGTAGTGAATCTCTGTGGAGTGGGGAACGTGGTACCAGTCCAGTTGCTGAACGCCGGAGTCGGCCGTACGGGGGAGACTGGTAATGAGGACCCTGCCGTCGGCATCGAGCAGCCGGTAGATCAGGTCGCGGCGCGGCCGATACGCCAGTTCCCGTTGGATGGCCTGCTCCGCGGCGGCGAGGTCTCCGGCGTGTTCACTCACCTTGGCTCCGAGTTCCTCGACTTCCGCATGCAGGAAGCTGTCGAGTTCCCGCAGCAGCGTGTAGTTCATGCCGGTGTAGAGGGCTCCGCAGAGAACCAGGCTGACGACCGTGAACATGAGAGTTCCCGAGACCGTCAGCCGAACGCCGATGGTCCCGAACGGCTTGCGGAGGCTACTCATCGCGGAGAACATAGCCGACTCCGCGAATGGTGTGGATGAGTGGGTTCTCGTAGCCCAGATCCACCTTCTTGCGGAGCCGGTTGATGTGGACGTCCACCACGTTCGTCAGGGGATCGCTGTTCATGTCCCAGACATGCTCGAGGATCATCGTCCGGGTCAGCACTTCCCCGGCGTGCCTCCCCAGGCACTCCAGGAGGGCATACTCGCGGGCCGTGACGTCGATCCGCTTGCCGGCTCGCTTCACGGAGCGTGTCAGCAGGTCGATCGTCAGGTCGCCGATCTGGAGAGGTGACTGGACCATCTTTCGCCCGCGCCGCAAGAGAGCCCGGATCCTCGCCAGCAGTTCGGTGAAGCTGAACGGCTTGGAGAGATAGTCGTCGGCGCCGTAATCCAGGCCGCGGACCCGATCGTCAACAGCGTCGCGAGCCGTCAGGCAGATGACCGGCACGTCGCTGCCCGACTCCCGGATCTCCCTGAGAACGGTCAGCCCGTCCTTTCCGGGCAGCATCAGGTCCAGAATGATGACGTCGTATGGCTCGCAGTGCGCCATCAAAGAGCCGGTGTTCCCATCCTCGGCGACGTCGACGGCGAATGACGCCTCCTTCAGACCCTTCTTGAGGAAGCTCCGGATCGCAGCGTCATCCTCGACGATCAGAACTCTCACGTGAATCCTCCTGTCCTGACTCAAGGTGACGCGCGGCGAGGAGATGGGTCGAAATCGGGTCGATTCTCCGCCAGTTCGTCCTGTAACCGCCGCCTATCGTAAGGGTCTTGTCATGACGGCAGGCTGACGCGGACCTTGGTTTTCTGACATCTTTCGCCCGGGCAGCGCGCATCCCATCCGCGAATCAGACTGCCGAGGATTCCGGATTCCCGCGTGGGATCGGGCGTCCTCGCTCGCCCTTCTCTCGTGACGCCGCCCTCACCGGGCAGCGGATTCTCACCGCAGCCGGAGATTCCTGTCATGAAACCGCTTACGACCGCCGCGCTCCTCTCGTTGTTGATCGCCTGTCCGGCGTTCGCCGCCAATCTCAAGGTCCCCAGGGATTACCCGACCATCCAGGCGGCCGTGGATGCCGCCGGCCCCGGCGACGTGGTCGTGGTCTCGGAGGGGGTCTATGCCGAGAACGTGGTGGTCGACACCAAGCAGGACCTCACCGTGCGGGCCCGGGGGAGCGACCAGGTCATCATCGATCCCGGCGGCAGCGGCCGGGGGATCGCAGTGGCCCGGTCGGCGCGCATCGAGCTGCAGCGGCTGCGGGTCCGGAACGCCTCCAGCCAAGGGGGCATCGAGGTCTCCGCCTCGGACAACGTGCGGATCACCCGCTGCGTCGTCTCCGACACCGAACGCGTCGCCATCGAACTCCTTGACTCGCCTGGGAGCCGGATCGACCGGTGCACGATCGAGAACCCCGGAGGCACTGGAATCGAGCTGGACACCGACGACTGTGTCGTCAGCGACTGTTCGATCCGGGGCTCCGCATACTCGGGCATCAGGGTGTTCGGGAATGGCAACAGCATCGAGGGAAACGTCATCGAGCTGGCGGCCCGGTACGGAGTCTCACTCGGCATGACAGGACACACCTGCACCGACTCGCTGATCCGGAGCAACCGGATCGTCGCGCCGGCCTGGTCCGGCATTCAGTGCGATGCCCTCTCGGCCCGGTGCACGATCATCGAGAACATCATCGACAGACCCGGCGGCTGCGGCATCAATCTGGACGACGGTTCCGAGAATCACATCCTGGAGGCCAACACCATCGTCCGCCCGGACGACTACGGGGTCCACACCGTCTGCAGCGGGGCCATCTTCGCTCGCAACAAGATCAAGAGGGCCGGCGTCTCCGGCGTCCGCATGGCCGCCTCGGCATCGGGCTGCATGCTGATCGGGAATCGCGTCAACAGGTCAGGCGAGGACGGCTTCAAGGTCTACTCGTCCGGCAACCTGTTCATTCAGAACCGGACGCGCCGCAGCAGCCTCAGAGGACTCTTCGACAGCGCGGCGCCCGGAGCCAACATCTACCTGGACAACTCGTTCGACGACGGCGTGGGTGGATAGGCGCCGGTCGAGGGAGGGGCTACGCATCCAGCGCGATGCCCCGGAAGGTGATGCTGCTGAACCCGGCCTCGATCGCGACGTCCACCACCCGGATCACGTCCTCGTAGATCACGCCGTTCATCGCTTCCAGGTTCATCTTGAGGTCGTCATCCTCGCCAACAACCGGCGCGGGACGGCGCTGGCGAACCTCCCTGAGCTTCATCAGGAGGGACTTCAAGCTCCCGACCTTCCGGTCCTGAAGGAAGATGTCGACCTGGCTCTCCTTCCATCCGCCGTCGCCCACCCACTGCTTGTAGGTCTGGAGGTTCGAAAGGTCCCTCTCGCCGCGGTCCTCGGTCCTTTCGATGCGGAGATCGACCTTCTCGAGCATCGCGACCATCGGGCTGATCCCAGGTCCCACGTCCTTCGGCAGGTACGTCTGGAGCTTCCCCTCGAGCAGTCTGAACTTGATCGAGCAGAGGAAGAAGATCAGCAGCAGGAAGGTGACGTCGATCATCGGCGTCATCTCCATCTTGATCTCCTCGGTTCCCATTTCGCTGGAGGCGGATCGTTTGTCCGTGTGAGCCATGGTCTCCTCCTGGAGCGGTTGGGGTCCGGACAAATCGGGGAGCTCCTCGTCGAGCTTCCTCGTGACCATGACAGACTTTTTCCATGAGCGCCTGCGCGCTCTCCTTGTCTGCTGGACCGGGAGAGAGAACGGTGCGTTCGCGAGTCAGTTCGGTCATTCCTGCGTCTTCAGGGGGCACAAGCAAGACTACTGGGCGGCTCCGCAGGCGTGTCCCGACCCCACCCTCCGCTACCGGCCTGACGTTATCCTGGCAGAAATCCCGATCTTGAATGCAGCGCTGGCCGGGAAACGGTACTTCGGTGTACGGTGCCAGGCATCGTTCGGGTCAGACTTGGAGCGATGATGAATACCCAGACACTCTCCTCAATCCCCGCTGAGGTCCTCGATCTCCCCGTCGAGGGCGTGAACCTCGCGCCCGGCACGCTCCGCGACCAGCTCGGCGGCGAGGCCACCCTGCTCTTCTTCCTGCGCCACTTCGGGTGACCCTTCTGCCGCGAGGCGGTCGCCGACCTGCGCCGTGCGCGTCAGGAAACCCCCGACTTCCCTGAGGTCCTGCTGTTCACGCTGTCCGCTCCGGATGAGACCAGGACGTTCCTGGAGAAGCGCTGGCCGGAGGTGCGAGCCGTGTCCGACCCCGATCAGCGCATTCGCACCGCCTTCGGCATCCGCCGCGGCGGCGCGAGCGAGTTCCTCGCCCCCGGCATGTGGTTGGCCGGCGTCCGCGCTCTCTTCAAGGGGAACCTGGCCGGCAAGCCGGTGGGCGATATCCGGTCCATGCCCGGCATGCTGCTCGTCGCCGGCGGCCGCGTCCTCTTCGAGCAGACCTTCCAGCACGCCGGCTCGAGGCCCGACTTCGCCGCCGTACTCGAGCGGACGCGTCAGCGCCGCACGAAGTAGCCGTGGAACTCCCAGTTCACGGTGCCGGGGTTTCCCAGTCTGCGCTCGATGGCCACCTGCGAACCGGGCGCGAAGGTGGTTCCGACAATGCGGTCGTTGTTTGCTCCCGGCCCGGAGCTGAGAACCCGGCTCGTTCCGCCGATCGTCTCGTAGAGCCAGAAGCCGCCGTCTCTCAGCTTCAGGTCCATCATGACCAACCACCTGTCGGAGGGGACGGTGTAGAGCGGCACGACTTCACCCACCGGCGCCAGGACCTGCCCCACCACATTCACCAGATCCTGCGGCAGGGGGGGCCACTCCCGTGCGGGTCGTTCGCTCGTGGTCAGGTAACCGGCCAGGCTCCAGTACTCGACACTCGACGTGGTCGTGTGCCTGAGGAGGACCTGAGACCCGGGTCGAAAGGCGATCCCGGCCGTGTGCTTCGAAAGTTCGTAGGTGGTCGTCCGGTTCGAGTACTTCAGCGTCTCGATGCCGCCGAGGTCCTCGACGAGCTGGTAGTTCGCGCCGTAGAACATCGTCACGACCAACCACCGTCCGTACGGCACGCGATGGACGGGGAGCGTGTCCGAGTTGATGAACGCATGCTCTCCGCCCAGCTGGACCATCCCCTCCGGGCTCGGCGGCCACGTTAACTGTGAATCCTCCCACCGGGTCTGCCGGGTCTGGGCCTTTGCCGAGACGCCCAGGCGATCCCCGATGCTCATGCCCACCACGACTGCCATCAGCACGAAAACGATCGCGTTTCTCATGGGACGCCCCTTTCAGCGGTAACTGCGCACCTACGCCGTGACCGGCCATTCTACCAGAATCGTGTCGTGATCTGCTGGTTCACTCCGCCCAGCCGACCAGACCGATCATGCAGCCGCTCGCGCGCTCCGTCCCCGTCTGGCGAGGAACCAGAAGAGGTGCGTCAGGAGGATCACCAACCACGCGACCACGGACAGGAAGAACAGCCACAACCAGAGGCTGGACTCGGTGCCGAACACGTATGAGAGCAGACCACAACCTGACACCATCGCGAGCCACGCGCTGGCCGGCGCCATGACGAACCCGACCGGGCCGCGCACTGCCGCCTTTCTCACCAGCGCGAAGACAAGTCCGAGCAGGAAGTAGCCCCACAGGACGGGGCCTACGATGCCGGCGGAGGCATGGCCTGCGTTCTGGGGGTCTCCGAACCAGAGATGGAAGTTCGCGGAGAGGACGGTCTCCCCGGTGGTCGCGCTGACACCGCCATCGAAGCCCTCCTCTGTTGTGGTCGCGCTGTACGACCAGTCGCAGCCATGGGTCAGGAGCGGCATGAGTGCCAGGAGCCCCAGCAGGCAGACATTCACCAGACGGCGCCGGTCGAGAC
>JAZDLC010000150.1:0-15603 GCA_043802345.1 Planctomycetota bacterium | reverse complement strand
CCACGAGACCTCCACAGGTGATGGTTGCAGGGCCAAAATTCACAATTCTGGAGACCAATCCGGATGGTACGTTCGTGCTGGAATTCGCCGAGCCCGGCGAATACAAGTTCGCTGCTCTGGCCCCGGAGTTCAGTAGCAACATCGTCACGATTCTCGTCGAGAAGGACAGAGTACCGATGGAGGTGGAGATTCCTCTCTTCCATGGTGGACGAATCCGGATCACGGTGGACGAGAGGCGACTGGAAACGGATGTCATTCGACTCGTGAGTGCCAGCGGAAATGAGATTCCACTGCGACAGGACGATGATGGAGAGCCCAGCCTCTCGGCCTCCGACATCCCACCCGGTTCCTACACGCTTGTGGTTGAGAGCGCGCTGGGCCATGTGGAACGGCGCGGGGTGGAGGTCGAGGCTGGCAAGGAGACCACGGTCGAGTTGGACTCCTAGATTCGATCCCGTGCTGTCCATCACAGTTGCGCCGGGCAACTCTCGCGCGAAGTGAAATGGCGGGTACGGTGCCGGGACAAGAAGCACCAGATCCGCCGGACGGGCGGACCCGCATCACGGCAGCTCCCGGATCCTGATGTTTCGATAGAGGATGGGGGCGCCCTCCGCCTCGAAGGCGATCGGACCCTCCGCCGGCTCGCACGCCGTGCCGCCTGAGACCTCGACGCCGTTGACCCAGAGGCGCACCTCCCCATTGATGCAGCGAATGTAGTACTGGTTCCACTCGCCGACGCGGCGCGTCGTCTCCTTGGTCGGGAAGCTGCGCGCGCCGTCCGGGGCCACGGGAGGGAACGGCTTCATCTTGGACGTGCCGCACGGGAAGATGTCGCCGTGGCAGGTGAACCAGTCCGGTGGGGATCCCTTGCTCTTCTCCCATTCCTCGGCATACCCGAGGTCGAGGATCTGCACCTCGATGCCGGTCGGGAGCCCCTTCTCCGGCATGTGCGGCACCCAGATGAAGAAGCCGGCGTTGCCGGCGTGGCGCTGGTGCTGCCACTCGAAGGCGATCTCGAAGTTCTTGTAGACCTTCTCGGAGATGAGCCCGCCGTTGATGTCACCATTGCAGGTGAGCACGCCGTCTTTCAGCGACCAGGTCTTCTCGGTGCAGTTGTGCTTCCAGCCCTTGAGTGAGGCCTCGGGAAAGAGCTCAGTCCACCCCGCGCCGTCGAGGTCGGGCGTGATCTCTGCAACCGGAACGGGCGACGTCGATTCCTGGCCCTCCAGCGCGAGACCGACTGCGTAGCAGAGGGAAGCGAGAAGGAGTACAGGAGCGACGCGAGACATGGCGGACCCTCTCGAGAGCGAAGATCAGAGTAGCGAAGAGGAGATCGTACAGCATGAAGTCTGCCGGCGGAGCGACTAGCAGTAGCACGCTGGGAATGTCATTATTCCGGAGTTTCGTCCCGTTGAGATCCAAAAAAAGGCGGTGTACTTGGCCACATGCACTCCAAAACTCTGGTTTGCCCTGCGCATCGCAGCTTCTTCCTCTTCGCGCCTTCAAGAGAGACTGTCGCATGGTCCGGGTGATTGTATTGCGCGGCGGCGAGAGACGCATGAGGGAAGGAGGGGTCGAACTCATCCCCGTCGAGGAAGGGAGATGACGAGATGAAATCAGTCAAGTGCGACCCGAGCAACGACCGTCAAATCTCACCCGGCGGCCCCTGGATCATCTGGCGCCCGTCCCCCACCGGCACGGGCCGTCAGGGGCTCGCGGTAGCGGTTTCGACATGCGCCAACATCGAATGCCCATGCACCGAAGCGGGACTCTCTGGAGTGATCATCACTGATCGCGCGCGGAGCGTCGCGGTGACGGATAAGGTTTTTCGCGTGACCTATGCCCGTGGCGTGGCCCCACCCAACCCCAGCGAGGAAGTGACCGTTTCCGTACGAGTGGACTTCACCACGGCGGAGATGAGCGACGAAGTAACTTCCGGAGACGACGGGGAGTCGGTGCTCAAATGGCTGAGGAGCCTGGTCGACGGAGAACTGCTCGAACTGGTGCACGCCCACTGGCTGCGCCAGCGCGGGATGGATCCTGATGCTGTTCAGCCCGCGCCGTCCGCATGGCGGCTCGAGAGCGGCGATCTCATGGCCTGGGCCGAGGCTTTCTGGGGACGCCCTGACATCTACCTGCTTCGCGGCATGAAGTACATGCTCGTGGATCGGTACTGCATTGATCCGGCGTGCGAGTGTCGCGAAGTAGGCGTGTCTTTTCTGCGCTGCGAGAAGCCCGCAGGGCCGAACGAGTTTGTTGCCCAGGGGAAGTGGAAGCATGTTGGTTTGATGCAAGTGGAGGTCCCTTCATGCGAGGTTGTTGTCCGCGATCCGACTGATGCGAGCGAGTTGACGCTCAATGAACTGTGGGACGCGGTTTGCCGGCGTTATCGTGACGCGGGAGCGCATTTTGCCCGCCGCTACGACCGCATGAAGACGTATGGTGGCGAGGTCCTGCCCAGGGAGGCGGTTCGTACGACCATCACCTCGTCGCCCAAGGTGGGTCGCAACGAGCCCTGCCCGTGCGGGTCGGGCAAGAAGTTCAAGCGCTGTTGCGGCCCCGCCTGAGCGGGCCCGTACAGGGTCACGAGCGAGACTGGCGGATGCGCGGCCCTCCCGTGTGCCGGCATCACTGCAACTCCAAGATGTCGATGGCGCGGTAGAGAGGCGTGCTCCTGCTCTTCTCCCGTTCTTCGGCATGCCCGAGGTCGAGGGTTTGCACCTCGATGCCGGTCGGGAGCCCCTGCTCCGGAAGGGGTGGAGCTCAGACGAGGAACCCCATGTTGCCAACATGCCTCTGATGCTGCCAGTCGAAGGCGATCTCGGAGTTCTCGCGAATCTCCTCGGACATCAGACCGCCGTTGGTGCCGCCGGTGCAGGTTCGGGCAGAACCTCCCAACAGAGGCGTGCTTCCAGGAGAAGGCGCCATTCTCTCTGGGATCCGCCGATGCAATCAACTGTCTCAAATCAGCTTATGATCTCTGTGAGATTCGTCCGCCGACGGGTTGTATCGGTGGACAAATCAGCGGCTCGGTCATGTCGAACGCGGTAAATGAGGCGAGCGGAATCAATGCCATCAACCAACGACAAGATCGTGGGACGGCTTGCGGAGCGCGAACGACTCGAGCAGATCCTGGCTTCACAAGAGGCGGAACTGGTGGCGGTCTACGGCCGTCGCCGGGTCGGCAAGACACATCTGATTCGGGAGTTCTTCGAGCCGCGCGCCACTTCGGCGCCTTCCTCCCGCAGCGTCGTCTTCCTCGACGAGCTGCCCTGGCTATCCACGCGCCGTTCGATGTTGCTTCAGACCCTGGATCAGTACTGGAACACGCGATTGTGCCGAATCCGCTCGCTTCGGTTCATCGTCTGCGGCAGCGCAGCGAGCTGGATGCTCGACAAGCTCGTTCATGCCAAGGGGGGCCTGCACAACCGGATCACGCGGCGACTCCAGCTGCTTCCGTTCGGCCTCGCCGAGACCCAGGAGTACCTCGCATCGCGACAGCACCGATGGAATCGGAGGCAGGTCCTCGAACTCTATCTGGCGCTGGGCGGCATTCCTCACTACCTGCGGCTCGTCGAGCGACGGCACTCAGCCGCTCAGGCAGTGGGATCGCTCTGCTTTGACAGGGCGGGGGAGCTGCACGAGCAGGAACGGACCAAAACGCGCAAGCAGGTGCGGCTCGTGCCTGTCTGTCCCGGAGGAATGAAGCGCAGCATCTGGTCCGAGGATCTCAGCGCTGTCGTCATCGACGACAGCGCTCTGTTCGCACACTGAGGCCGACGCACCTGATTCTGCTCGATCTGCTCTCGAATGACCAGGCGGTACCACGAAGAGGCCGCACACGCTATTGTGTCCGGTTCGCATCGCAGGCGACCGCCGCTGTCCACGGCCCCTGCACAGGAGAAAGGAACTCCCCTCCATGCGCATTCAGATGATCCTCGGCGCACTCCTCGCTCTTTCCGCTCTCGCGCCGAGCGGGTACACCGAGCCGATCAAGTTCGCGCGCTATCCGCATGTCAGCAACCAGGGGAAGATCGCGTTCTCCTACCACGGCGACATCTGGGTCGTGGAGGGAGACGGATCGAACGGACGCCGTCTGACCGCCCACATCGCGCGGGACACCTTCCCCCGCTTCTCGCCCGAAGGCAACTGGATCGCGTTCAACAGCAACCGCCTGGGGAACGACGACATCTGGATCATTTCCGCAGGCGGCGGGGATCCGCGCCAGCTCACCCAGCACTCGACCGGTGACAAGGTTCTGTACTGGACTCCGGACGGTTCGGGCATCGTGATGGCGACAACTCGCGGGGCGCACCCGTGGGGCTCGCCTCTCTATATCGCGCCTGTTGACGGCGGTCGGCCGGAGCCGATGCCGATGGACCGCGGGGCCGACGGAATGATCCGCCAGGACGGCCGGATGGTCGCGTTCAACCGCCTCGGCTTCCGCTACTGGCGCAAGCATTATCGCGGCAACAACAACACCGACATCTGGGTCCAGGATCTCGAGACGAAGGTGATCCGCCAACTCACCGACCTGAACCCGCAGGAGTTCCGCAGCCACACGCAGGACGCCCATCCGATGTGGGGGGCGGACGGGATGATCTACTTCATGTCCGAGCGTGACGGCAATTTCAACATCTGGAAGATCCCGCCGCGAGACGGCCAGGCGACGCAGGTCACCTCGCATTCCGCCGACGGGATTCAGTACCCGTCGATCAGCCCCGACGGCAGGACCATCGTCTACGAGAGCGAGTTCGAGCTCTGGAAGCTGGACGTTCCCGGCGGCACGCCGAGCAGGATCGCCATCGACTTCGCCTTCGATCCGAAGGAGAACCTGATCGAATACCTGAGCGTGGAAAATTCCGCCGACGACTTCTCCCCCTCGCCAGACGGCGAGTACGCCGCCGTGGATGAACACGGCGAGATCTTCATCGTGCCGACCGATCCGAAGACGGCCGAGAAGACCCAGGTCACCAGCTCGGCGTGGCGCGACCGTGGAGAGCAGTGGTCGCCCGACGGAAAGCTCATCGCGTACATCACCGACCAGTCTCTCGAGGAGGAAATCTGGCTCTATGACGTTGAGAAGAAGTCTCGTCGCAAGCTGACCGACCAGGAGTCGATCAAGAGTGGAGTGCGCTGGTCTCCCGACTCGTCACACATGGTGTTCGAGGGGGACAACCGCATCCACCTGGTCGAGATCGAGTCGGGCGAGACCACCGAGCTGATCCACAATGAAGAAGGGGGCTTCTCCTCGCCGACCTTCTCGAAAGACGGCCGCTGGCTCTGCTACAGCCGCTCCGACGAGAACCTGAACTCGGACGTCTACCTGTTCAACATCGAGGAGAAGACCGAGCAGAACGTCACGCAGCATGTCGCGAGGGACTCCGGAGGGTATCTGACGCCGGACGGCAAGACGGTCATCTTCACCTCGGATCGCGACGACGGCACGAATCACCTCTTCGCGGTTTCGCTGACTCCCCTGACTGAGGATTCCGACGACCCGCTGGTGCAGCAGAGAAAGAAGAACGAGAAGGAAGAGAAGAAGGACCGGAAGGACGCGAAGGGCAAGAAGAAGGACGACGAGCAGGATGACTCGGAGGCCGAGAAGAAGAGCGAGGAAGAGGCGAAAAGCGAGGAGGAGGCCGAAGAGGATGCCGATGACCCGGCCGAGAAGGAGAAGAAAGCGATCGAGGTTGCCATCGATCTCACCGACATCGACCGGCGGCCCCGGCAGCTCACCTCAGGCAGAGACAGCGTCGGGACCTTCTTTCTCTCCGAGGACGGCAAGACGATCTACTACAACTGTTCGGGAGCGCTGCATTCGATCAGCGTCGAAGGCGGAGAATCGAAGAAGATCGCCGACGGTTCCTTCCGCAGCCTGAGGCCCACGGCTGACCGCAAGACGGTCTTCTTCTCCGAGAGCGACGGCATCTACATGATGTCGCTCTCGAAGAAGAAGAAGGAGCGCGTCGAGTTTTCTTTCAAGGTCAAGGTGGACGTGCGCGCCGAATGGGAGCAGGTCTTCGAGGAGTCGTGGCGTGTCATGAAGTACCGGTTCTACGACGAGAAGATGCACGGCATGGACTGGGACGCGATCAAGGCGCGTTACAAGCCGCTGCTCAGGTATGTCGGGGAGAACGAGGATCTGTACGACCTGTGCAACGAGATGATCGGCGAGCTGAACGCATCCCACACCGGCGTCAGCGGACCGGCGACCCGGCAGATGCCGGATCTCTACTCCACCCTCAGTCTCGGCTTCGAGCTGAAGCCTCGAGGGAAGACGTACGAGATCTCGCACATCTACCGCGACGGGCCGGCCGACAAGGAGTGGCTGAACCTGAGCGCCGGTGATGTCGTGCTCGAAATCGAAGGGCAGGAGATCCGGGCCGGCGACAACTACTTTCCGATCTTGAGCCACCTCCTGAACAAGTACGTCACCCTCCAGGTCGCCACTCCAAAGGAGCCGGACGAGGTGGAAGCGCTCGGCGAGCCGCGAACCGTGCGTCTCAAGCCGGTTTCATCCCTCTCGGACATCAAGTACGAAGAGTGGGTCCACAAGTGCCGCGAGTTCGTCGACAAGGAGTCTTGCGGGAAAATCGGCTACGTGCACATTCGCTCGATGAGCAGAGATCCGCTGGAGCGGTTCCGGAACGAGATCAACCAATACTGGAACAAGAACGGGATGATCATCGACATCCGGTACAACGGCGGCGGCAACATCGATCAGGAGCTGATCGATATCCTCGAGCGGCGGCCGTACGAGTACTGGAACAGCCGGTCGGGGGGGCGGGCCTGGGGCCGGCGCCCGCGGCAGGCGATCGCCGGGCCGAAGGTGATGCTCATCAACTGGCGCTCGGCATCGGACAGCGAGGTCACGCCACAGGGATTCCGCGACCTCGGCCTTGGCCGCATCGTCGGCACCCCGACCTACGGCGCGGTGATCGCGACCGGAAGCTACGGCCTGTTGAATGGCGCCAGCATTCGAACGCCCGGCGCTCTCGTCACCACGTACGATCCGACCCAGCCGAACAACTACGGCATCAACCTCGAGAACTTCGGCGTGGCGCCGGACGTCTGGGCAGAGAACACGCCGGAGGACGAGCTGAACGGTTGCGACCGCGAGCTCAAGGCCGCCGTCGATGAGGCCCTGCGAATGCTGGCCGAGGGCACCTGGCAGTTCGGTGAGGACAAGTAGGCGACACCGGTCAGACCGGCCCGCGAAAAGGCGGCCGCCTTGAGGAGGGACGCGATGGACGAGGCTCTCCGGAATGGGAGCGAGGAGTCGCCGGACAGGGTCCGGGAATGGCTCGAGACGCTCGCAGACGGACGCGCGGCGGCCGTTTGCGAGGGCCCATCCGGTTCGTGGCAGGTCCTCGAGTCGCTCGCTGACCAGTGTGGCCCGTCAGAGGCGCCGGCGAGTCTGTCGGCGAATCCCTGCCCTCTGCTCGCGCCAGAGTGGCACTCCCGGGAACTGCGGCGTCTTCTGGCGGCGGTCCGGCCGCCGCCGGAGCGGATCACGTATCACGCCGTCTGGCTGCTTCACCTCCTGTTCGCCGAGGAGGCGCGCCGCTCGCCTTTGGTCAGCATCGTCATTCCCCTCTACAACGGATCGGGACAGATCGCGGACGCGGTCGAGAGCTGTCTCGAGCAGTCCTGGCCGGACGTGGAGGTGATCGTGGTCGATGACGGTTCCACCGACGAGCCGGAGGGGGTCCTCGCGCCGTACGCCGACCGGATTCACCTTCAGCGCCAGCAGAACGGCGGCGTCTCCAGCGCTCGCAATGCCGGGATTCGCCGGGCCAAGGGCGAGTTTCTTCACTTCCTGGACGCTGATGACCTGCTGGACCCCACATGCGTCGAAACCAAGATCCAGGCCTTCGGCGCCGTCGCCGACGCCGAACTGTGCGTTTCGAGCTACCGGGTCGAGGGGCATGACGACGGCAGCCGGGCTGCGCCACCGATGGCGGGGCCGGAGTCGCCCGCCGCGGACCTCCTGGTCGCGGCCACGACCCGCTACCCGTTCCACACCAGCTCTGTCCTGATTCCGCGATGGGTGGTGCTGGAGACCGGCTTCTTCGACGAGGATCTGCCACTCTCGGAGGACTTCCGCTACTGGTTCCGGCTCGCCCTCCGCGGAACCAAGGCGATCGGCATCGATCGGCCTCTGGGTACAGTCCGGGTCGTGACCGGGAGCCTGAGCGAAAGCGCCGACAGGAGTGACCAATGCTGGGTACGAGTCGCCATGAGGAACCTGACCGACCTCCTTCAGCGCCCGAGCCTCTGGCCGCATGTTGGAACCACGATGAGCCAGCTCAGAGGCGACATCGCCTGGCCTCTCGTCGATGCGAGCGAGGATCCCGCCCTGATCGAGGCGCGCTCCGCGCTCCAGAGCCAGATTGCGCGGCTGGACGAACTCGGCAGGGCGGAAGGGATCTCCGCCTTTCCACTGCTGAAACTGCTCCACAAGGCGGTGAGGCAGGGAATCCTTGCTTTCGGGTCGACCGGGTTCTTCCGGGAGCTCGAGGATCAACTGAGGAGACTGGCGAAGGCCGCGGCGTCCATCACGGCTCGAGACGTCGAGCTGTGGCTGACACGGTCGGCAGGCCTGCCCAGGGGGCAGAATGTGCGCTCCGCGCGCAGGGCGGTGCTGCGGTGGCTCCACGGCCGCAAACTGGCCGGGCAGGAGCAGCGATCGTGGGCCGAGCTGCTCCGACTCGCCCTTCCCTGCCCGCAGCACGGCTGGGAGGGTCGCTGGCGCACCGGCGCGCGACTCGAACGCCTCCTCGGAAGCCGGGCTGCGCTTTCCATCATGCGCGGTCTTGAGAGGGTGCGGCCGGTGGAGCCGCCCACGTAGACCCGGGCGGAATCTGTTGAAACAAGACATGTTCAGCCCGAAACGCATCCTGCTCTTCACTCTGGCGACAGCCTCGCTCTGCGGGCGCTCTCCTCGGCCGCCTGAAGATGACGCAATACATGCTACTCGGCCTGCTGGGCAGGATCGCGGCGATGTTCGTGGTCACGGGGATCGACAGAGGCAGCCAGATCACGGGGATCGCGATCACCCTGATCATGGCGGCCGTCGCGGGCGCCATCGTGGGCAAGGTCGTCTCTTTTTGCGGGCGCAAGGCCGAGGTCTACGCCGATGCCGACGAGCTGGACGTGTAGTCCTGCTCACCACGATACGACACCTTCAGATGGGCAACGCCAGCCCACGGGTTGCCCAGTTCCGACTCCGTTCGACTGCGTTCTTCATGGCGAGCACGTAGTCCGGTCTCACGCCGTCGCGCCACTCCGGCCAGCCGCCCCTCCACACGTACGCCACGATCTCGTGGAAGACGGAGCGGGCGAAGTGGATCTTCCCGAGAGCGATCTCCTCCACGTCGGGGCGCGCGACTAGCGGGAGCTCCCGTTCACGGCCGAACGGTGCGATCATCTTCCGGAACTCGTCCCGCGTCAGGTGCCCCTCCGGCTTCTGCCGGAACTCCTCCGGCCGGGCCGGAAACGGGAAGCGGCGGTAGGTCTCACCGATGAACCCGGTGTATCGCACCCCGTGGATGGCGCCCATGAGGTCGCCGACATCTTCCGGCCGCTCGATGACCCACGCGGGGATGATTGCCTCGTGGACCGGTTCGGATGCGCTCCCGGCGAGAATGGAGATTTCGCGGCAGAACGCATCCGCGAAGAAGAACGTCCTCTCGAGGAGCAGCATGTCGCAGTCGATGTTGAAGAACCCGAATGCGATTTCCCCGTGACTTGCGGAGTTGAATGCCAAGGGCATGAGAGAGCCTCCTTCCTGTTGAACCGGCGTTCTATCCAACTCTGCCGTGACGGACATTTCGAGCGAAGCCGGGCGCTCCAGGAGGCAGCAAAAAGAAAGGGGGGCGCCTTTTGAAGCGCCCCCCTCCGTCGAATGCCTTGTGCCGTCGCGGCGGACTACTTGCCCGCGGCGACATCCTCGAGCATGGCCGTCGTCACCGACTTCGGCCGCTCGATCGGGTAGCCGAGAGCGCGGTCCCAGGTGATGTTGGCCAGGGTGCCGATGGCGCGCCCGATGCCGAACAGCACGGTGTAGAAGGCGTACTCCGTGACCCCGTAGTACCACTGAATGACGCCCGACGGCGCGTCGACGTTGGGCCACGGGTTCTTGGCCTTGCCGTGCTCTTCCAGGACGCCCGGGGCCACCTTGTAGATCATGTTGATGACCTTGAAGAGGGGGTAGTCCGGGAGGTGTTCCAGGCAGAACTCCATCTGCGACGTGTAGCGCGGGTCGGTCTTCCTGAGGACGGCGTGGCCGTACCCCGGAACGACCTGGCCGCTGTTCAAGGTCGCCCAGAGCGCCTCCCTGATGACCTCCTCGGTCGGCTCCTTGTTGCCGAGCTGCTCGATGAACCCCTGGGTCCAGCGGAGCACGTTCTCGTTGGCGAGGCCGTGGAGCGGGCCGGCGAGGCCGTTCATACCCGCCGAGACCGCGTAGTAGCAGTCGGAGAGAGCCGAGGCCACGAGGTGAATCGTGTGCGCCGACACGTTGCCAGACTCATGGTCGGGGTGCAGGATGAAGTACATCCGCGCCACGTCGTCGTACGGCGGCTTGATGCCCATCATGTGGGCGAAGTTGCCGCCGAAGTCGAGGGCCGGATTCGGGGCGATCTGCTTGTCGCCCTTGAACTTCAAGCGATAGATGAACGCACCGATCTGGCCGAGCTTGGCCATCAGGTTCGAGGCGTCCTCGAACATCGGATCCCAGTAGTCCATCTTGTTCATGCCTTCGTTGTACTGCTTGCCGAAGATCGTCTCGCATTGCATCGAGAGGATCGCGGAGGAGAACATCGCCATCGGGTGGGAGTTCTTCGGCAGGGCGCGCAGGACGTCGAAGACGTACTGCGGAACCTTGGCCCGGGTCTTCCAGTCGTCGACGACCGTCTGGGCCTCTTTCGCCGTGGGAACCTCGCCGGTGAGGATGAACCACCAGAAGGATTCGACGGTGGGGTAATTGCCACCAGGCCAATTGGGCAACGCCTCGAAGGTCTCCGGGATGGTCTTGCCGCGGAACCGGATCCCCTCATTCGGATCCAGATAGGACGTGTCCGTCACCAGACAACGAACTCCCCGAGCGCCGCCGATCACCTGGCCGATGGTGACCTTGCCAACTTCCACGTCAGCGTACTGCTTAAGGAGCTTGATCGTGCGGGGGCGGTGCTCCTCGATCTTCTGCTTCAGGGTTTCCTTGAGCGTCGCCATGCGTACTCTCTTTCTCCTGGGCTAGCCGCCTGCGGCTGCGGCAGGCGGGAACTGAGTATCCGATCCTCGGTCACAGCGGCGTTTGGTAGGTCGCCGAACCCAATATGATAAGCATCCCACGGATTGCGTTTCCCTTGAAAAGCGCCGGTGGCGGGCCAAGAGCTCAAAAGCGGCGCCGGTGCCGGACGGCAGGGGGCTGGCACAACGGACTTCTTGGTCCAGAATCTCCAGCCCAGCGTCGGGCGGTTCGTCCTCCGTCCGCTGGGAGGCTGGCTAGAGTTCGCTCAGGAAGGCGAGATTCGCGCGCATCACCTCTTCGACCGGCGCCAGGAGCGGCTTCAGGAAGGCGCATTCCGGGGGAGGGTTCCCGCGCACGTGCGCGAGGGCGGCCGCCAGCGCCCGCGCGTCTCCGGCCGGAAAGAGCGCGCCGATCTCCGAGTTTTTGAGATGCCGGCCGACCCTGCACTCCCTGCCGAGCCGGTGCCGCACCGCGCGGGCCTCGAGGAGCACCGCCACCTCAGAGAGAACCCGGTCCCAACGGTGGAACAAACCGGACGCCCGCACCAATCGTCGCCGGCACCACATGCTGAACCGTGCGGGGCGGCATCCATGGCGGGCGGATACATCGTCGCAGGCGCCCTCCAGCAGGTCCGGGAAGGTCACGCCCCGGGGGGTCACCACCGTCACCTTCGGTCCGAGGCGCGCGAGAACCCGAGCCGGCACGGCGCCAACCTCATGGCCGCCCCCGCGCATGGAACCGTTCGGCTCCACCACGATCACGTGGTCGAAGTGGTTGTCCATTCGGGGGATGCGCCGCCTTCTTCGGCCATGCGCCAGGGATCGATCAGCGTCCGCCCCTCGGCTCTGCAGGCTAGCCCCTTGAATTCACTGCACTCGGTGGTGATGACCACCACGTCCGCCGCCGCGGCGTCGGCCGCGCTCTCGGCGAACCGGACGTCGAGGCCGAGACCGAGCAGGACCTGGCGTGGCACCATCGGGTCATAGACCAGGGGCCGCACCTTCGCGGCGGCGAGCCGGCGAGCCAGCTCCACACCCAGGGAGCCGGCCACATCGGCGGTGCCGGCCTTGAACGACATTCCGAGCAGGCCGACCCGGCCTCCTGGCGGAAGAGCGGCCAGAACCGCCTTCACCAGACGCTCGGTATGGTGCTCATTGAGAGCATGCACCGCTTCCTGCAGATCTCCCGGCAGATCGAGCATTCGCGCCAGGGCGCCGAATGCGCGCACATCGCGCGGGAAGCAGGGGCCGCCGAACGGCATGGCGGGGCGGAAGAAGGATCGGCCGATGCGGCGATCCTCACCCACCGCGGCCGCCACGGCGGTCGGGTCGGTGATCTTCAGGCTCTCCGCCAGCTCCCCCAGATGGTTGGCGAAGGCGATCTTCATCGCCACGAAGTTGTTGATGGCGATCTTCGCCAATTCCGCGCCAGCGAAGCCCAGATGATGCAGGGTCGGCTGGGTCCGATGAACGGACCTCATCAGGTCGGCCAGCCGCTCCCCATCAGAGGCGTTCGCGGAACCGATGATGAACGGCCTCGGTTCGAGCAGATCGCGGACCACGCTCCCCAGGGCGACGAATTCCGGCAGCAGGCAGAGACCCAGCCGAGGGCCGAGGGGGCATCCGGCGGCCGCCTCCAGCTCCTGGCGGAGCAGCCTATCGGTGGCGCCGGGGTGGACCGTGCTGCAGATCACCACGAGATGGGGTGCATCCGAGAGCTTCAGCGCCGCGCCGATCCCCCTGAGCGCGGCCCGGACCTGGGACAGATCGAACAGGCCTCCCGCGGCGGACGGCGTGGCGACCGTGATGAAGGTCGTGGAGCTGTGAGCCACGGCGTTTCCGAGGTCACAGGTCACCTCGATCCGTTCACCGGCGTCGCTCAGCAGGCGATTCAGGTCCGGCTCGCGGATCGAACAGCGCCCTTCGACAATCTCCGCGACCCGCTCCACGTTTCGGTCGACGCCGATGATCCGATGGCCTCCGGAGGCAAGCACGGCACAGAGCGGCACGCCCAGTTTTCCCAGGCCCACCACCGTCAGGGTCTGTTCCTTCATCGGCGCATTTCCTGGTCAATGCGCTCGCAAGCCGCGTGGAGCGCTGCGACCGCCTGGGGATCGCTGCCGAAGGAACAAGGAGATTCTCTCAACCGTTCGAAGTAGCGGCCCGTGACCGCGGCGGCCGACGGATCGGCCGCCAGCCAGACCGGAGTGAGGGCGGCCTCGGCCGCGCTCTGATGGCCGCCGAAGCCCAGATCGCCGGCCAGCTTGGAGGGGACGTCCCCGGGATGGCAGGAGTTGACGGTGATGCCCATGCCTCGCAGGCGTTCGGCGAAGGCGACCGTCAGCATGCGGTCCGCCTGCTTCGACTGGCGATAGGCGTCGTCGTTGGTGTACGGCCGGCGGCCGAACTGCAGGTCGCCAAGATCCAGCCCACCGGCCCAGTAGCTGGCGACGTTGACCACCCGGGCGGGGGCCGAGCCGCTCAAGATCGGGGCGAACTCACTGATCATCCAGAAGTACCCCATGACGTTGGTGGCGAACTGCATCTCCAGACCTTCCGCCGTTTCCATCCGCTGTCGAGGGGTGGCGGCGGCGTTGTTGATCAGGACATGCAGATCTCCCCGCCAACGATCGCGCAGGGCGAGAATCGAGGAGAGCAAGGAGAGATCAACCAGCTCCAGGCTGAGGTTACCCTGTCCCGTACCCTGCTCAATCTCACGGAGAGCCTTCTCTCCCCGGGCCTCATCGCGGCAGCAAAGCACCACCTTGAACTTCTTCGTGGCTGCGAGTTGCCAGGCGATCGCCTTGCCGATGGCGCCATTGGCGCCCGTCACCAGCGCTGTCCGATTCATGTCCAGCCCTCCCGGCGGCAAACCGTCTAGCGAATCCGCGTCGATCAGTTCTCTTCTCCGAAGTACTTGCGAACGATCCACTCAGGCTGATGGCGGTCCGGGGTGCGTTTGCGGCCACGAAGATCAATCTGCCACGGCTGCTTCTCCGGCGCCGAAAGAGGGATCTCATCGTTCGTGCGCCGCTGCCAGTCCGCGAGCAGCGACAGCATCTCTTCCACCCGTCCGGCCTGTTCCGGCGCTTCGGACAGGTCCTCGGTTTCATGCTGATCCAGGCGCAGATCGAAGAGCTGTGTCTGGTGGATCTTCGGATAGCGGATCAGCTTGTAGCGGCTGTCCCGAACCGCGCGCTGGATGTCCTCGTAAGCAGTGAACAACGTCTCCCGGACAGCGCTCTTCTCCTCCTTCCAGAGCGGCGCCAGATCGAGGCCGTCCACGTCTTCTGGACAGTCGGCCCCGGCCAGGCGGGCGATGGTGGGAAACAGATCGAACAGATAGACCAGCGCATCGCTGGAACCGTGGGGAAGGCCCGGGCCAGAGATCACCAGGGGTGAACGGGTGCTGTGCTCGTACAGGCTCTGCTTCCCCAGCAGGCCGTGGCTTCCCAGGGCGAGCCCCTGATCAGAGGTGAACACGATCACGGTGCTTTCCTCCAGGCCGCCTTGCTGGAGGGCCCGGCACAACCGGCCGATCTGGGCATCCATGTGGGAGATCATGCCGTAATACTCCGCCAGTTGCTCCCGCACCAACTCGGGCGGACGCGGCCAGGGCAAGAGAGTCTCATCCCGTCCGGTCAGCCAGCCGTTCTGGAACGGATGCTGCGGCAGGAAGTTCTCCGGCAGCGAAGGACGCTGCCGCCGGTACGGTTCGAGAAACTCCTCTGGTGGCATGCGCGGATCGTGGGGGGCCGTGAACGCGACATACAGATAGAACGGCCGGGACCTGTCGACCTCGTTCAGAAAGCGGATCGCCTCGTCGACGAACAGCTCGCTGGAAAAGCGCTCGGAGATGCGGGGCTCGGTGAAGCTGCCGTCAGGCAAGAGATCGGACACAGGCACCTTGGAATGATCCGACATGCCGCCGTGAAAGACCGCGCGACCCTGCTCGAAGCCGCGCGCGAACGAGGCCTTCCCGTTGTGCCACTTGCCGGTGCCGAAGGTCTGATAGCCGCTGGCCGAGAGCACCTCTGGAAGAAGCGTCGTCCCCTCCAGGTCCATGGGTACCCGCCACAAACGGCGGCCACTGTTGATCATGGCCCGGCTGGGCTGGCAGACGGCGCCGTGGATCGAGCCCATGCAGTAGGCATTGCGGAAGCTGAAGCCGGACGCCACCAGACGGTCCAGCTCCGGAGTGCGGATTTCATCGTTTCCGTACGCGGCGACCGCATCGGCGCGCTGGTCGTCGCTCAGCAGGAAGATGATGTTGGGTCGCGACGGGGGCGCGGGGGAAGCGGCCTGAGAGGATGCGCGCTCTCTTCCGGCGCATCCGCAGAAGAGAGC
>JAZDLC010000149.1:0-2204 GCA_043802345.1 Planctomycetota bacterium | reverse complement strand
GTCAAGAGGAATATCACTGTTACCACCGAGAATCGTTCCCCACCAGCACAAGAACCAAGAGGTGTCCACTTTCACTCCATTGGTATGCCGCAGTTTTCACGTCACATAGGGATTCGGGTGACCGCATTGCGTTTTCTGACGTTCGAACGCCCGCCCGCACAGGGCGCAGAACGAAATCAGAGGCCCCGGCATTCCGTTCGTTTCGGTTCCAGGTGCCTCGGTACCTCCTGGCCTCTCCGCGACGCTCACAGCGCTTCCAGGAGCGCCGGCTTCTTGCGGCAACTGGGCGCCAACAAATCGTCACCGGCGTGGCCGGAACTACCTTCACCCCGCCTATACGCGCGCACGCTGAAAACGGGGGGTATTTCCGTGAGGGGGGAAGAAGGGGAAGGAAGGGAAGGAAGTAGTAGAGAGTGTGTCTTATATCGAGTTACGGTCCGCGCTTTCTTCACCTTCGTTCACCTTCCTTCACCCCGAAATCGACCTTCCAGGAGGCTTCCTTCACCTTCGTTCACCTTTCTTCACTGCTTCCTTCACCCTTCGCCCTTCGCCGAGCCTGACGATGATCCAGCCAGGCGGTAGATCCTGCCTGTCCGGCCGGAAGTCGCCTGCACCTGGACGACGATGTCGCCTCGCTGCTCGAGCGTGGTCACCAGACCGGAGAAGCTCTTGGCGTCGGTCTTCATCCGTTTCAGCAGCACGCCATGGGGCAGCGCCCGGTCCGGAGCGGCACGCAGCTTCTGAAGGAACCGCAGGCACTCGGCATGGAACGGATTGTCCGCGACATGGGATTGGGCCATGAACAGCATCCGCTTGGTCTGGTGCAGGATGAGGCGGCTCGCCCAGGACGCGGCCGTCTTGCTGATCTCGGGGCGCTCGTGGTTCTCGCTCACCGCGTAGATCAGCGCGAGCTTGCGGGCGTGCTCGCTGACGCGCCCCCACACTGTCGTCCCGACGCTGTCGTCGGCCGCCTCCGCCTTGGCATACTCGGCTTCGGCTTCGAGCCTGGTCTCGACCAGGACGCCCGTCGCCTCGTCGGTGTGCGGGACGACCCGCGGCACGGGATGCCAGTTCTCGAGGTTGCCGGTGCCGGCCCTGAAGTCCGCCCACCACTGCGCCGTCTCGATCACGCGCTCCGGCAACGGAAGTAGCCGCGGTTCCCGCCCGGTCGAGCGGCTGCCGCACTCCAGAACGATCATCCGGGCGAAGAAACCATTGGTCAGCATCCGCTCCGACAGCGCCTCGTAGTAGTGGTTCGGGATGGCCGTGCCGAAGACCACCAGGCAGGGCTGGTCGATGGCCCCAGGCGCGTCCCGCCCCGCCTTGCGGCGCATCGGGAAGATCGAGTTGGCCGACGAGTACATGGTCAGGAGCGTCTCCATGATGCTCTCGTACCGGGCATCGCGGGCCTTGTTGATCGACTGGAGCATTCCGTCGATCTCGTCGGTCTGGAACAGCATGGCCGGCTCGGTGAAGAGCGCGTCCTGCAGGCCCTCGCCCGAGGCGAACCGCCCGCCGATCTGGCCGGACAGGCCGAGCGTGTGCAGGATCTCAGCGTTGATCTTGCGCGGGCGGTCCTTGCCCGCAGACGAGTGGGCAAGGCCGAGGATGTAGACGTTGGTCCGGTTGTCGCCGGGGTCGCGCACCTTGCGGCCCGCGAGGGTGGCCAGCAGCGCCAGGGCGCCGGCGAATGCCATTGAGCTGTTCGGATACGGAGCCGTCTCCAGACAGTAGTCCATGACCTCGGAGACGAAGCCGGGGATACGGAGGAGCTCCACCGGCAGCGGGCCGGGATCTGGCATTTCGGGCACGCTATCCTCGGGCTCGCTCGCTCCGGGATTGTCCTGCCGCCAGTGGTCCTCCACCACGGCAACGGCGACCTGGTCGGGCTCGTACCGGGCGATGCTGGTCGCGATCCGCTGGACCTCCCGGTCCTTCAGCGGCGGGCTGCAGCGGTCGAGGTTGGCCCGGACCAGGGCGGCCAGGATCTCCTCCTGGCTCATCCCCACCCGGCGCATCGCCCCCCCCAGTCGCGCCAACGTGGCGTTCCGGTGACCGGCTGGTATCAAGTTGCTACCGGCGGCCGCCGGCGCGCACGGGGGCGCCACCGGCGCGCCCTGGGCCGTAACCGGCCTATCTTCCGCAGGCCCGCCTGGGCGGAGCTATGCGCCGGGTGGGGATGAGCCAGGAGGAGATCTTGGCCG
>JAZDLC010000148.1:0-4120 GCA_043802345.1 Planctomycetota bacterium | reverse complement strand
AACAGGTTGTTTGACTCCATTAGCCAGAATCTCCAGTCGGTCTTCTCCCGCTTTGGACGGGGGGGAAGGCTCACCGAGAAGAACGTGCATGAAGGGCTTCGCGAGATTCGCCAGGCCCTGTTGGAGGCGGACGTCAACTTCAAGGTGGCCCGGGATCTGATCAAGGAGGTCAGCGAGCGGGCCGTGGGTGACAAGGTGATCGAGTCGGTCCAACCGGGCCAGCAGATCATCAAGATCTTCCACGACGTTCTGACCGAAGCGATGGAAGGAGGCGGGCCGCTGCAGTTCGCCTCGCATCCGCCGACGGTGGTCATGCTGGCGGGACTGCAGGGATCCGGCAAGACCACGACGGCGGGAAAGCTCGCGCACCTGCTGCGCCGCAAGGGTCGCAATCCGATGGTGGTGGCGGCCGACCTGCAGCGTCCGGCTGCCGTCGAGCAGTTGTCGCTGCTGGCAGAGAAGGTCGGCGTGCCGGTCTACAAGGCGCAGAAACGGACGCCGCCCGAGGTTTGCGAGGAGGCGGTTGCCTGGGCCCGGGCCAATGGCCGTGACGTGGTGATTCTCGACACCGCCGGGCGGCTGCACATCGATCAGCCGCTGATGGACGAACTGGCCGCGGTCAAGAAGCGCGCCCGCCCGCACCAGATCTATCTGGTCTGCGACGCCATGACAGGCCAGGACGCGGTCAATTCGGCCAAGACCTTCAACGAGCAGCTGGGTCTGGACGGCGTCATCCTCACCAAGCTGGACGGCGATTCTCGCGGGGGCGCCGCCATTGCCATCAGGCGCGTCACCGGCGCGCCGATCCGATACATCGGCGTGGGCGAGAAGCTCGAGAACCTGGAGGAGTTTCACGCCGAGCGCCTGGCCTCTCGCATCCTGGGAATGGGCGACGTGGTGTCGCTGGTGGAGAGGGCGCAGGAGGTGATCGACCAGACCGAGGCGGAAGCCCAGGTCGAGAAGCTGCTGAAGGACGACTTCACCTTCGAGGATTTCCTGTTCCAGCTTCGCGCCACCAAGAAGCTGGGGCCCATGAAGGATGTGCTGGCGATGATGCCGGGTGGAATGGGCGCCCAGCTGAAGGATGCGGACGTGGACGACAAGGTTCTCGACCGGGTCGAAGCCGTCATCTGCTCCATGACGGTGGAAGAGCGGCTGCGGCCGTCCATTCTCAATGGGCAGCGGCGGCGGCGCATCGCCCGGGGCAGCGGCAGCAGCGTCGAGAAGGTCAATCAGCTGGTGAAGCAGTTCAGCGGCATGCGCCAGATGATGAAGCAGCTCCGATCTGGCGGCTTGCTGGGCCGTCTGGCCGGTAAGATGATGCCTGGCGCAAGCGGGCTGAAGGCGAACAAGGCGGAAGCCGTGGCCGGACTGCGGCGCAAGGGCAAGTTGGTCAACAAGGGCCGGCGCAAGCAGGAAAGAGACCGGCGAAAGGCAAACCGCCGCCGGCGCTGAGCGCCGGGGCTTTGATTTCAACAGGAACCAGATACCAAAGGAGTGTTCCAAGTGGCTGTGAGGATTCGATTGAAGAGGCTGGGCCGGCGGAACCGGCCTAGCTGGCGTGTCTGTGTGTTCGATTCGAGGACCCGGCGGGATGGCAGGTCGATTGAGGACCTGGGCTTCTACGACACGCTGGCGAAGGATCCGGAACGGAAGATGAAGGTCAACGTCGAGCGCGCCAGGTACTGGCTTTCCGAGGGAGCCAAGCCCTCGGAGATCGTGACCCAGATCTTCAAGAAGTGCGGCGTTTCCGGCGCCGCGGCGGTGGCGGCGGCCGCTGCTGGGGGTGCGCCTGCCAGTCGTGAGGATAGTCCGGAGGCCGAGACCTCTTCATGAGCAAGACGACCCGTGATTTTGCTCCCGGGGCACCGAAGAAACTGAAGGGCTTGCTAACGAAGCTCGAAAGGCAGTTCGGCACTCTCAAGCTCCTCAAGGATGCGCCGGCCCTGGAGCAGGCGATGTACCTGATCCTCCGGGAAGGGAACGACTATCGCAAGGCGAACAAGGCCCTGAAGGTTCTCGATGAGGAATTCGTCGAGTGGAATGAGCTGCGGGTGGCGACTCCAAAGGAAGTCATCTCGGTCCTGAAGGAGTGCGATCTGGCGATTCTCGACGACAAGGTTTCGAGGATTCTCGCCCTGCTCGCCAGGCTGTTCTACGACTTCCACAAGAAGGATCTGCAGTTCGTGAAGATCTTCGAGGGGCCGCAGCGGGAGAAGATCATGCAGTCGCTGGCTCCTCTCGGAGACCACATTCGCTATGTCCTGCTCCAGCAGTTCGAGGATACTTCCATGGAACCGCAGGGGCTGGTCGTCTCGATGGAGGCCATGAACAAGGTGCATAAGTTGGGGCTGTGCCGGCGCACCATCAGCGTGAACGTGGCGAAGAAATTGCTCGAGAAGCTCGTGGAGCCGCAGGACTACTACCGGTTCCACTACTACATTCACCGGGCATGAGCGGGTCCGGCGAGCTGGTCACGCTCCTTTCCCCGCTCATCCTCGCGTCCGCGTCTCCGCGGCGCCGGAAGATCCTCTCCGGGATGGGGCTGCAGTTCAGGATCGTCCCCGCGAACGTGGACGAGACCGCGCCGCCCGGCCTCCCGCCGGAACGGGTGGCGGAGTCCCTGGCGCTGAAGAAGGCGCTCAGCGTGGCGGCGGGGGTGGAGAGCGGGACCGTGCTGGGGGCAGACACGGTCGTGGTCGGAGCTGATGGTTCCCTGCTCGGAAAGCCCCTGGACTTCGAGCATGCCAGGGCGATGCTCGCCGGGCTGTCGGGGACCACTCATCGCGTGATTACCGGGGTGGCCCTGGTTCACAGACCGGGAGGTCAGCAGGTTCTCGGCCACGATGTCACGTCGGTGACCATGCGCGCGATGTCTCAGGGCGAGATCGAGGAGTACGTGTCGACGGGGGAGCCGTTCGGCAAGGCAGGGGCGTACGCGATTCAGGAGCACGCGGACCGGTTCGTCTCCCGGCTGGAGGGAGAGTACGACAACGTCGTCGGGCTGCCGAGCCGCCGGCTCCGAGAGTTGTTTTTGCGGCTCGAGCGGTCGCTGTCCGGGCAGGGAGGTGTGACGTGACCTGTCGGGTTTTCGCCCTGGCCGCTGCCGGGGTCCTGACCTGCCTGCTGCCGGCCTGTCTGACACTGCTCCCCGCCTGCGGCGGGGGCGGGCCGAAGGGGCCTGAGGCGCCGAATCTGCCGCCCTGGATTCACGGCGATTTCCCGGAGGATCTCCCCCGTCCGGTCCATGAGCGGGCCGGGCTGGAACTGGCCGGCCAGAAGATCGAGGTGGAGCTGGCGGTGACCAACCAGGGACAGGCCTACGGGCTGATGTTCGTGGAGGATCTCCCCGAGGACAAGGGGATGCTGTTCGTCTATCCGGTCCCGCATCGGATGAGATTCTGGATGCGGAATACCAAGATTCCGCTCGATATCGCCTACATCGCCGAGCTGGGTGATGAGTGCCGGGTGGTGAATATCCACTCCGGAATGCGCCCGTATCAGGAAGATCCCGTCTACCCCTCCCTGGGGATCTGTCGGTTTGCGCTGGAACTCAGGGATGGCTGGGCGGGGCGCCACGGCCTCAAGGCTGGAGATTTGGTCAAGATTCCCGCCGAAGTGCTCCAGATGCAATCCTGTACTGACGCTCCCCGCAGAGGGGATATTCCCCGCAGAATCGGGCGCTGAGGGTCGACGCTTGTAGCGGTCGGTTTACCACGCTAAACTACCGGCTTTTCTGCCCGAACCGAACCGGATGGTGAGCGGGACGTTTCGGAACTCTGAAGACCACCCGAGGAATCGTGCCATGAAGTCCGGTATTCACCCCGAGTACGTGCGTTGCGATGTCACGTGCGGTTGCGGCACCAAATTCGTGACGCGGTCGACGGTTACGGAGCTTCATGTCGAAATCTGCTCCGCATGCCATCCGTTCTACACGGGGAAGCAGAAGTTCGTTGACACCGCCGGCCGGGTCGAGAAGTTCCGCAGGAAGTTCGGCATGATCAAGTCGGGCAGCTGATACCAGCCCGGAGCCATGCTGGAGAAACTGCGGCAAATCGCGGCCCGCTACGATGAGATTTCGGCGCTCCTCGAGAGCGCGGAGGTCTGCGTCGATCCGGCC
>JAZDLC010000147.1:0-3756 GCA_043802345.1 Planctomycetota bacterium | reverse complement strand
CGGGACCTTGTGCTCCAGAGTCTGGATCCCCAAAGTTCAAGGAGGAATGGCCATGGATATCCCACGCCGTGCGGCGATCTACGCACGTGTATCGACTTCTGTTGGCGATCATGAGAGAACGTAGGTTTTTGGACCGGCGATTTGATCACGCCGGCGACCTGTTCCGGCGCCCCTTCTGCGCCGCCTCGGCCTCCCGCTTTCGGAAGCTCTCTCCCTCGATGGCGATGATTTCGGCGTGATGGATAACCCGATCGATCAGGGCGGTGGCGGAGGTGGCGTTGGGGAAGATGCTGGGCCATTGACTGAAGGCCAGGTTGGTGGTCAGGACCAGGCTCTTCCTTTCGTAGCGGCGGCTGATGATCTGGAAGAGCAGGTCGGCGTTGCGGCTGTCGTAGGAGAGGTACCCTATCTCGTCCACGACCAGGAGCGAAGCGGTGCTGTAGTGGCGGAACTTGGCGTCCAGAGCCCGAGCCGAGTCCTGCCCGCAGAGATCGAGAAGAAGTTGGGCCGCGGTGAGGAAGAGGACGGAGTGGCCGGCGAGCACAGCCTGGTAGGCCACGTTCTGGGCGATCATGGTCTTGCCCAACCCTTGGGGAGCGACGAGGACGAGGTTGCGGCTTTCCTGCAGGAACTCCAGCCGCAGGGCGGCCTCGACCGCCTCCCGATCGATCTTCTTGGGCCAGCCCCAGTCGAAGTCGGCCATGGTTTTGAAGCGGCCGATCTTGCTGCGGGCCAGGCGCCGTTCCAGGCTGCGTCGGGAGCGTTCCCCTTCCTCGGTTTCGGCGATGTACTCGAGCAGCTGGGTCGGACTCCAGCGTTTGCGGGTGGCCAGGGCGACGGTGTCGTCCAGGTGGGCAGCGGTATGGCGCAAGCCCAGGGCGGCGAGCTGTTCAGTCAGGCTCATGGGGATCCTCCTCGGATTCGTGATAGGAACAGAGATCGTCGTAGGCCGAGAGCGCGTGTGGGGCGACGCGGAGGTCGCGGACGCGCGTGTCGTCGGGGAGAACGACCTCCAGAGGCGGGGCCTGATGGCGTGATCGGGCGCGCCGATCGAGGATGTGCGCGACGGAGACGGCGGAGATGGCGCCCCGGGAGAGAGCTTCATCGATCGAACCATCGAGTTCGTCCGCCCCGTAGCGGTCGAGGAGTTTGAGCAGGCGCGCGCTATGGCCGGCCAGCGGTTCTCCCCGCAAGGCCAAGGCATCGATGAAGGCGTCGGCGTGGGGGCAAGTGGTTCGCAGCAGGTCGCGTCCGCGCAGTTCGTGGGCGCGCCGTTTCTCCCGGGTCAAGGCGGCCAGGTGGGCGGGATCTTCGATCGTCTCTCCCCGATCGTAGCTGCGAGTATGGCGAGCGATCTCGCCCACCCCATCGAGGATGCGGACGAGGTGCTCGGAGGCCACCAGGGTCAGGACCCGGCGGACTCGGTCGTGCGGGATGGAGTAGTCGTTGCCATCGAAGCGAACGTAGGGGGTCTTGCCGGCGGCGACGGGGCGGAGATGATCGCATTCGAAGTCGTGTTCGGGCAGGGGAAGCAGACGCGAGCGCTCCTCTTCCAGAGCGTCGACGATGAGCCGGCCGGTCGGATCTCCCGGGACCTTGCGGGTGTGGGCGGTGGAGGCGATCCAGGAAGCGAGCTGCAAGTTGAGGTCGGCCACGGAGTGGAAAGACCGAGCGGCGAAGAACGAGGTGCGCAGGTATTGGATCGTCCTTTCCACACGTCCTTTCTCGTTTCCTCGGAAGACGGCGCAGGGCTTGGGGGCGAAGTGGTAGTGGCCGGCCAGATCGAGGAGACGAGGATGGAAGCGGATGTGATCCCCGACGCGCTCGAGCACGACGCACTTGAGATTGTCGTAGAGGAGAGATCTGGAGACACCGCCCATGACGCGGAAGGCCTCGATGTGTCCGCGCAGGAAGCTCTCCAGGGTTTGATCGAGAGCGAAGCGTGCATACATGGCCCGGGACCAGGAGAGGACGAGCACGAAGCAGGAGAGGTTACGTTGCGTGTTCCCGACCCGGATCTTGCCGAAGTTGCCCCAGTCAACCTGGCCCTGCTCCCCAGGCAACGTTTGCAGACGCAGGTAGGCTTCTCTCTGGCGAGCGGGACGCACCGTGCGCACGTAGCGCCGCAGTTGCACGGCGGAACCCTGATAGCCGCGCTCTCGGATCATCTCGAAGAGGCGAGTGGAGCGAAGCCGGGGATGGCGCTCAAGCACGTCGGCGATGAAGGCCCTGTAGGGATCGAGCAAGGTGCAGCGGAGCTTGGGCCCGGTGCCGTTGAAGCGCTCGCTCTCGATGGCTCGGCGGACCGTATCAGGGTGGATTCCGAGTTCGGTGGCAATGGTGCCGATCCGCCAATGCTCGACGAAAAAGAAGCGACGAATGCGAGCGCGCAACTCCGGGGGGATCATTGCGCCTCCCCGAAGAAGAGCAACCAGCGGAGCTCGTCATAGTCATGGAGACCATCCAGGCGGTCGCGCTCCTCGGCCGGGCGCCCTCGGGAGACCAGATGGACTTCGAAAAGGTCGTGGCGGCTGAGCCTCTCGACGGTATCGCGCCATGGTCTCGTGACGCAGAAAGCGTCCGGACCGTCCACAACGAGCGCAGCGCACACCTTCCGGCCGCACCAGAGCGCGATGGCCTGGCAAAGCGTCTCCAGAGATCGAGGATGTCTGGGCGAGTGCGGAAGCCGCGCCTTCAGCAAGGTCTGATCCCAATTGTCCTGGACCACGACCCGCGTCAACTCCAGACCCGGCATGATCCCCATCCAAAGACTCCGCATCGGAACTCTCCTTCCTTCCGATCGGAACTGGGGCCTCCATGGCCGCGTCCACCGGAACTTCGGAGAACATGGAGAACGCGGAGGGGTCTTGAGTACCCTGATGCGTCACTTTCTCACGCCGACGGCGTTGGAGCCGGTATCGACCCTGGCGGTCCGCATGCTTCCGTCTCCCCTCACGGCCGGCCTGGTACCGCGCGCCGGCGGCATACAGACTTGTGCGACGAGCCAGCCGGGAACAGCCGCGGGAGCAGTAGCGGTTTCCCCGATCACAGAAGCGGCAGATGATGAACAGCTCTCCACACGCCGGTCGAGCACAGTTGGCAAGTCGAAGTGATTCCACGCGTCCCCGGCCGGGGACACATTGGGCTGGACAAACTCGGGGACTTCTGGCAAAACAGTTCTACCGGATCGCGTCCCCGTGGTTCGGTTCGAGGGCTCGGAGGTCTCAGCTCCGGGCTCTCACCCTTTTCAGGACCCAGGCTGCGCAGGATCTACCGCGGAATCTGGTCCGGAGCAACTGCTTCCTCTCCCACCGATTCGCCCGGCGGATGTCCGGATTTCCACGCTTTCAGAGGATCACCAACACGCGGCTTCTCCTATCGGACTCGCGAGTCCTGGAGCCGGACGCGGCAGGTGGTGGGCAAGGCCGAGTTCCTGGAGAAGGGAGCCAACCCGCGCTTCGTCGTCACCTCGCTCGACCGGGTGCCGCCACGGGCGCTCTACGAGGACATCTACTGCGCTCGGGGCGACATGGAGAACCGCATCAAGGAACAACAGCTCGATCTCTTCGCCGATCGGACGAGCGCGGCCCGCATGCGCTCCAACCAGCTCCGTTTGTACTTCTCGAGCTTCGCATACGTGCTCCTGCAGTATCTCCGTCGGGTGGGTCTGGCCGGCACGCAGCTCGCTCGGGCCCAGTGTGGAACGATCCGGCTCAAGCTTCTCAAGATCGGCGCCCTGATCTCGGTCAGCGTTCG
>JAZDLC010000146.1:0-6860 GCA_043802345.1 Planctomycetota bacterium | reverse complement strand
CTGTTTCGTGTTCATCTGCCAGGCCGGGCCGCTTGAACTCCAGGCGATGTTGTTGGCGGCGTCTCTCAAGCGATTCCTGAAGTGCCGGCACGAACTGGTCGCCGCCCTTCCGGTGCCGGAAGGGCGATGGGGTAGCGTGCGTCAGAAGACACTGTGCCAGCTCGCCCACCTGGGTGTCCGCACACACGCGGTCCGGAACGAGGTCGACCCGGGATACCCCATCGGCAACAAGGTCGCATGCCTGGCGATCCCCACCGACTGCGACAAGATCGTGTTCATCGATTCCGACATGCTCTGTCTGCGGGAGTTCCACCACGATGAGCGCTTCAGGACGGAGTTCAACGCCAAGCCGGTCGACCGTCTCTACTTCGGCAAGCACGAGAGCGACTGGGAGCCGGTCTACCGGGCCGTGGGCCTGCCGATGCCGAAGATCCGGCTCAGGTGCACGTTCTCGGGCGAGTCGACACTGCCGTACTTCAACGCGGGCTTCGTGGCGGTGCGAGACGGATTCGAGTTCTCGAATGCATGGCGGGAATGCTGTCTGCTGATCGACCAGGAGCCGGCCGTGCATCCGAAGCGTCCCTGGCTGGATCAGCTCGGTCTGGCGACGGTCGTCTCGAAGCTCGAGCTCGACATCGGCCTGCTGGGCGAGACGTACAACTACCCGGCGAACTTCAGAAGAGTCGAGGATGAGAGACCTCCGATCTTCTGCCACTATCACGCCCCGAAGAACCTGGTCCATTCTCTCCTGGCCCGCTCCACTCTGATGGAGATCTTCCAGCAGCACCCGCACATCCTGCGCGCGATGCGTGGTGAGCGTGTGTGGTCCCCCGTCACGAACCTGGTGGCCCCGCCTCTGCGCCAGCGCATTCCCGTGGTCTCGCCGGCGCTCCGTTCCTGCCGGAACATCGCCGAGAAGCTGGACGAGCGGCTGTACCAGCGTCGAACCCCCGACGACCTGAAAGCCCGCAACGTGATCGTCACCGGACTGCCCAGGAGCGGCACCAGCTTGTTCTCCGCGCTCTTGAATCAGATCGAAAACGTGGTCTGCCTGAACGAGATCTCGCCCACCGACCGTTGCCACCGGTTCTTCGGGAGGATGCGGCAGAGGATCCAGGCCGGCAAGCCGATCTGGAATCGCTTCGACCGGAGCGGGCGGCTCACCACGAACACCATCAAGTCCGGCGTGGAAACGCGGGAAAGCGTGGTGGAGATCGTCGACGACCGATTCGTCCTGGCCCAGAAATACACGCTTCCCTACCTGAACCGCCTCGAGGAGCTTTGCGATCAAGGTTGGCAGATCTGGGTGGTGGTGCGGGACCCTCGCTTCGCGATCCAGTCGTGGCGATCCTGTCCGCCCCACTTCGGCATCGCCGAGATCTTCCCTGCCGGGCCGCTGCTGGCCCACATTTCGTTCTCCTCCGAGGACCGGGACGTGCGCAGGACCGAGGTCTGGAACCACTACTCGCGACGGATCCATGCCTGCCGGGATCGCCTGCAGATCGTCCGCTACGAGGATCTGGTGGAGGATCCACGGCGGGAGATGGGCCGGTTCTCTGAGGCATACGGCCTGAAGCTTCCCGCGGGTTTCGCTCCGGCTCTAGAAACCAGGAACAGGCCCGGCGCCTACGCGGACGACACACACGGCATCAAGCAGTTGGTAGAACAATCATGTGATCTCCAGCTCTTCGGATACCACTGACAATGCCGATCTCCCACCAGCACCGCTGCCTCTTCATTCACATCCCCAGGACCGGCGGGTCGTCGATCGAGCGGGCGCTGGGTCTTTTCGGCGATGTGGAAGTCGAAAATGAAGAGGCGGCCTTCGGCAGGATTCGCTCGAGCCGTTTGCTGGAGCACGGCTTTGGGACGGCGTTCCTGCAGCACTTGACCCTGTCGGAGCTGGGACGGATCCTGCCAAGGGAGACGCTGCGCGACTATCTCACAGTCGCGTTCGTGCGCAACCCCTGGGACCGCCTGGTTTCGGTCTTCTCCCGTCTCAGGTCCGGAAATGCCCCGTCGCTCGCGGAGCGCCTCGGGATCGATGACGCGCGAACGATCTCGTTCCCGCAGTTTCTCGCCGCGGCCCGGGATTCCGACCACATCCACCTCCGGCCCCAACACGCCTTCCTGGAAGATGAGACGGGCGGGCTCTCGGTCGACTTCATCGGCCGGTTCGAGAACTTCGAGTCTAACTTTCGCGAGATCAGCCGCCGCCTCGGGCTCGAGAATCCGGTTCCTTTCCACGAGAACCGAAGCGGCCACGCGCATTACAGCAGCTATTACACCGACGAGACGCGGGACCTGGTCGGCGCCTGGTACCGCCAGGATGTCGCAGCGTTCGGCTACTCGTTCCAGCGGCCGGATCAGGAAGCTCCGCGCTGCGGCTACACCTATGTGGCCACCGGCTCGAGGTTCGTAAAGGAGGCTGCGTTCTCCGCGGCCAGCCTTCGCGCCGTCGACCCCGACGCGCACATCACCTTGATCACCGACCGGCCACCGGACTCGCCGGAGTTCGACCACGTGGTGCTGAAACCGCTCGCCGCCGCGCCGACCGTGTCGAACGGCAAGGGATGGCATCCCGAGACCCTGGCGGCATTCTCATACCGCATCGAACACCTCTACACCGCCTCACCGTACGAGCGGACCTTCTATCTCGACGCGGACACCTACTTCTACGAGAGCTGCAGGGGCCTGTTCGATCTGCTCGACCACTTCGACCTCTGCATGTCCCCCGCCCCGATGGATCCGGTCGTGCCTCGCTTGAAAGGCAGGCCGCTGGAAGGGTGCACACCGTTCAACTGCGGGGTGATCGTCTTCCGGAAGAACCCCACTTCCTGCGCACTCATCCGGGACTGGGGCGCGACCTTTCGCGCCAGGCTCTCCGGCGGCACCCTCCAGTCGGAGGCCTGGGAGAGCGATCAGACCTCGTTCATGGAGGCCTGGCTCAGATCTCCGGCGAAGATCCTCTCCTTGCCACCGGTCTGGAATGCGCGCATCCCGTTCCCGATCTCGCTGAACGGCGCAGTCCGGCTGGTCCATGGCCGGCACCCTGACTACGACCGGTTGCGGACGCGCATCAACGTCTCTCTGGAAGCCCGCTCATGGGACCCGGCCTCGGAAAGGTGCATCCTCCAGAACCGGGGACTGCTCTCTCGCGGCGTCGCCATCCTGAAGCGGCACGTGTTCCGGCGAACAGCGGGGCGGTCGCCATGAGGCTCACCATCCAGGACCTGTCACTCGGCGCCTTCGACTCGCTCCGGATCCGCTCCCAGTCATTCCTGGCGCCAGTCCTGCAGCACGTTCCTGGCGCGAGGAAACGCAGGTTCCACGCCTTCTGCGTTGGCCTCCCGCGAAGCGGAACGCACTCGATCGCGGCGATGTTCTCCAGGTCGTACGCCTCGCGGCACGAGCCGTCACTCCTGGGCAGCGCCGCGCACATCCTGCTCTTCATGGAAGGCCGGCAGTCGGAGCGGACGATGCGGGCGGTGCTTCAGGCCCGGGATCGCCTGCTGCGACTCGAGATGGAGGCGGCCCACTATCTGAATCATGTCGTCGATCTACTGGTGAGCCAGTTCCCCGCGGCACGGTTCATCCTGACCCTGCGAGAGCCGGTCTCCTGGTTGCAGTCGGAGATCGACCAGAACCTCAAGACCCGGGCGTACCCGCTTTGGAACGCCGTCCAACGCTTCCGGTACCGCCGCTACGGCTCCGTCTTCCCTTCCGAGGAAAGAGCGCTGGAAACGCTCGGCGGCGTCTATCCACTCGGCAGCTACCTGTCGTATTGGAAGGACCACCATGATCGGGTCGTCCGCTGCGTTCCGGCCGATCGACTGCTGGTGCTGCGCACCGATGATCTGTCCGGGAGCGCCTTGACGTTGGCCCGCTTTCTGGCCATCGACCCCGCATCGATCAACACCTCCAGGTCCCATTCCGGAGCCGGGAAAGAGAGACGGTTTGATCTCCTGGCCTCCGTCGAGGAGGCGTACGTCCGCGAACTCGTCGAGGAGGTTTGCGGCGATCTCGTCGGTCGCCTCTATCCCGAGCAGTCACCGGGCGGGAATGAGCGGGTGGAATCATGACCACCGTCCTCGCCGTTGGCCTGCCGGACCTGGGGCATCTATTGCCCACACTGGCGGTACTGGATGTCTTGCGGAATCGCGGGCACCGAGTCCTCGTGGCCACGATTAGCGACCGGGAGTCGCTCGTGCGCGAGGCCGGCTTCGAGCCGCGCCTGCTGGCGCGAGAGACTCTCCCGATCGGCTGGCTCCCCGCCCTGGATCAGGCCCGGGCGGCCGCCCGCACCGGCGCGGACCTGAACCGGCTGAGCCTGAGCCGGTTCACCATCCCTTTAGCCGCCGCCATCCTGAATGACCTGGGGTCCCTGATCCGGTCGGCCGCCCCGGATCGGATTCTCGTCGATCCGTACTGTTACGGTGCCGCCAGCCACGCGGAGGCGGCCGGGATCCCCGCGGCAGGCATCGACGGTGCCCTGTCGGCCGAACGAATCGACGCATGCCACGATCCCTTTCGTCCGTGGCACGTGCAGCAGCGTCCCCCCGGCTCCCGACACCGGCTGATCAGTCGGCTGATCGGCTCCAGCTCCGATCGTGCCATGCGCCAGGTATTGAGACCGCTCAATATCTGGCGCCACCGAAACGGCCTGTCCAGGCTGAGTTCGGTGTTTGACGAATGCGCCGGCCTGGATCGAGTCTGCCCCCAGCCGGCCAGCTTCGAACTTCCGGAACGCCGCCGGAATCCGCGGATTCACTACTGCGGCGCGTTCCTCGCCCCGCACTTGCGGCGCCGAGCTCCCTTTCCGTGGGAGCGACTCGATGGCCGACCCCTGGTCTACGCGGCGGCTGGGACGATCAGCAGAAACCAGCTTCCGCTGCTCGAACTGACCGCCTGGGCTTGCTCCGACCTGCCGGTACAGTTGGCGTTCGGGTTGGGAAGTGCCGACGCGTCGCTGGCCGTCGCTCTGCTACCAGGCGACCCGATCGTCGTGCCCTGGGCTCCGCAACTCGAATTGCTCGAGAGAGCCGCGGTCTGTGTAACGCATGGCGGACTCAATACGACTCTCGAGGCGCTCTGGCATGGAGTTCCGCTGCTGGCCACACCGATCTGTTTCGATCAGCCGGGAGTCGCTGCGAGAATCCAGGCCAGCGGCTGCGGTCTGGTCGTCCCGCCGGATGAGGCGACCCCCGAGAGACTGCGGGAGGACCTGCAGCGAATACTCTCTGACCCCGCGTTCGCCGACCGGGCCGGGGAGCTGGGCGCGGAAATGAGAGAGACCGGAGGCGCCTCCGCGGCCGCTGACAAGATCGAACAGATCCTCGCATAAGTATTCTGCATCAAGTCATTTGCACCCTCCTTGCGCGCCGGCCGTCAGTTTCCGCACTGGCCCCATCAGCGATTCCTCGCCACGACAGGATGGGACTTCTCACGAAGTGTTCCTTCCTTTCAACCTTCCGGAAGGGCGATTCCGGAGCTCAGGCGGCTGCTCGATTGCAACCTGTTGGAATACAGGCGATACTGGACGCAGCGTGTCACTCAGCCAAAAATCGCGCCTGCCCCGGCCAGAGACCTCTTGATGCTCGATTTGCCGAGCTTTTCCATCGTCATTCCGACCTTCGGGCGCCCCGACAGTCTCAGGGAGTGTCTGCGTTCCCTCGCCGGTCTCGACTATCCGCTCGATCTGGTCGAGGCGATCGTCGTGGAGGATGGAACCAGCCGGCGCCCCATTTCCCCGGATTCTCTCCGGTCGGTCGCCGGCTCGCTCGAGGTGAGGCACATCCGGCAGGACCACGCTGGCCCGGCAGTGGCGCGCAACCGCGGGGCGGAGGCCGCCCGCAACACCTACCTCGCTTTCACCGACGATGACTGCCGCCCGGACCCGGGCTGGCTTCGCGGGCTGGCGCGGCAGTTCGCCGTCTCTCCCGACGCGATCCTGGGCGGGCGGACCGAGAACGATCTGAACAACAACAGCTTCTCGGCAGCGAGCCAGCTTCTGGTGGAGTACGTCTACGAACATCATCTGCGGACGAAGAGACCGTTCTTCGCTTCCAACAACCTGGCGGTGGAACACAGGGTCTTTGCCCGTATCGGGGGCTTCGACGACCGCTTCCCCATCGCCGGTGGAGAGGACCGCGAATTCTGCGACAAGTGCCTGCACCGGGAATTCGGGATGGTCTTCGTCCCGGATGCGGTGATTCGACATCACCACCCGCTCTCGCCGCGCCGGTTCTTCCGACAGCATTTCAACTACGGCCGTGGCGCCTTCATTCACCACCAGACCCGCGCCACCCGGGGAGGGGGCAAGATCCGCCTCGAGCCGCTCAGCTTCTACATCGACCTGCTTCGCTATCCGTACACCGCCCGATGCAAGCGGCGCACCTTGTTCGTTTCTTCGCTGATGCTCCTCTCCCAGATCGCCAACGCGCTGGGGTTCTACTCGGAGAAGCTGCTTCCGCGCACCACCGACAGCGAGGTTCCCGCGCGCGCCGAGATCGCGTCGCCCGATCGGGCCTCCCGCGGGCCGTGAGGTCAACTTGACGGGGGC
Organism: Planctomycetota bacterium; assembly: GCA_043802345.1. Taxonomy (GTDB): domain Bacteria; phylum Planctomycetota; class B15-G4; order B15-G4; family JADJEK01; genus JAZDLC01. The sequence continues at coordinate 298 of JAZDLC010000146.1, read as the reverse complement.
CCGGGGACATCTCCCTGGCGCGTCGAAGGGCGGGACCAGGGAGGAATCCTCGCAGGCCAGGCTGGTCGCGCGGGAGGCGGGCGGCGCAGGGACCGCCAGCGTTCTCGGCATGGGAATCCGGTACGCGGCCATGCTGTGCGCCACGCACGTCCTGGGCGGCGAACTGTACGGCGACTACACCCTGGCCCTGGCCGTCACGGGCGTCCTGACCATCCCGGCCTTGCTCGGCCTCGCCCCGGGAGTCCTGCCGTTTCTCTCCAAGGCCAGGCAGCTCGGGAGCATGACCGAGATCCGGGCC
>JAZDLC010000145.1:0-7645 GCA_043802345.1 Planctomycetota bacterium | reverse complement strand
AAGAGGAAGCTGTCCCGGTCGACGTGGAACCCGAATCGCTCCAGGTCGTTCACAAACCAGACCAGCAGGACCAGGTCGGGACGCACGCGCTCTTCCAGGCTGCGGTAGAGGGCCTCGGCGTCGCCGCTGTTGTAGCCGACGAATCCGGCATCGATCACCTCGATGCGCCGGCGGGTGGCGAGCCGATCGTTCAGCAGCCGCTCGGCGACCTGGCCGAAGGTCTGGTCGAAAGGGACGCCCCAGCCGTAGGTGTTCGAGTCTCCGAGAAGGAGAATCCTGAACAGACGCGACGCCGGATCCGGGTCGAGTTCCGGGCCGCGCAATCCGAGGGAGTTGTGCTCGTACCGCACGCCGTGGATCTCGACCACGGCTCCCGGTCGCCCCCGGTACCGCAGGCCGTCGCGTTCCACCGCCTCCAGCATTCTCGCGCCCGCATACAGCCGCTGCGCCTCCGCATGGATGTTCTTGCTCTTCAGCGACTCGGAGAAGAAGAGCCGTACGGTCAACTCCGCGCCGCCGAGCAGGAGAAGCAGGACCACCAGTGAAAGCAGCGGCCGGAGCAGGAACTTCATGGCCGCCTGGTGATGCTGACCGGATTGACGAATTCCTCCGGTGAGAGCAGCAACTCGAGCTCCGACGTGCGGCGATCGAAGCTGAAAAGGGCGCCGCAGCCGGTGATGTTCTGACCCCGCCCCGCCACATCCGGACCGCGCTTCAGCGGATCGGAGTTGGCATCCACGAACAGGACCTTGCCGTCGTCCGCGAGGCAACCGCGCACCGGGTCGCGCAGAGGCTGGCGCGAGAGGAGCAGCGTCGTCACCCCGGTTTCCGGCAGGAAGCGGAAGATGGCGCCCAGCGGCCCCCCCAGCCGGTGCGGATCGGCATTGGCGTCGAACACGAGCAAGCTCCCCTCCGGCTCCCGCAGGAACCCCAGGGGGCTGATCGTCCCGGCCAGGTGTCCTACATCCTTCACCTCGCCGCTTCCCGGAACGGAGCGGAAGAACACCCCCTCATCGCCCGGAGTCCCGGTCGGAGTGTCCGCGTCCAGCAACAGCAGCGACCCTTCTGGCTCCCACACGACGAAGGCGGGTGCCGCGAAGCGGGCGTCGGTCATCGCCACCTCACACCGCTCGAAGTTCCCGTCGACGGCAAAGACCACTCCGCGTCCTTCGCACCCTGCGGGCTGGGCATACCGGTCGGTGACATAGATCGTGCCGTCCGGACCCAGGGCCAGGGCGTTGGGAGCCATGAAGAGCGGTGACGTGAAGAGACCCAGGACCTGGCCGCTGCGCCCATCGATCCGGAACAGGGCGCCCGTGCCGCCGCGCGTCCCGGAAGGAGTCGCGGAGGAATCACTCAGCAGGATCTTCCCATCGGGTTCGAACACCGCCATCTGCGGATCGACGAAGCGGGAATCCGCGCTGAATCTCGCCAGGCTGTTCGCGGTCCGGTCGTAGGCGAACACGGCGCCCGGCAACCCGTCCACACCCTCCATCGGGGCGTCGGCGTCGACGATCAGGTAGGTTTCATGCCGCTCCTCCGATGGCGAGCAGGAAGAGAATCCCGCCACGAGAATGAGGAGCAGGAGCGTGCGAGCGTCAATCATCCGGTGGGCTGAACAGCTCCTTGTCCAGTTCCCGGTTGAAAGTGATGTTGTTCAGGACGGCGCCGTCCTTCCCTTCCACCGTCCGCAAAGCCAGCTTCTCCGAAAACTGCTCCTCGCCGTTCCGATAGATCGTGACCGAGCCCGGCAGCACCATCCCCTGGGGAGTCTTCGCATGGTGCCAGAAGCAGAACTGCTCGGACGTCTCCGGCTGATCATCCGGGACCAGCCTGGCGCCCAGCAGCCGGTATGACTCCTGTTCGATCCAGAACGTGACCGTGGCGGGGCCGCCAGACCGCACATCCAGGTCGCCCCTGGCCTTCACGACCCAACATCGAATGTCGTCCGATTCGCTGGCTGAATCCGGGAGCCGCTCCAGGTCATGGAGCTTCTTCCGCAGGTTCTCCAGAAAGAAGAAGTCGATCAGCTTGCGCATCGACTCCAGGTCGTTCTGGATCTCCGTCCGATCCTGCTTGTAGTCAGGACCCTCCAGCAAGATCGCCTTGCCACGCTTCTCTTCGAGGTTCCAGGCCACCTTGCCGTCGAAGCCGGTCTGCTGGACCGAGCTGGAGAGATCCTTGTTGCTGATGCGGGTCCAGAGCATGTTCGGAAGCTGGAATTTCCGCTCCACGTCCAGCTCGATCCGGGCGCCTTCCTTGTCCCTGATCTGAATGTACAGGGAGAGTTCCACGCTGCGGACATCCCTGGCCAGGTCGCCCGCCTGCTGCGCCTTCGCCGCCTGGGCCAGGATGGTCTCGGCATCTAGCACGGCACGTGCCGCGAGGAGGCTGGACGCGAAAATTCCGCAGAAAAAGAACAACCCCGCGGCGCGCAGGAACAGCGGCAAGGCTCCGCGGGTCGGTCGTGTTATTGAATGGTCGCCCAAGGGATTCACTCCGAGAGTCTCCGGTCTCCCGCCCTGCTTGATTTCCGGATTGAAGCCGGAGAGGGCGCGTGTAGTTTAAGAACGTTTTCGGCCCGGTAGCCAAACGAATCGTTCGGAGTCGCCATGAAAGTCCCGCAACTCGATATCAACTTGCTCCACGAGCCCATCATGGAGGAGCTGCGGGCCGCGATGAACAGCGTGCTGGCGTCGGGTCGTTTCATCGGTGGTCCCGAGGTCGAGGGTCTGGAAAGCGAGATGGCCGAGCTGATCGGTGTCGCCCACGCCGCCGCGGTCAGCAACGGCACGGACGCCCTGGTGACAGCCCTCCAGGCATTGGGTGTTACGGCCGGGGACGAGGTTCTGACGACGCCTTTCACCTTTTTTGCCACGACGGCCGCGATCGTTCGCCTGGGCGCGACACCGGTCTTCGTCGACATCGACGCGGAGAGCATGTGCCTCAAGCCGGAGCGCGTCTACGACTACGTCGACGACGGCGTGATCAACGGCAAGAAGGTGACCAGCCACAACAGCCAGCAGACGAAGGTCCGGGCCATCCTGCCGGTGCATCTCTACGGGCAGTGCGCCAACATGGATCCGATCCTCGAACTGGCCGATCAGTTCAGCCTGATGGTGGTCGAGGACGCGGCCCAGGCGTTGCTTTCCTCCTACAAGGGGAAGCCGGCCGGCGGCATGAGCGATGCTGGTTGCTTCTCGTTCTATCCGTCGAAGAACCTGGGAGCGCTCGGCGAGGGGGGGCTCGTGGTCTCGGATGACGAGGGAGTCATCGAGCAGATCCGCCAGCTCAGGAACCACGGTCAGTCGGAGGCGCACACGCATCCGGTCTGCTCCGGCAACTACCGATTGAACGCGCTCACATGCGCCACTCTTCGCGTCAAGGCGAAGCACATCAAGGAGTGGACCGAACAGCGGGGCGAGGCGGCGGCGACCTACAACTCCATGTTCGAGGAACAGCAGCTGCTGGACGATGTGATTCTCCCCAAGATCGCGCCGGATGTCGTCCCCAACTGGCATCAGTACGTCATTCGCGTCGATCAGCGGGACGAGCTGCGGGCCTTCCTGCGGGAGGAAGGGGTGGACGTCCAGGTCTACTACCCGATTCCAGCGCACCTGCAGACGTCGATGAAGCATCTCGGGTACGAGGTCGGCTCCCTGCCGGAGGCAGAGCGGGCCGCGAAGGAAGTGATGTCTCTTCCCCTGTATCCAGGACTGCACTACGACAACCAGGAACTGGTCGTTTTGCTGATCAAGAAGTTCTACGACGCCAATCGCTGATCCGGACGCCCACCTGCCTGTCGTTCGCTGCCGCACCCGGTGGCTGGCGGAGATGCTGCTCCTCCTGCTGGCGGCCATGCTGCCCCTGGCTCCGACCCTCCGGAACGGTTTCGTCTACGACGACCAGCTCCTGCTCGAGACGGATGCCCCGTCGGCCGTCGGGCAGCCGGCCACCAGCCTGATCGAGGTGTTCACCGGAGACCTGTTCGGGAAGAATGCGTCGGGCGAGCCGGCTTCCGGATACTACCGCCCGCTGACCCGCCTGACCTACTGGCTGGAGGCCCGCATTCACGGCCACCGGGCCTGGGGGTACCACCTCGATAACATGCTGCTGTCCGCCGCCGTGGTGCTGCTGCTCTTCCGGCTGCTGCGGGCGATTCCAGCCCTGGCTCCGCTGGCATTTTCGACCGCGCTCCTGTTCGCGGTCCATCCAGTCCACACCGAGTCGCTGGCGCTGATCACGGGCCGGACCGATCCGCTGGTGCTCGGCTGCGTGCTCCTGGCCCTTTCGGCCTCCCTGCGAGGGTCGGCCCGGATCGCCTCACTCCTGTTCGCGGCGGCGCTCTTCTGCAAGGAGTCGGCGGTCATCCTGCTGCCGGCGGTGGCGGCGATTCCGTTTCTCGGGAGCCTCGAAGCAGCGGCGCGCCGCCGGACCGCCCTGGTCACGCTCTCTGCCTGCCTTGTGCTGGCGGCCGTCTTCTTCCTGCTGAAAACGCTGGCGCTCGGCATTGTTCCTCCCGCGGAGGCCTGGACCGGAGAGGGAACCCTGGCGCAGCGGTTGCTGACCTTTCTCGGGCTGCTCCCCTCCTACCTGGGCCTGCTGGTCTGGCCGGCGAAGTTGTCGATCGTGCACGACGTGAAGCTGATCACGGCCGCCTCGGACCCGCGCATCTGGATCGGACTGGCCCTGTTGCTGGCGCTGTTCTTCCTCCTGCGCGCCCGGTCCGTGCCGCTCCGGCTCGGCGCGGGGTGGCTGCTGCTGACGTTGCTTCCGGCCTCCAACCTGGTGCCGATCTCGTACACCTATCGCCACATTCCGTTTCCGTTCTTCGAACGGTATCTGTTCGTGCCCTCGGCGGGCGCGCTGCTGATCGTGGCGGTTCTTCTGGGTCTTCTCAGTGGACGATTGAGGCGGGGACGAAACGTGCTGGCGGCAGCTCTCCTCTGCTTGCTCGCGGTCCCTCTGGGTGCGCGCACCTGGTTCCGGTGCGGGGAGTTCGAATCGGACACCCGGCTGATCGCCGCGGCGGTGGAGGGAGCCGAGCGCCCCGTCCCGCTGCTGATCCACCTGGCCGAGGCGAGATTGCGGGAACTGGACGCCTGGGGCGCGTTGAAAACGTATGAGCGGGCGCTCGCGCACGAGCCGGGACACGAGGCGGCCATCGTGGGCCGGAGCACGGTCCTCTCGATTCTGGCGCAGCACATGCTCGAGAGCGCGGAGCAGCATGAGCGGACGGGGCTCGCGGAGGACGCGGAACGGATCCGGCAGAGCGCGCGGAACATGCTCGAGGAGGCCCGCACTTCCCTGGAGAGCCTGGTCCTGGCCCGGCCCGGCGCGGCCGAAGCCCTGGAAGCCCTGGGCACGATCTCCGCGGTCTCCGGCCGTCCTCGTGAGGCGGCGACCTGGTATCGCCGCGCCTACGAGACCGGCCGCTTCAGCCCGGCCCTGCCGGAGAATTTCAAGCGGGTCGCGCTGCAGTTGCGCCAGGAGGCGAAGGCCCGGGGTGACCTGGGGATCAAGCATGCCCGGGACGCGGTCCGCTTCTATTCGCTGGGGATCCTGGCCCTCGCGGGCGGCATGCCGCCCGGCGCGATTCCGGACCCGGTCCGGGAGATCACGCTGCGAATGCTCTGTGAGCGGGCCGACAACCTGTTCCTGCTTTCGCACTGGCAGGAGGCCCGGGAGGCGTACCTGGAGATTCTGGAGCTGGAGCCGACGCTGTACCGGTGCCACGAGGGTCTGGGAGGGGTGGCCAAGCAACTGGGTGACCGCAGGGAAGCGTATCAGCAGTTCGAACGCGCGCTGCGTATCTACCCTGACGCCTTCATGGCCCTGAACGAGATGATGACCATGTGCCAGGAAGACGGCCGGACCGAGGAAGCGGGAGAGTACTTCCGCAGGCTGGAACGGGTTCTGGCCGAAAGCGCCCGCAAGAGTGGAGCAGCGAAGCCGGCGGACCAGAGATGACCGAACCGAGAAGATTCGTCCTCGAGACCGAGCAGTTGATGCGCATCTACCGGCAGGGGAAGGTGAGCGAAGCGGTCTTGAAAGGCGTCTCGCTCAAGGTCGTGGAGCGGTCGTTCGTCGCCATCACCGGCCCCTCGGGCAGCGGCAAGTCAACCCTCCTGAACCTGCTTGCCGGCCTGGACACGCCCTCTTCCGGCACGGTGCGGGTGGACGGCCAGGATCTCTCGGAGCTGTCGGAACGTCAGCGCACCATGCTCCGCCGGGAGAAGATCGGCTTCGTCTTCCAGTTCTTCAACCTGGTGCCGACGCTGACGGTGGCGGAGAACATCGGCCTGCCGCTCACTCTCGCGGGCGTCAAAAGTCCCCGGGACGACCAGCGGTTCCAGAAGATCGTCGAGCGGTTCGGCCTGGGGAAGCTGCTCGACCGCCGACCACACGCCCTCTCGGGCGGCGAAATGCAGCGCACGTCGATCGCGCGGGCCGTGGTCCACGAGCCGCCGATCGTGCTGGCGGACGAGCCGACCGGCAATCTCTCCACCCGCGCCGGCATGGAGGTGCTCCGTCTGCTGCGCCAGGCAGTTGACGACCTGGGACGAACCGTACTGCTGGTGACCCACAATCCCCGCGATGCCGCGCAGGCGGATCAAGTCCGTTTCTTGAGAGACGGTGAACTACTGGACGAGATGCTGGAGGGCCCGGATGCAGTGGAAACTCGCATTGCGGATCGCATGGCGCTCCTTGGTCTCTAGGCCAGCCCGGACGCTCACCGCCATCCTCGGCATCGCCGTGGGCATCTCCACCGTGCTCTCGGTCCTGATCGTGGACCACAACACGATCCTGACCGAGATGAGCCGCCGGCCTTCCTTCGATCCGAAGCTCGACCTGGTGATCCGGCCGCTGGAGGCGGGCGCGACCGGGACCGGCGCCCCGCGGGAACTGCTGGAGGACCCGGACCTGATCCACGCCTCTCCGGTCTTCTTCTCGCGCATCCGCGTGCCTGGACCGCCCGGGAGTCCGGACTCGGCCGAGGACCTGGAACTCGTGGCCCTCGACCGGAACGCCGGCGTCGAGTTCCAGGCGTACGAACTGGAAGAAGGAAGCACCTTCAGCGGGAACGACGCCAGCGAGGTGCTGCTTCCGGAAGCTCTGGCCGCCGAGCTGGGGGTGGCCGTGGGCGATTCCCTGGCGCTCCAGCGCGCCCTTCCGGCGGTGCACGAGTGCCGGCAGGGGCAGATGGTCGAGGTGCAGGGGGGAGCAGGTCAGCGGCGAACCGGAGCCTTTTGTCGTCACCGGTTTGCTGAAGCGGTGGAACCTGGGGCGGCGCAGAGCCGTCCTGGTGCCCTATGCCCGGGGGCTTGACCTGTTCCGGGATGCGCATGTCCAGCCGCTCTACTGGGCGAAGCTGGCGGATAACGCGATCTACCAGGACGTCCGCGAGCGCTGGAAGGCGTCGTTCGTGATCGAGAAGCCGAAGGGTTCGCTCGCGGGGGAGCGGGTCGACCAGCGGGCCTTCCGCAAATCGGTCCGCATGGCCGCCTTCCTCTCGCTGCTGCTCGGGCTGTTCGTGATCTACAACGCCTTCTCGCTCTCGCTGGTGGAGAGGGTGCGGGAGATCGGGCTCCTGCGGGCGATCGGCCTGACCGGGAAGGAGATCGCCGCCTCCGTACTGATGGAA
>JAZDLC010000144.1:0-11213 GCA_043802345.1 Planctomycetota bacterium | reverse complement strand
CATCGCCCCGGTCGACTTCGGCGGGTTCAGCTCTTCCAACCCGCACGGCGCCAACTTCCATCTCTGGGTGGGCGGCGCGGACTCGGACGTGACCGGGTGCGCCTCCCAGAACGGCGCGCAGTCGTTCCATCTGCATGACCGGGCCGAGCAGATCCGCCAGTCGATCTCGCTTCACGGCGTCGGCCATGGAGACTTCCATGACGGCGGCGGCGGTTCCTGGGCCGCCGGACCGTGCAAGGTCGGGCGCAGCCAGACCCACGAGATCATGAAGGGGTACCTGCTGCCGCTGGTGAAGCACCACATCGAGGGGAACATCCCGGCCAAGGACTTCCTCTGGAGGCAGTACGAGCGGTTCCATCCGATCGGGGCGCCGGTCAACGATGCGTGCGTGGTGGCCGACCTGATGTACCGGGATGGAGAGGAGTCGGGAAAGTTCGTGATCGATGACTTCGAATCGAACAGTTCACCCATCCTGTCCAGCTCGGGAGGGGCGGTGAACTTCACGGTCACCGATCTCAGCGAGGGTCATCTGGACGATGGGAACACCACCTTCAACCACGATGCCGGCGACGCATTCAACGGTTTCACGATGGACGGAAGCTCGGACAACAGCAATGGCATCGTGTTCAGCTATGACGGAGCGGTGGACCGCTCAATGACCTTCGATCTGATCCCGGACCAGGCCGATGTCACGCGGTTCGCGTACCTCTCGTTCCGGGCCGCCCAGGGAACGCGCCATCCGAACACCACCGCCTACCTGGGAGACACCACCTTCCGGGTGTCGCTGATCGACGGCGCCGGTGCGGAGAGCTCGATCGGCATCGGCGCCTACGGCGGCGGGATCGAGGAACCGTACCAGCGGGGGGGATGTGGGACTTCGGGCGTGGGGTGGAACAGCGAGTTCGAGACGATCCGGATCCGGCTGGCCGACTTCCAGAACAATGGAAGCCCGCTGGACCTGACCGACATTGCGGCGGTGCGGTTTGACTTCGGTGCGACGTTCGGCACGCCCTCGGGGCGGATCGGGCTGGACGACCTGGAATTGACGACGGACTGAGCGGGAGCCCATGCCATGAAATCCACATTCCCCCTGATCTTGATCCTCGGCCTGGGCCTGGCGGGCGGACTGTTGGCGTACCGCAGCAGTCTGCAGGGTGATATCGCGCCGCCGCCGATTCCGAGCGACCCGGAACTCTCCAAGGTGGTGCTCGTGAGCGCCCGGAGATTCGCGCTGGATACGCCATACCAGCACGCCTGGCGGGCGGAGCGGCCGCAGGTGAGGAGCGGGTACCTGCTGGTGCTGGAGGTCGACAGGGATCTGGTCTTCCCCAGGCAGACGGAGGAGCCGGTGCTCTACGTCGGGAACCAGATCGCGGAACGGGTCAACCGGGGGGACGAGTCGGGCCGTCTCGTGGTGCTGGTGCCGGGCGACCTTCCACTCGCTTCAGCGCCGATCTTCTTCGGTCCGCCAGGCCTGCCGGAAGAGCTGGGCGCCGCGGAGATCGAGCGGGCGCTTCAGGATGCGGCGGAGCGCGGCGTGAAGCCGCCTGGCGCTGCCCGGGTCGAAGAGGTGACCGGCGCGGAGATTCGCGTCGCCAGCTACGGCGATCTGCGGCGGGTCGCGGCCGACCTGGTCGAGCAGTACTCTCCGCAGGAGGAGGATCTGGTCCGGGGGCTGCGGGCGCCGAGAATCGCGGGCCGGTAGATCGGTTTGCGCTCCGTCCTGCTGCTCAACGTCGTTGGACTGACCCCATCCCATCTGCACGGGTGGGCGCCCCGGCTGGAGCGTCTGGCGAGCGAGGGGTTCTTCGCCCCGCTCAAGACGGTCTTCCCGGCGGTGACCTGCCCGGTGCAGACGACGTTTCTCACCGGACGGTTGCCGAAGGAGCACGGGATCGTGGCCAACGGCTGGTACTCGCGGGACCAGGCGGAGGTGCGGTTCTGGCGCCAGTCGAACCGGCTGCTCGCAGGGGACCGGCTGTTCGACGAGGCGAAGGCGCGAGACCCCGCCTTCACCTCGGCCTACCTTTTCTGGTGGTACGCCATGTACGGGGGTTTCGACGCCACGGTCACCCCCCGTCCCGCCTACTTCGCCGACGGTCGCAAGGTGCCGGACATCTGGACCGATCCGCCCGGCTTGAAGGGGGAACTGAACCAGAAGTTCGGCCGCTTTCCGCTGTTCGACTTCTGGGGGCCGCGGGCCGGGCTCGCCTCGAGTCGCTGGATCGGGCAGGCCGCGCAGGAGGTGATCCGGACCAGAAGACCGTCCCTCGCGCTCGTCTACCTGCCGCACCTCGACTACGACCTGCAGCGGCTCGGCCCGGACGATCCGCGCATCGAGCAGCGGGTGCGCGAGGTGGATCAGGTGGCCGGCGAGCTGATCGACCAGGCCCGGGCTGAGGGCACCGAGGTGGTGGCGGTCTCCGAGTACGGCATCACTGCCGTGAGCGGGGCAGTGGCGATCAATCGGGTGCTGCGGGAAGGGGGGTATCTGCGGGTCGAGGAGAATCTGGTGGGAGAGCTGCTCGACGCCGGCTGTTCGCGGGCCTTCGCGGTGGCGGACCACCAGGTGGCTCACGTCTATGTCGCCGACGCGAAGGATCTCGGGCCGGTGCGGCGGCTGCTCGAGGCGACCGCGGGGATCGAGCGGGTCCTCGGCGAAGAGGAGAAGCGTGAGTCCGGCCTGGACCATCCCCGATCCGGAGAACTGGTGGCCGTGGCCGCCGCGGATCGCTGGTTTTCCTACTACTACTGGCTCGACGATCAACTCGCTCCCGACTTCGCCCGCACGGTCGACATCCACCGGAAGCCGGGATACGACCCGGTGGAACTGTTCCTCGATCCGAAGATCCGCCTCCCGAAGCTGAAAGTGGCGGGCGCGCTCTTGAAGAAGCGGCTCGGCATGAGGTATCTGCTGGATGTGATCTCACTGGACGCCAGCCTGGTGAAAGGTTCCCACGGACGCCTTCCGGACCGGGAAGACGAGGGGCCCGTGCTGATCTGCTCGCGGAAACGGTTGGCTCGAGATCGCTTCTCCGCCACCGACGTTCGACCTCTGCTACTCGATCTGCTCTTCGAATCCTGAAAAACATCTTCGACGGTCGAAACCTCTTCGGTCCGTGGCGCGAGTTTCGATAGGCTGCGCGGTCTGTCTGGCGTCCCCGAGTAGGAATAGGAACAGAGGCGGAAATGAGTGGCCTGAGGCAGACCATCGGCTCCACGATCGGAGTCAAGACCGTGATGGCGCTGACCGGCCTGGCGCTCTTTCTGTTCGTGGTCGGCCATCTGGTCGGCACCCTGCAGATCTTCGTCGGCCGGGAAGCGATCAACAACTACGCGGAGCTCCTGCAGAGCTCGGGTCCGGTCCTGTGGGGAGTCCGGTCCGTGATGCTGGTGTTGCTCCTGGCACATGTCGTGTCGGCGCTGGTGACCTGGAACCGCAGCCGGGCGGCCCGGCCGGTGCCGTACAAGATGGTCACGCCCCAGAAGTCGACCTACGCGTCACGCACGATGCTGCTTACGGGGCTGATCCTGCTCGCGTACGTCCTCTTCCACCTGCTGCACTTCACCGTGGGCGCCATCCAGCCCGCGGCAAGCCAGATCACGGAAGTGGTTGGTGAAGCCGAGCGGAAGGATGTCTACGGCATGATGATCGCCGGGTTCTCGAACGCGTGGGTCGTGCTGATCTACGTGGTGTCGATGGGGCTGCTGGCCCTGCATCTTTCCCATGGTGTGTCGAGTTCCTTCCAGACGCTGGGTGTGACCCACCCCCGGCTGGTCTGGCTGAAGGGCTCGTTTGGCGGATTCGTCGCCATCGTGATCTTCCTTGGATACGTCCTGATTCCCCTGTCCGTTCTGCTCGGTCTAGTCGAGTAACGGAGGCCCCCGCGATGAAACTCGACGCGAACATTCCAGAAGGCCCGATCAGCGAGAAGTGGAGCCGGCACAAGGCTGCCATCAGTCTGGTCAATCCGGCGAACAAGCGGAAGTTCAAGCTGCTCATGGTGGGCAGCGGGCTCGCGGGTGGAGCGGGCGCGGCCAGCCTGGCGGAGCTGGGGTACGACGTGGAGTGCTTCTGCTTCCAGGACTCGCCAAGGCGGGCGCACTCGATTGCGGCCCAGGGCGGCATCAACGCCGCCAAGAACTACCAGAACGACGGCGACAGCGTGCAGCGGCTGTTCTACGACACGGTCAAGGGGGGAGACTTCCGGGCCCGCGAGGCGAACGTCTACCGCCTGGCCGAGGTGAGCGCCAACATCATCGATCAGTGCGTGGCTCAGGGAGTGCCGTTCGCGAGGGAGTACGGCGGCACCCTGGCCAACCGGTCGTTCGGCGGCGTGCTGGTCCAGCGGACCTTCTACGCGCGCGGGCAGACCGGGCAGCAGCTCCTGCTGGGGTGCTACCAGGCCCTGGCGCGGCAGATTCACCTCGGCAAGGTGAACATGCACTCGAACACCGAGCTGCTCGACATCGTGGTGGTGGACGGCCGCGCCCGGGGCATCGTCACCAGGGACCTGCACACCGGCAAGATCGAGAGCCACGCGGGCGACGCGGTGCTGCTGGCGACCGGCGGCTACAGCAACGTCTTCTATCTCTCGACCAATGCCAAGGGGTGCAACGTCACCGCGGCGTACCGGGCCTACAAGAAGGGCGCCGGATTCGCCAATCCGTGCTTCACGCAGATCCATCCGACCGGCATTCCGCCGCACGGCGAGCATATGTCGAAGACGACCCTGATGTCGGAGTCGCTCAGGAACGACGGCCGGGTCTGGGTGCCGAAGAAGGCGGGTGACAAGCGGCCCGCCTCGGAGATTCCGGAAGGGAGCGGGACTACTACCTGGAGCGGGTCTACCCGTCGTACGGCAATCTGGTGCCGCGGGATGTGGCGTCGCGGGCCGCCAAGCGGATGTGCGACGAGGGGCATGGCGTGGGCCCGGGCGGCCTGGGCGTGAACCTCGACTTCGCCGACGCCATCGAGCGGATGGGCAAGGCGGAGGTTGCCGCGAGGTACGGCAACCTGTTCCACATGTACCAGAAGATCAAGGGCGTGAACCCGTACGAGACGCCGATGGTCATGTATCCGGCGCCGCACTACACGATGGGCGGGTTGTGGGTCGACTACAACCTGATGAGCACGATTCCCGGCCTGTTCGTGCTGGGTGAGGCGAACTTCTCCGACCACGGCGCGAACCGGCTCGGCGCCAGCGCGCTGATGCAGGGGCTGGCGGACGGCTACTTCGTGATCCCGTACACCATCGGCGATTTCCTGGCGAAGTCCGGACCGTCGAAGATCGGCACGGACCACAAAGAGTTCTCGGTGGTGAGCGGCGAGGTCTCGGACCGGATCAAGACCTTCCTCTCGATCGGCGGCGAACGCTCTCCCGACTCGTTCCATCAGCAGCTCGGCAAGCTGGTCTGGGACAACTGCGGCATGTCAAGGCATGCGGATGGCCTGAAGATAGCGATCGAGCAGATCCCGAGGATCCGGGAGGAATTCTGGCAGAACCTGCGGGTGCTCGGGACGGCGGACAAGCTGAACCAGAGCCTGGAGAAGGCCGGCCGCGTGGCCGACTTCCTCGAGTTCGCCGACGTTCTCTGCCGGGATGCCCTGGCCCGGGAGGAGTCGTGCGGCGGCCACTTCCGGGAGGAGTTCAAGACACCGGAAGGCGAGGCGCTTCGGAACGACGAGGATTTCTGCCATGCCTCGGTCTGGGAGTATCAGGGCGACGGACAGGAGCCGGTGATGCATAAGGAGCCGCTCACGTTCGAGCATGTCCACCTGGCGACGCGGAGCTACAAGTGATGAACCTCACCCTTCACATCTGGCGGCAGGCGGGTCCGAACGATCGCGGCAGGTTGGAGACGCATCCGGCCACGGACATCTCTCCCGATATGTCGTTTCTCGAGATGCTCGATCTGGTCAACGAACAGCTTCAGGCAAAGGGGACCGAGCCGATCGCGTTCGAGCATGACTGCAGGGAAGGCATCTGCGGCTGCTGCTCGCTGATGATCAACGGCGTGGCGCATGGCCCCGAGGCCGGCACCACGGTCTGCCAGCTCCACATGCGTTCGTTCAAGGATGGCGACAAGATCACCGTCGAGCCGTGGCGCTCCAGGGCGTTTCCGGTGGTCAAGGACCTGGTGGTCGACCGGACGGCGCTCGATCGGATCGTCCAGCGGGGCGGCTACATCTCGGTGAACACCGGCAGCGCGGTGGACGCCAACGCGATCCTGATTCCGAAGGACGACGCGGAAACTGCCATGGATGCGGCCGCCTGCATCGGCTGCGGCGCCTGCGTGGCCTCCTGTCCCAACGGGGCTGCCATGCTCTTCGTGGCCGCCAAGATCAACCACTTGATGTACCTGCCGCAGGGCCGGCCCGAACGCGCGGCGAGGGCCCGGGCCATGATCGGGCAGATGGACAAGGAGGGGTTCGGCCACTGCACCAACCACTACGAGTGCGAGGCGGTCTGTCCCAAGGAGATCTCGGTCGAGAACATCGCCCGGATGAACCGCGAGTTCCTGAAGGCGAGTCTTTCGGCGAAGTAGCGCGGTCTCTTCACCACGAAGCGGCTACCGGCTGCAACCAAAGACTGTGCCTGACTTGCTCGCCAGGCCATCGATTCCTGCGCACGCGGCAAAGACACCGCGCTAGAAGCTCCCCAGCGCCCACTCGGCCCGGGAGATCAGGTCCTGGTCCTTCAGCGCCTTGCCGAGCACCAGCGCTGCCTTGAGCACGATCGGGTCGTTTGACCCGAGCGCCATTCGCCCCTCCTTCGCAAAGGCCGCCTCCTTTGCTCCGCCGACGGTCGCGGCCGCGGCGAGCAGGAGCCTCTCCGCCGGGTCGTCGGCGGTGTTCCAGAAGGTCAGGTGGAGTTCGGGATCGAAGGCAAAGGGGTTGTCGACGACCAGCGGCGCGGTGAGGGTCAGCAGCTTCGAGTTCTTCAGGGCGACCATTCGCCGCATCGTGCGCTCGTCCAGCAGTCCGCTGCTCGCCAGGGCGAAGGCGGCCGGGCTCTCGAACGGATTTCCCACCCCCTCTCCGTCGATGGCGTTGAACAGGGCGTTGACCAGGCTGTCCTCGTACTTGCTGTCCAGGCTGCTCTGTTCCTGCGGGCTCAGGTACTCCTGGTCCGAGAGCCACTCCAACTGATGGGCGGAGAACGTCAGCATCTGGAGGACTCCCGAGGGCGGAGCGCCGCCGTCGGGCAGTTTCAGCGTGGGATGGACGAGCAGGCGGAGCCCGCGGGCGTACATGACCTCCTCCTCGCTGGTGTCCTCGCAGGTGAGCACGAAATCATGCAGCTCGTACCCTGAAGGCTGCAGGCGGCGAATGGCGTGGGTGAAATACTGGTCCGCCATGGTGCCCCGAAGCCGCTTCGGACCCAGGTTGGTCTCGCGCATCTCGGAGGTGGCGCCCACGGCCTGCCATTCCGCGAGGGCCTTGCGCTGGCGGCTCTCGTACTCCATCAGGTGCGGCAGCAGGGCGCGCACCGGCAGGAGGGAGATTCCGGAGGAGGCGACCGCCCTCCGGCAGAGCGCATTTGGAAGCGTCGGGCCGCTCAGGTCTTCCTCCGCGCCGGTGACGTTCAGGTTGGCGTCGACCTGAAAACCGATGTCCGGGAGGGTCACCGGGTTTCCGGAGCGGTCCTGCATCGTCAGGTCGCACCCTCCCCGGAACTTCTTGCCGACCAGTCGCTCGAGCCAGAGCTTCCCCCGGTAGTTCGCCTTCGGGCCGGACAAAAGGTCCAGGCTGCTGAGGGGCACCGCGACTGAAACCTCGAAGTAGGCCCCGCCATCCGGTTTGCGGGCCGGCCTCTCCAGGTCGGCGGCGGGGGCCAGGGGGGCGAGGGCGAGAAGCAACAGCATGGTCTGTGATTTCATTTGTTCTGCTCCGCGAGAGCGTTCTTCAGGTGGAGCCTGACCCAGGCCCTGAACTGCTCGTCCAGTTGCTCCCAACCTTCCGGAGAGGTGATCCCCAGCAGCTTCGCCAGCGTGCCGTAGTGGCCGCTTCCGTTGACTTCCGCCTCGAAGTAGGCGTCGAAAGCGTCCCGGTATTTGCCGCCGTCGGCGTAGTTCAGGAAGACGATGAAGGCCCAGCCCTGCGCGTAGATATCCGAGACAAGCGCTGAGGCGGCGATCATCTCCTCCGGCGATTTCTTCTCGTCGCCCATCGTCGCCTTCGCCTGGTTGAAGTCATAGTCGTTGATCTTGACCAGCTCGAGGAGCGAGTGGGCCCGATTCATGGAGATCAGCAGCAGCAGAGTGCTGTGCCGGTCCGGAAGGTACTGGCCCAGGGCGTAGCGAGTGACCTGCTTGCCGTTCACCATCTTGGTCACTTCCTTGTGGCCGCCGAAGAACTCCGCGAACCCCTCCTGGAACCAGGGTGACTGGTTGCTGACCTCGAACCCCCGGCCCGAGAAGGCGTAATGGATCAGCATGTGGGCGCCCTCATGCAGCAGCACGCCGATCAGGTCGTTCTGACGCCAGAGGATCAGGCGCTGGGACGAGGGCTGGTAATACCCTCCGATGAACCGTGGATCGGAGTAGTTCCCCTCGGGATGGGCGTCCCGGTGGGCGGAGTAGGTCTGGACCGAGTCGAACACGATCACCGTTGCCGGCCGCTCGATCTCCTCCATCTTGAACCGCTTCTGGTACCGCCCGTAGAACTCCTCGTACAGGGTGGAGAGGGCGTTGTCGTACTCCTCCCGGTACTTCTCGACATTGCCGCCGGCCTTCTCGATCAGGACCAGGAACGGCTGCTTCATGGTTCCGTCGCCAAACTTGTAGGAAAAGCGATCCGCCGGGAACTCCCTCAGCATGCTCTTCTTGGCATCCTCGGCGTTCCGCAGGAAGACGTCGGTGGAGGTGGCGGCCCCGGCGAGCTCTCCTGAAACGGCATGCTTCTCGTACGTCCTGGCGAGTTCCAGATCCTTCTTCGAGAGCCAGCGGCCGCGATACCGCGTGATCGGTCCCTCGTAGCGGGTGAAGCCGAGAGCGGTTCGTGTCGCCTCCTGGTTCGGAGCGATCAGGAGCGCTTCCCGGCGGAGTTCACGGGCCGTGGTGCGCATCTTGTTTTCCATGCAGAACGCGGCCAGCTCTTCCCGGCCTGCGGCGTCTCCATCCGCGAGGGCCGCGCGCCGCGCCTCGGCGAACGCTTTCGGATCGGCCGGGGTGGCGCCCTGAAGGCCGGAGGATCCCGGACCCCTCTGGCCGCTCTTTTCGGAACCTGTCGTGGACTGAGAGGTCTGCTGGGAGCCGGTGCCGGTCTCCCCTCCGCCATCATCCCGGCTGAGCAGGAAGAAGGCGGCTGCCGCGACGACGACTGCGGCCGCAACCATGCCTCCCTTCGCTGTGCCGGAAATTCCTGAAGGCTCGGGCCGCGCGTGGCGGGATGTCCTGCCCGCCGCCCGGCGTGGCCGCGCGGTTCCTGCGGATGGAACGGGCTCCGGCTCGGGATCCAGCTCCGGCATCGGTTCGAGCTCTGGTTCCGGCATCGGCTCGAGCTCCAGTGCTGGTTCGAGTTCCTCCAGGTCGGGGACCCGGATACGCCCTTCCTTGCACTTCGGACACCTGAAAACCGCCCCGGGAGGCTTGCCCGAGACGTCGAACTTCGCGGAGCAGGAATCACATTGAGTCGCCACCAGCCACCTCCCGGAAGAGCAGGTCCATGGGGGGCGAGCATACCGAATCCGGGTCGCCTGCCGCTTGCGGTTTTGCCAGGCCCGCGATGAGGGGAGTGGCGAACCCTGATAAAGTGGGAGGGTGGGCCGTCATCCGTGAGCGCGCGCTTCGGATCACCTCGCCGCAGGAGGGACGACATGAAGGCAGACCGCTGGAAGCAGGTTCGCTCCACCTTCGAGGATCTACTGGATGTTCCGCCGGAGGAGCGCGAAGGTCGGCTGGAGGCCGCGTGTGCCGGAGATCCGGAACTGAAGGATGAGGTGCGGCGCCTGAGGAGGTCGCACGGCGAACTGTCCGGCTTCCTTTCCTGTCCTGGTTCGCCGCGCTGGGGGCGTGATCCGTCCGGGGACGCGCCGCGTACGATCGGAGACTTCGAGATCCGGCGAGCGGTCGCATCGGGCGGCATGGGGACTGTCTACGAGGCGGTGCAGCACCATCCGCACCGGACCGTCGCCATCAAGATGATGCGGGGCCTGATCCTCGATGAGAGCGCCCGGCGGCGCTTTCAGTACGAATCAGAGATCCTGGCTCGGTTGAGGCATCCGGGCATCGCCCAGGTCTTCGCGTCGGGAACTCACGATGAAGGGGAGGGGGCAGCCTCGAAACCTTACATCGTGCTCGAATACGTCCCTTCGGCGCTCGACCTGATCACCTACTGCAACCAGGCCGGGTTGAATGTGAAGAGCCGTCTGAACATCTTCCTGCAGGTCTGCGACGCGGTGCACTACTCTCACCAGAAGGGGGTCATCCACCGCGATCTGAAGCCATCGAACATCATCGTGGACAGCTCCGGGAATCCGAAGCTGATCGACTTCGGCGTTGCGCGGACCGTCGCGCGGGACGAGGAGCTTTCGGTCCGGATGACCCAGACCGGAGAGATTGTCGGTACTCTCTATTACATGAGCCCGGAGCAGATCGCGGGAGCGGCGGGCGACATCGACACGCGCACGGACGTGTACTCCCTGGGGGTGGTACTGTTCGAGTTGTTGACCGGCCGGCTTCCGTTCGACTTCTCGGACGCCAACCTGACCCAGGCGATGCGGATCATCACCGATGCTCGGCCATCGGCTCCGAGGGCGCTGGTGCCAACGCTGCCGAAGGATCTGGACTGGATCGTGTTGCGGGCGCTGTCGAAGGAGCAGAGTGATCGGTACGAGTCGGCTTCTGATCTGGCGGCGGACATCCGCCGGCATCTCGCCGATCAGCCGGTCGTGGCCGGGCCGCCGGGCGCCTGGTATCTGCTGCGCAAGCTCGTGCGGCGGCACCCGGTGCCGGTGGCCCTGGCGGCGCTGTTGCTGATCAGCCTGATCGGCTTCGGTTTCGTGATGTCGATCCAGACGGCGAGGATCGCCCGCGAACGGGACCGGGCCAGCCAGGAGGCGGAGACCGCGAACCGGGTCGCCGATTTTCTGACGCAGCTATTCGGGAGCGCGAATCCCTGGAGCGGAGTCGATCGGTCGTTGACGCTGCGCGACCTGGTCGATCAGGGCGCGGCCCGGGCCAACGAGCAACTGGGTGATAGCGGGCTG
>JAZDLC010000143.1:0-2274 GCA_043802345.1 Planctomycetota bacterium | reverse complement strand
CTTCGCCACCGGGATGCCGGTCCCGCGGGAAACCATCTTGGCGATGTCTTCTTCGTCCACCTCTTCCTTCAGCATCCGATCCTGTCCGACCAGGGCTCCCAGAGCGGCCTGCTCGCCGCCTAGCTCTTTCTCCAAACCGGTCAGCGTGCCGTACCGAATCTCGGCGACCTTTCCCAGATCTCCCTCGCGTTCGGCCCTCTCGGCGCGAAGCCGCGCGCTCTCGATCTGCTCCTTCAGCGCTCGGATGCGCTGGATGCCGGCCTTTTCCCGCTCCCAGCGGCCCCGCAGCTCGCTCTGCCGCTTCTCCAGCTCCGCCGCTTCCACCTCCAGCCGCTCCAGCCGCTCCAGCGTGTCGGGATCGGTCTCCCGCTTCATCGCCTCGCGCTCGATGCCGAACTGGCGGATCTTGCGCTCGACCTCGTCCAGCTCGACGGGCAGGCTGTCGATCTCCATCCGGAGCATGCTGGCCGCCTCGTCCACCAAGTCGATGGCCTTGTCGGGCAGGAACCGGTCGGTGATGTACCGGTGCGACAGGGTGGCTGCGGCCACCAGCGCCGCGTCCCGGATCCGGACACCGTGATGGACCTCGTAGCGTTCCCGCAGCCCTCGCAGAATCGAAATGGTGTCTTCCACGCTCGGCTGGCGCACCACGATGGGCTGGAACCGCCGCTCCAGGGTCGCGTCCTTCTCGATCCGCTTCCGATACTCGTCCAGCGTCGTGGCGCCGACACAGCGAAGCTCGCCACGGGCCAGCGCCGGCTTCAGCATGTTACTGGCGTCCACGGCCCCTTCGGCCGCGCCCGCTCCCACCAGCGTGTGGAGCTCGTCGATGAAGAGGATGATCCTCCCCTCCGCCTGGGTCACCTCTCTCAGCAGCGCCTTGAGCCGGTCCTCGAACTCCCCCCGATACTTGGTCCCGGCCACCAGGGCGCCGAGATCCAGGGCGACGACCCGCTTCTCCTTCAGGGACTCAGGCACGTCCCCGCGGACGATCCGCTCCGCCAACCCCTCCACGATGGCCGTCTTGCCGACCCCCGGCTCCCCGATCAGGACAGGGTTGTTCTTCGTCCGCCGGGACAGCACCTGAATCACCCGCCGGATCTCCTCGTCTCGGCCGATCACCGGGTCCAGTTTTCCCTTCTGCGCCAGATCGGTCAGGTCGCGGCTGTAGCGTTGCAGCGCCTGATACTTCTCTTCGGGATTCGGATCGGTAATCCGCTGCCCTCCCCGCACGGTCTGCAGGGCGGAATAGACGGCATCCTTGGTGATGCCGGCCGCCCGGAGGACTTGACTGGCCGGCCCCGAGGGCTCGTCAAGGACGCCGAGCAGCAAGTGCTCCGCGCCGATATACTCATCCTTGAGGCGCCCCGCCTCGTCCTGCGCACGCTTGAAGACCTCGTTGAGGCGCGGCGTCATGTAGATCTGGGTCGGCCCGTAAACCTTCGGCAACTTCCCCATCTCCTGGCGCAATCCCGTGGCGATCTGCCCCGGACTGGCGCCAATCTTCTGCAAAATGGGAATGAGAATGCCATCGGTCTGCTCGACCAACGCCAAGAGGAGGTGCTCGATGTCCACAGCCTGATGCTGCATCTCCTCTGCCGTCTTTTGGGCAGCCTGAATCACTTCCTGGGCCTTGAAGGTGAACTGGTCGAATTTCATGAGCGCTATCCTCTAGCCGGCGTTCAAACATAGCTTATACATAAGAAAATATAAAACCTGAGCCGACTTATGTCAATCACAACTCGCCCCCTGTCGTCCGGGCTCATCGTACCGAACGTCCGCCCCACCACCGGAACCCGTGTAAGTCCGCCCCTCTCGCCCCCCCCTGCGACTTGTGAAATATGGAGCAAATCTGAGACAGAAATTCCCACCAGGCTCCCCCCCGTAGCCCCTCTGTGCACCGATTTACCGACCTGCGCCGGCCTAAGCATTGATCGGTCCGATCCCTCCTTAGTCAAGCCCCTGCCACGTTTCAGGGGATAATTCTCAAATTCTGCGCGCGCTTCGACCAGGGTAGCACCGGAATTGCAGTGAAACCACTACAGTCGATTGTGACATCTCGGGATACGCCGATGCCGACCGACGACACGGGAATCTAAAGGAGGGACACGGGATGCCCCACACGCTGACCACCTGCACGTTCTGCGGTGTGGGCTGTGGGATCTACCTGGAGAGCGCCGGGACCCACCTCACCGGCGCCTACCCCAGCATGACCCATCCCACCAACCAGGGGCGGATCTGCGTGCGAGGCTGGCACGTCAACGAGGTCGCCAG
>JAZDLC010000142.1:0-3209 GCA_043802345.1 Planctomycetota bacterium | reverse complement strand
GCCGAGAGCGAGGCTCAGCCCCACCCTCCCGCCTCGCAGGCCGAGCGACGCGAGGCTCCGCCGCGAGAGAACCGTTGCCATGAAGAGCGCGGCGGAGACGGTGATGACTTCGGAGAAGATCTTGTCGACCGCCGCCCCCTTCGGGGTGCGCCACGACAATCCGAGCAAGTCGATCGGGCGGCTCCCCACGACGTAGGCAAGAGCGAAGCCCAGGGACACGCCGAACAGGCCGAGCAGGATGGGGGTGAAGGCCTTCCCGCGCTCGTTCTTCGCGGTGGCCAGAGCGAGGACGCCCCACAGCACGGGCATGCCGAAACGGAAGGCTCGCGCCAAGTCCCCCGACAGCCAGCCGCCGTAGACCGGGACGGACACTGCCAGGGCAGCCGCCAGGAATGCCAGCGCGGCCAAGACTCTGGGAGCGCCCTTCAGTGCGGCCTGCGGTGATTGGACCGGTGCGTGGCTCTGCATGTCGTCAACTCCCTATCAGTGTCTGATGTTGCCCGTGTACCCTGCGCTCCTAGGTGATGACGACCAGCCCGATCACGATACTCAGAACGGCCAGCACGATGGGAAGACGCAAGTCCTTCCAGGCCAGATCCACCCTCTCCGTCCGCAGCCAGGCAGGCAGCCGGGGGAAGGCCCAGCGCCAGAGCGTGACATAGACTACGGCCAGAAACGCGCCGATGAGCGTCATCATCAGGATCGAATTGGCGGAAGTGAGGATCTCCCGCCCCAGGAAGTACTCGGCGTCGATCGGTGAGCCGGGCACGACGATAAGGGCCACGAGCTGGGAGACAGCTCCCCACACAAACATCGCGGCAGGCAACACGAACAAGGGCTTGCGATCCTGCGGCTCCAGGCCGGCGAGGGGAAGAATCGCGAGCCAGGAGATGATTCCGACGAGGACGAGCAATCCTCCCAGGATGAGGAACGGAATGGCGGACATTCCGGTGACCTGAACCAGGTTCCAGAAGTCACCGCCGAACCCCATGACGTTCATGCCATCGTTGAGCGCAACATAAGGGAAGAGCATCACCAGGGGGAGCAAGGCAAGCGAACGGCGCTTCCAGAACGGCAGGGAGATCAGCATGGAAGCCGGGATCGCCATTGCAGAGCCCAGGAGGTGCGACCAGACGCTGGCGTCGATCATCGGCCTGGAGTAGCCCGCGAAGTCGAAGGGATGGACGTACAAGGTGATGGGTATGCCGCGAACCAGGAGGTACAACGAGTGCCCACCTTCATGCAGGATGAGCTGCACGAACTTGACCAGCAGGAGCAGGCAGAGCATCAAGAGCATGGAACGAAGCGCCGGCAGCCTCTCGGAAGGGCGCTTGCGGAAGACCAGCCAGAAACCCAACAACAGGATCAGGGCGATCGGCAAAGCCATACGGAGTCCCGCGACCAGATAGGGCGTGGTGTCCAGAGGCTGGGGGGCCGTACAGGAGAGCGTGAAGAGCACCGGTTCGCTCCTGTTGCCGGCTTGATCGACGATCTGGCTCTCAAAGGCCAACTCCAACTTCTGCCAGCATCTTCCGGCTACGGTGAACAGCGCTTCGCCCTTCTGTTCCTCCGGGGAGGCCTCGATGGGGTCATCGGTGAAATTCAACGGGTAGGGCAGCGAGGATGAGACTGGGGTGTAGGTCATCACAACGGCGTCTCCATCCGGGTCCGTGAAGTAGATGTCATCATAGATATACAAGAACCCGTCTGAGACTTCTTCCCGTTCGACCACGCGGAGCAGGACGGGCGGCAGGCTCCCCGCCTTGGCCTGGGGTGCAAGCGGCTGGGGTGCAACAGCGGCCGGCGCGCCCTTGGCTGCCGTGGAGCATGCCGTCATCATCAGGGCGAGGACGACCAACCCTGCCATCAGGCGCAGCGATGCCCTATGGTCTTGCGTCTTCACGACCCGCGCAGTGCCGCAGGTGCTGCTCGGTCCGTAAGTGTTCGTTGCAGAGTGTCTGTTCTTCATCGCGGTTCTCCTAGCCCTGCATTCGCAGGACTAGCTGGAAAGGAACAGCATCAACAGGAACGGCAAGCCGTTGTTCACCAGATGTGCCAGGACACTGACCCAGGTCGAGCGTGTGCGCTGAACGGTCCAGGCGAGCGCTAGCGAGCCGATCAGGATGGGAGGCAGCATCCAGTACTGGAACAGATGGCTGAAGGCCCAGATGAGTCCGTGAACGATGTAGGTGCGCTTGCCGTGCACGAGCTCCTGACGCGGAAAGATCATGCCTCTCCAGAACAGCTCCTCTGCGGCGATGTTGAGGATCAGGACACTCGGGATCCACGGCAGGACGCCTTGCGCAACGAATTGCCCCTTCAGGAGCCCCAGGGATTGCTGTCTAGACGGATCCAGGTAATCCGGGATCCCGGCCGGCAGCGGCAGCAGGCCGGCCGAGATCGCCCGTGAAAACAGTGGAGAGAAGGCCGCGGTCAGCAAGAACATGAGGGCACCGAGGCCCAGTCCCCACAACATGACCTTGCCGCCGACCGGCTCCAGCCGGTTGCGCCGGAGGAACGCTTGGAACGTCCGCGGGTGGCCTTCGGACAGATAGGAAACGACGGACCAGACCAGCATCACAACGAAGACGACCGAAAGGGAGGCCAGGTAGGAGGGGTAGGAGGCCCACCCCGCCTGTTCCAGGCCTGGCCGAACCACGTAGAAGCACACGATGCCGAGCAGCGTGATCGCCAGGAATACGACCACCGACCCACCCGTGCGCAAGGGCCGCATCTCACCCTGGGTCAGCATCGTTGCCTCCGCTCCGGGCCGCGTACGCCTGAGGGTCTTGATTCTGGGATCCGCGTCGCGATCGTGGCCGCACTCACGCTCCGGCGGCCGCCAACCGACCGTTCTCCACTGAACAGCAGGCCCCGAAGGCATCGATGGCAACTTGATGCGACAGGACAAAGACGGTGTAGGCCGCTAGGACCGTTCCGATTGGGAAGAGCACCAACTGGAAGGCGGACAGCACCAAGGCCATGGTTCTCGACCACGGAGCCCGCCGTAGGAGCCCGATCCCGGCCACCAGGCCCGGAACCCCGAGGATGAAGAGCAGCCCGCCGATCGACGCCGCCGTGACGGCCATGATGCGGAGAGCGACTGCATCGTCGGTGACTACTCCGACGCCCAGGATCAGCGTCGCGGCGAAGGCCCCGGCGACGATTCCCAGCAAGCTGTTGACAATCTGCAGCCAACCGACAACGGC
>JAZDLC010000141.1:0-12020 GCA_043802345.1 Planctomycetota bacterium | reverse complement strand
GATCCGTACGTCGGACAGCTCCCTGGTCAACCTCCGCGCATCCGCGATTCTCGCGCTCGGCCTCTTCGCCGAGCGGCAGGACGAGATCGTCGCGTTCCTCTATAAGCAGCTCGCGGACAGCGGGATGGACCGCTCCACATGCGCGCAGATCCCGATCGCACTGAGCCGCCTCGGCAAGGCGGCGCAGCCGACGCTTCCCAAGTTGCTCGCCCTTCTCCGGGCAAGAAGGACCGACATCCGGCTGCAGGAATCGTGCGTCATCGCGCTGGGCCGCCTCACCGAGCCGGCCGATGCGGCGGTGCTGGAGGCCCTCTACGAGACCATCCAGTACGGAAAGAACCCCCAGGCGCGCCACTTCGCCTTCGAGGCGCTCGCGCGCATCGGAGCCCGTGCGGCAAGAGACCCGAGGGCTTACGACGCGGAATTGAAGCAGATGCTCCGCTTCCTGCGACAGGAATTGAACAGACCGAAGATCCGGCCACACAGCCCGTGGGCCAGCCTGGCGTTGGCCGAACTCGGTCGGGAGTACCCGGAGACCTCCGGCGACCGGGTCGAATCGACCCTGGAAATCATCGAGAGATTCGAGCGCTCGGACAACCCGTCGTACAAGTCCGCGTACGCCATCTCACTCGGTCTTCTGGAAGCCCGCAACGCTGGCGACATCCTGTACCAGGAGCTGCTCGACACCCCCAACCCGAACCTGAGGGGATACCTCGCGGTCGCTCTCGGCATGTTGCGCCACACCGAGGCGCTCCCGATCTTGCGGCAGATGGTCCTGGACAGTCGCGACCCGAGGGCTCAGCTCCAGTGCGCGACCGCCCTCGGTCTCATGGAAGACACCGAGGCCCTGCCGCTCCTGCTCGACGCGCTACGGCAGGCGAGAACCCTCGGTGTCATCTCGTCGCTGGCCAGGGCGATCGGGAAACTCGGCGATAGGAGCGCGATCCCCACCCTCAAGGGAATGATCGAGGACGAATCCCTTAACGGCCTCTCACGCGCCTACTGCTGCGTCGCCCTCGGCTTGATCTCGCAGAAGACCGGGTCCTCCTGGACCGCCCGCATCACCGACGGCGTCAACTACCGGACCGCCCTCCCGTTCCTGTACGAGATCATGGACATGCCCTGAGAGAGCCGACGACAGCGAGCGACTCCGGCTGCGATCCCGGACCGGAGGTTCACTTCGTCCCCCGGTGGATGACGAGTTTCGTCATGGGACCTTCCTCGACGGTCGCCCAGGTGTCCGTGATCTCCTCGCCCTGGGTGACCCGGTACCGTGCGGCAGGAATCATTCGCAGATCTGCGGTGCCATTCTCGTCGATCCAAGCCCACCAGCAGCCTCCGTGAACTGAATCGGTGCTGATTCCATCGATCTCGCTTAACCTGAGGATCTCCTCGAGAGGCACTCCTTCTTGGTCGACGATCTGCGTGCGGTGGCCCTCCGGCCACTGGTCGAGGCTGGCCAGCGAGAAGCTGACTTCCCGCTGAGTCTCACCCATCTGCAGGGTGATCACTCGAACCTGGGGCCGGTACCCCTCGGCCGACACGAGCATCAACACGCGGCCGGGCTGGAGAGTCATCTCGCTTCCCGACTCGTAAGAATTCTCCCACGCCCCGGCGTCCCCGGAATCCGACTGCGTCACCAGCATCACCCTGTCCTTGTATCCGTCCAGGGCCTGATTGCTCCGGGCATCCACGACCAGAACGCGAACCCTCGGATACGCCGGTACTGGAACCACGATGCGCTTGGCCGGCCTGGTCAAGTCCAGATCGAAATCAAACGTCGCCGATCCACGCAGATGCAGCGTCGCTGGATAGACCCCGGGCTCGACCAGGAAGTTGCTCCCGAGAACACCTTCAGAGTCAGTCCGGGCCTGCGTGGGCTCGCCCTGCGAAGTGTCTTCCACTCCGTTCACGATGCGCATTTTGAGCCCGCTATATTCGCTGGCGATCCTGCCGTCATCACCGACTCTCAGGGACAGCGTCGCATGCGCGATCGCCTCGCCTCGAGGATCGACGAGCTGAGTGCCCAGCCTCGTCTGCCAGGGATCGATGGCGGGCAGGTCGATCTCCACCTCCGAGGGCGTGCCGGCTGCGGAGACGTTCAAGTCCTGCCCGACGAGCGCATGATCGGGGGACCACGCCACGACTCTGTACGTGCCGCCCACCACACCGGCCGGCGTCAGGGCCGCGAGCTGTTGGCGTGACTTCCCACGGCTGAGCACGAACTCCGCATTCCTGAGGGCCTTCTTGCTGTCCCGGTCTCGTGCATTCACCCGGACGACAGCGTGGAACGGCAGGTCCAGGCGAGCGGTTTCGCTGCTGCCCGGAGCGAGTTTGACATCCGACCTTTCCACTTCGAACGGTTCCTCCAGCAGACCGGGCTGCCAGGCCGTGACCGAGACCCGGATCGTACCGGGCTCGAGATGGTCGAATCGAAACGTCCCGGATTCCTCGACGGTAGCCATCACGTCCCCGGCCTCCGCCCGATACCGGAAGCCGGGAAGACGTCCGTCGACCCATCCGGTGAGGGCCGCGCTGGAGGGCAGATCCGCGCCGACCTCCAGCACGACCGACTCGGTGGCCCCACCCTTCAGGGTGACCGTCGTTCGAGCCAGACCCATGTCATCCGAGTCGTGACCTCCACCATCCATCATGGCCTGGATGACACTGGTCCCCTCTTCAGAGCGATTCGGAGGGTTCAATTTGTCCTCTCTGAGGACAATCCACTCATGCTCCCCTTCCGGGCAGGTCCGCAACGCGAAGCGCCCCTCTCGATCCGTGATCGTGAACAGGTCCTGCTCCGGACCGAGCTGACCCCAGCCGCCATTCATCACTTCAAACACCATTCCTCCGAGCCACTCTTGAAAGGCCTCGGAGTCGGTCTGCTCGTGCCAGAGTCGGAACGGAGGAACGAGAATGGGACTCCTCGAGACCACCTTCCCTTCGACTGCCGCGGCAGCTTTCAGCTCGATCGGCAGCTCGACCTCCTCGTCGAGGAACAGCTCCATCCGGTCGGACACGAACGGCAAACATCCCTCGGCGAACGCCCCGACGCGAAACGTCCCTTCCGGCAGGTTGATCACTTCAAACGAACCATCAGCGGCGCTGGACACCGACTCGACGATCCTCGGGTCGCCGAGCGCGACCTCCTGCGCACGGACCACGACACCTTCCACCGGCCTGCCTCCCGCCACGACCACCCGCCCATGGATCCGATTGCCGCGTTCCAGCCGGACCGTCATGCTGTTCTCGGAGCCACCTCGGATCGGGACGGTTTGCGGCGCGAAACCTCGACAGTGAACCCGCAGCAGCAGGCTGCCCATGTCGGGCCGCGGAGCACGTTCCACCGAGACCCGGAATGCGCCGCCCCCGAGAGGGACGGTCGAGACACCCTCCTGGTCCCCGAGCGGCAGGTGAAGATGGAGGGGAGGTCGCGGCGCATCGAGCAGCGCATCGATTCCTGCATCGAGAAGCGGCGCTCCCCCTTCCGCGGCCACCACGCGCACCTCGATCGCGCGCGCCCGTTCCATGCGGACGACCCGGTCCGGCGCGGTCGACTCCAGCAAGCTCTCGGTCACCGTCCGGTAGCCGTGCTTCAGGAAGGTCAGGGAACTGCGTTCACCTCCGGGGCGTGCGATCTTGAAACGGCCCCGCTCGTCCGAAGAGACCAAGCAGGCTGCAACCGAAGCAGGCGCGTCGCTGGCCCCGGAGGTCAAGGAGCCGAACGACTCCATGAGCTTCGCCAGATCACCCGATGACGCGATGCCTGAACAGGTCACCGCGACGTCCGACAGGGGATGCCCCTCCTCGTCCTCGACGACACCGGAGAGCCACTCGCTGGGCGGAAGAGTCACCGTGCCGGGATGGGCATTCTCGCTGACCTCGAAGACCAATCCCGGACCCTCCTTCAGCCGCACGCACAGTAGATACGGCATCTGGCCGCTCTCAGGCAGACCCAGCTCGATCCGCCCGTCCGCGCCGCTCCGGCTCTCACCGACCGCCCGGCCCGGCCCGGGACCCATCAACTGGCCGATCATCGATTTGAAGGTCGGGACACGCCGGCCCAGGAACAAGAGATCCAGGTCGGCCATGTCCCACAGCGTGCACATGACGTCTTCTTGCGGGGCGCCGTCCGCATCGGTCACGGTCATCTCGATCCGCCGCGTCGGACCCAGAACGACGTCGCCGACGACGCACTGCCGCAGCGTCACCGGGACCCTCACGCGCGCTGTCGAGAGCCACTCCCTCTGGATTCTCAGCGACCCGGTGTCGAGCAGACAGCCGCTGCCGCGCATCACGAGCGCGAATGTGCCGTCCGTCGCGGTCGTCCCCCTGGCCAGGATGCTCCCCTCCTGCCTCGCGAGCTGCGACGTCGTGGTCAACGGGTTCCAGTGCGCGAACAGTTCGACCGAGGCGTCACCAACCGGTTTCCCGCCTTCATCCACGGCCCGGCCGTGAAAGACACGGCGCAGCGCCTCCGGGATCTCCTCGGCCTCTTCGCCCGCGGCCGTCTCCAGGGCGAGGCGGACCGGCTCGGCATCCCGCGCGCCGGCGGAGGAATCCTGCGCCACCACCGCGGCGCCGGGCGGTCCCCCCTGTTTCCTGCCGGCATCCGTCCCCGCGGCCCACGGCCGGACGAGGACCACTCCGACTCCACCGAGAACGAGCACGAGCAGGGCGACCTGCAGCAGACCGGCCGCGCCGAAGACGGAACCGGGCGCGGACGATCCCGCCGCCTTCAACACCTCCGCGCGGACTTTGGCCAACGCCCTCCGCGTGGGCCCAAGCGACACCAGCACCCCCGCGAGCCCCTGCGGCACGAACCGGCGCATCAGCAGGAGTGCCCGGTGCAATTGCTTCCGGACCGTCCCCGGCGATCTGCCCAGGCACGCCGCGACCTCGATCGCCCGCTCCCCGGAGAGGTGCCGTTCGACGACCTCCCTGTAGGCGGCCGGCAAGCGCCCGAGCGCCGTCCGCACGGCGTCGACCCGCTCTTCCTTCAGCACCGCTTCATCCGGCTCCGCCGGCGGAGATGCCTCGACGCGCGCCGCATCGACCGTTCTCCGGCCCAGGTAGCGCGCCGCCTGCGCCTGGTGGATGAGGATGCCGAGCAGCCACGGCTCCAAGGGCCTGGCGGCGTCAAAGCTGTCGGCCGCCTCGATCGCCTTCAGGAACGTCGCCTGCACCAGATCTTCGGCGTCTCCCCCGGGTGAGGCCAGCCTCCGCGCCACCCGGAGAAGCTGCGGGACCGTCCGGTCGAACACCACGCCCAGGGCCCTGGCATCACGCTCCGCGCGAAAGCGAACGAAGAGGACTTCAACTGTCTCGGGTTTCATACCCATCCATGCGATCGACTCCCGGGAACGCGGCGTCAATTCTAGCTTTTTCATGCTGCGAGGCGGATTCAAGCCAACAGATTCGATGCTGCGGCATGACACTGTCCGAGGAACCATGTCACTCGATCCAACGACCCTTGAAGCCGGTGATCTGGAGCAGCACGTTGAGTGGCTCCGGCGTCTGGCGCATTCCCTGGTTCACGACGATCAGTCGGCCGACGACATCGCCCAACAGACCTGGCTCAAGGCGCTGGAGCGCCGGCCCGATACGGGCCGCCCTCTCCGGGCCTGGCTCACCACTGTTGTGCGCAACTTCGCCCGGCTCCGGCACCGGGCGGCGGCGCGGCGAACTGTAGGGCGGAAACTCCTGGACGGAGATATCGAGGCGCCGCCGACCGTTGACGTCGTGGCTCGCGCCGAAAGCGTGGGCCGACTGGCGAACGCGCTGGTCCAGCTCGGTGAACCGTACCGGACGACGGTGTTGTTGCGGTATGCGGAGGGCCTCTCGAGTGCCGCAGTCGCAGAGCGAATGGGCGTTCCCGAGGGCACGGCCCGCTGGCGATTGAAACGCGGGCTCGACCAACTGCGGGAGCGCCTCTCCGAGAAGGGCGACCGCGGTCAGAAGGTACTGGGGGCGCTTCTACTCCCGGCGATGCAACTAGACCGGCCGCTTGCATTGACGATGGTTGCCGGAGGAGCTCTCATGACCGTCAAGTCCGCAATCGTCGTGGCCGCCGCGGGAGTGCTCGCCTTGGTCGCAGTCTACCTGCTGCCGGACTCTGCGCCGGCCGATCCGCAGAACAGGGACGAGGCAGCGTCGGCTGCGGAGCCGGCCCCGACCGCCACCGACGGCAATGGGGCAAAGCGTCTCGAGAAGGTGCTTCGGGAGGAGGTCGGCATCGCTCCATCAGGAACTACGCCCTCCCACCTCGTCAGCAAGCCGTCCTTCAAGGTCATCGGCCGCTGCCTGGGCGAGATGGGAGAACCGCTTGGAGGTGTGACGATCCGCTGGCTGCCTCCGGGAAGACCCCTGGCGGGTCGGCAGAAGGTCGAAGCCCCACTGCGTGACAGGATCCGCACGGGAGTCGATGGACGCTTCACCTGGGAGGAGCCGCTCGTCGACCAGGAGTACCAGGACATCCGCCTGCGTCTCGAGCAGGACGATCGCGTGGCGAGAACCCTCGAGACCTTCTGTGAAAACGGTGATGACCTGGAACTCGGCGATTTGATCCTGAATGCTGCGGGTTCGATCTCTGGAGTGGTCACGGACAGTTCAGGTCTCCCGATCAACAAGGCGACCGTCACTTGCGGAGAAGTCGCCTGCGGTGCTTTCTGGCGGAAACAAGGCGGTGGATCATCTGACGTCCTCCCCGCCACGACGCGAGCGGACGGTGCGGTTCGGCTGGTTGGAGTCCCTGCTGGCTGGTGTCGCGTCTACGCTGCGGCGAACGATTCACTCTGGTCTCGCAGCGATCCGGTAGGAGTCATCCCTGGGCATCCGCTCAGAGATGTCAGGGTCATCCTCGACGCCATCGGGCCGACACACTTCATCGAAGGCGTGGCACAGGAGGCCGACGGTTCGCCGCTCCCGAGCGCCTTCATCAGTCACCAGATCAGGGTGCAGGACGGCGGCAGCGTTGGCACCTACGTTTCGTCGATTCTGACAGATGCGCAAGGCCGCTTTCGGATTCGCGCTGCCGAGGGTGAAGCTCACGCATTCCAGTTGCTGCAGGCCGGTCGCATGGCGACTGTGGAGAATGTGAAGGCCGGAACCCTGGACGTACGCCTGAAGCTCCCCGAGACCTCGTACGGGACCATTCTCCTCAGCGATGCAAGCGACCGGCAGCCGATTGAGGGCGCGAATGCCGCGCTCTGGCTCGAGGTCGAGGGCGGTGGTTTCGGTCAACCGGTGACAGCGGCGAGTGACGATTCGGGTCAACTCTCGTTCCCCATCCCGAACTGCCCCTTCGGTGTGACTGGTTCGGCCGAGGGGTACAGGGTCAGCTCGCAGTCCGGGCCGTTCGATCCACTCGCCCCGCCGGCTCGGATCGACCTGGCTCTTGAACCGTTGCCGCACCTGAACGGGATTGTCCGGGTTTCCGGCCGCCCTGTTGAGGGTGCCGCGGTGACCGTTGCCAGTGCACGCAGCGTCATGAATCTGCACCGGTTTCCCATTCGTCAATCCAGGCCGACGACCCGGACAGCAACCGACTCAGACGGAGCCTTCCGCATTCCTCTCGTGCCGGAAGACCAGGCGGTGTACGTGCGCGCCTCGTCTCCCGGCCTCGCCCCGGCGGAGGTCGGCCCGATCAAGACGCTCGAAGCTCCGCCTTCGACCCCCCTCATCCTCGAACTGTCTGCCGGCGGCGCCATCGAGGGCAACGTCTTCGTGTCCGAGGGCCGCTCTCGATCCGGCATCGTCGTGGCGGCTTCCCGAGGGGATGCGTTTCCGGTGTCCACTCGGACAAACGCGGAAGGGGCATATCGGCTTGATCACTTGATGCCCGGCCCCTGGCAGGTGGAACTACGGGACGCCGACTTCAATCCGAGACGCTGGTCCGCCTCCGGACTCCCTCATGACACGCCGATTCCCTCGAACTGCAGGGTTCATGAAGGAGAGGTGACGCGCTTCGATCTGTCGGAGCGAATCGAGAACCAGTGTGTCCTGACCGGGACGGTTCGCTTGGGAGATGTGCCTGGACCCGGATGGGAAGCGCTCCTTCTCGACTTCCCGAATTGGGACGCCTGGCGTGTGGTCTCGTGCGATCCTGAGACGCATGATCCGCTCGACTCGTACGGGCGGGTGCTTGCCACGAGCCCGATCCTCCCGGATGCAACCTATCGCCTCGTTCTTCCAAGTCCCGGAGCGTGCGTCGTGCGCATCGTGCACCGCGACATGACAGGCCAGAGCGAGGTCGCCATCGAACATCGCGTGCGCCTTGAGTACGGGACCCAGAACTTCGACTTCGCGACGGGATCAGGCAGCATCGCCGGGCAATGGTCCGGCAAGCCGCAGAAGGCACGCATCCGGTTCTATCGCCCGAACGCGGATGGCAGTCGCCTCATCGGGAGGGTCGACACCGCGCCTGATGGGTCGTTCCATCTGCCACTCGCGCCCGCGGGTGAACTGTTCGTTCGCACTCCGAGCGGCATTTCCCGGGTGCATGTCACGGCCAACGAGACGACCCCGCTCGAACTCGAGTAGCCGGCGTCAGCAGGTCAGACGTCCTCATGTTCCAGGGTCATGGTGGCAAACGTCTCCCTCTTCCGTTCGACCTTCACCGTCGCACTGGCCGACCTTCCGAGTGAGTCGTGGCGAACCAACAACCTGTACGTGCCGGGTCGGATGCTCAGAAGAAGCAGGCTGCCGTCCGGCTCGGTGCGCTCATGCAGGATTGGGTGCTCTTCGCCGGTCGACTCGTCCGTCAGACGAAGGGTGAGGTCGCGGCGGATCCAGCCGGCCGGCTGAATCGCGACGCGGAGCGATCCAGCGGGCTCGAGCGTCAGCCGCAGCGACCGCTCCTCGCCTTCGCCGAGCGAGACCCGCTCCTGGCTGGAAATGCTCGACTCCGTCCTGGCCTCGATGGTGTAGTCACCCACGGGCAGGAGGCCGGAGGCGAACTCGCCCGTCCGGCTGGTGAAGCCTTTCCACGAGTTACGTTGGTCCTCAGCGTCCTGGATCCGCGTGGCACGGACCGTCGCGCCCGGGACGGGCATGCCGGTCCCGGCATCGACGACCTCGCCGCGAAGGCGGCATGCCGCCACGCTGAGGTCGACCGTCTCCTCGGCACCCGCCCTGACCTCGATCCTCCGCGTCGCCAGGGGAGTCCGCATCCGACCTGTCACCAGCAGGTCCCAGGTGCCCGCGGGGATCCCCTCGATCCGGAAGAAGCCACTGGCATCGGAGCGCGCGAGAACCGGCAGCCTGTCCCACGTCGACGCGTCGATCCGTTTCTCCCGTCCCGGCTCGCCGGCGGGGAGTGCGCGGACCTCCAGATCCTTCTGCGGCCGTCCGTTGAACAGAATCGTCCCCGCGACAGCACCCTTTCCCGCCCTCTGATCGAGGTCGATCCGCACCTCCTGTCCGGAGCGGACCTCCACGGGGTACTCGTCCGAACTTGACGAGGAGCTTCCTCCGGAAACGCGATCCAGATAGAACCACGTCCACCGCCATCTCGGAGTTTCGGCCAGCTCCACCCGGTAGAAGCCGGGCGCCAGCGGGGAGATCCGGTAATCGCCCTCTCCGTCTGTCGCGACAGAAACACCGAACCCGCTCGCCTGGCGCGCCACGACCTTCGCGTTGGCCTGCGGCTTCCCATCCAGACCGATCACCGTGCCGAACAGCGCGCCCCCTTCCGGGATCTCGATCCGGATCGGTTCCGACTCGTCGCCGCGGCGTGCTTCCAGATCTTCCACCAGCACTGCCGGATACCCCTCTGCCTGCGCGCGAATCGCATACCGATCCACGGGGAGAACATCGAAAGCGAATTGTCCCTGTCCGTTGGTCCTTCGCTGCGCTTTCTGGAAGAACCTCTGGCGATTCGTTCCCGACCAGGTTCTTCCGTTGGTCACCGACTCGGCGCCGCGGACGGCCAGTTGGACCACTGCCCCCGCGATCGGCTCTCCGGTCTCCGCGAGCACCACGACGCCCCGGATCCCGCCGCCCCGATCCATCAAGACGGTGAAGGGCCCGACATCCTCGGCCCCTTCCATCTTCACCACGTCAGTCCAGCCCGGAAGAAAACCATCCGCCTCGACCCGCACGCGGAACCGCCCGCTCCCGTCGGTGGGAACGGCGTAGCGATCCGGCCCGACCTCGATTCCCTCCTGCTCCGCCTCGAAGCGTCCAACGAGTCGCATCCCACTCCCGTCCTCGACGTGCTCGTCTCCGGAAACAGCCATCACGACGAGGCGCGCCGGCCTGACCGGCTTCCCAGTGTCCTCGCTGACCGGCACGACTTCGATCCGACCCGTCGCGGTCAGTTCGATTTCGAGCGACGCACCCGGCTCGACCCGGCTCCTCTCCACCGGACGATAACCCGAAGCGGAGACCTTGATCTCGTACGTCCCCACATCAGGAATCGGGCCGAGTTTGAAGCGTCCGACAGCATCAGAGACTGCATCAGTGACAGGCCACGCATGCCCGAATCGCTCCTCCCCACATCTCACGGAGGCTCCGGACACGGGAAGTCCCACGGCAGACGCGATCCGCCCACGAATCGGTCGGTCCGGGAACATGACGATCTCGACACCACTCACCTCCTCGCCGGGTTTGACAATCGTTCTCCCCGGCGTCCACCGCATTGCCAGTCCCTCCATCTCCGCCAGGATGGTGACAAGAGTCCTCCGAAGACCCTCCAGGCGGAAGGACCCGTCCGGCCCCGATTTGACCGGATCCGCGTGCGGCAAGGAGCCCCACCACTCCTCTTTTACCGTCACTCCGGCCAACGGACGTCCGGCCGAATCGACCACCCTGCCGGAGACGCTCCCAGCCGGTCGCGCCGCGCTCCCGACCTCGGTCGCCCCGCCTTCGATCTCCTCCCGGCCAGGGCCATCGCTGCTCACCGCATCCGATCCAAGCACCCCCGACGAATCAGCCTGCGGCGTAACCCCTCCGGCAACCGATTCCACCTCGGCCCCGGCCTCGGAATCCCCAGAGCCCGCCGGACCGCCAGCATCACGCAGGCCGAACCAGACCGCGCTGACCACCGCCAGGGCCAGCAGGAAGATGATGGCACTCAGGCGGATGCGGGCGCGCTGGATCTTCATATGCCTCCGTTCCGCTGGATGGTACGCCATCCCGGATCGTAGACATTCGCGCGCTCAGGCACCACGTTCCTCGGACCCGCGTTCCGCCGCGCCGCAGCTACCTCGAGCAGGTGTACAGCTCGTTGCGGCTCAAGTCCGCGGCCTCCCCCACGACCGCGAGCGGAGACGCTCCCTTCTCCAGGCTGAGATCGACCAGACGACGCTGCCGCCTCTCCAGCTCCTCGCCATCGATCGTGGTCTCGACCTCGACGACCGGGCTCTCGGGGCGAGATGTCTGCCGCTCGACCATGGCCACCTCTCCGCTGCTCAGGACCACCCGTGACCCGGTCGGGTAGATCCCATTGAGCTTGATGAAGCGGCGCAGCAGCCTCGGCTCGAAGTGTCCCTCCATCTCCAGCATCGTGCGATACGCGGTCGCCGGCGAAACCCGCGGTTTGTACGGGCGCAGCGCCGTCAAGGCCTCGTAGACGTCACAGATCTTGACGATGCGCGTGGCCGCAGACAGCGGCAGCGGCACCGCTGTCTGCGGATATCCCCGGCCATCCTCGGTGCGGTGATGCCCGAACGCGACCGCGATCGCCATCGGGTCGCACTCTTCCATCTCCGCCAGCAGCTCGCCGCCGAAGATGGTGTGCTTTTGCATTTCGCGCCGCTCGTCAGCCGTGAAAACGCCTTTCGAGTGGAGGAGCTCGAACGGGAGCCGCGCCTTGCCGACGTCATGCAGAACGCTGGCGACGCCGATTCTCCGGACCAGTTCGTCGTCGCTTGAAAGGTCCCTGGCAAAAAGCACGGCCAGGGCGCAGACGCGGATCGAGTGGCCGAAAGTGAAGGCGTCGTACTCTTCGTAACGCGCCAGATTCAGGAACGCCCTGGCGTCCTGGTCGAGCGTGCGCAACACCCCCTCGACCAGCGCGC
>JAZDLC010000140.1:0-4310 GCA_043802345.1 Planctomycetota bacterium | reverse complement strand
CCGCAAGGCGTTCAGCACCAGCGAGACGAGCGACAACCCCCGGATGCGCTGCGCCGCCCACTCCGCCTGGATCTCTTTGCAGGGGATGCCCCAGACCTTCTCGGTGTACGTCTTGAAGAACATGGAGTACAGCTTGCGGCCGAAACGGTTCGAGACCCACTGCTCGAAGTTGGTCTCTTCCCGTGAGGGGAAGAGCTGCGCGAACAGGTAGCTGAAGCCGACATGGAACGTGTCCTTCAGGCCGATCTTCGCCAGAGCCTCGAACGGCTTCAGCGGATAGCTGAAAAACTTGTTCCGGTAGTAGATCCTGGAAAGCCGGGGCCTGGTGATGAACTCGTGCTCGAGGATCTCGTGCCAGATCTTGTTGACCTCATCGATCTTGGTGAAGAAACGATGGCCGCCGATGTCGAAGCGGTACCCCTTGTAGTTGACGGTGCGGGCAATGCCGCCGACCAGGCTTTGATCCCGTTCGAGCACGATCGGCTGAATCCCGTTCCGCGAGAGCTCATAGGCCGCCGTGAGGCCCGCCGGACCGGCGCCAATCACGAGAACATCGCTCGTCATGGTCCGACCTTGTTGGCGCTGTCCACCTTGAGCGGCTCGAGGGAACGCACCGCCGGGCCCCTGGCAGTGCTGCGGGCCCGGCGACGATCGAGGAGGAACGCCAGCATCCCGAGCGGTATGCACAGACCGCTGTAGAGGAAGAACAGCAGGTGCATGGGCAGCACGCCGAAAATGAAGGCGAGCCCCTTCTTCTCCAGGAAGAACCGGTAGAACCTCCGGTGCATCCAGACCATCAAGAGCAAGCAGGCGGCCGCGGCGCCGAGCAGGGCCGGAGCAAGCGCCCCTCCCACGAGCGGGGCGGCGATCAGGCAGGTGGCCATGGCGTAGGTCAGCACGGTCCCGTACTGGGACTCGGAGCTCAGGTTCAGGTCCCGCGCCGCGAACCGGTCCCGCAGCATCAGCGCGATCCAGGGTACCCCGCGGCGGAAGACGTCGGTCATCACCAGGTTGAAGAACGTCCAATGCTTGAGATGCGTTGCCAGCATCTGCTTCTCGAGCCGGATCCTGTGCCCGGCCAGACGCAACCGGAAGCCGAACTCGATATCCTCGATGCTCGGGCGCGGATACCCCTCGTTGAATCCACCCAGGGCCAGGAAAGGATCCCGGCGAACCATGCCGCAGCCGCTCCAGAAAGTGAACCCCTCCTCGCCGCTGCTCTGATGGACCCAGTGATGGAACATGTTCTTGTACTGGGAGCAGAACGACGGGTCACCAGGCAGGTCGTCGTAGGAGCCGATCACCGCGGTCAGGCCGGGATCCTGCTCGAAGCAGTCCACGGCACGGCTCAGCGTGTCGTCATGCACGACGACGTCGGCATCGACAAACATCAGTAGCTCGCCCTGGGCGATCTGAGCCGCCCGGTTCCGGGCGTACGCAGGACCCCTGGACCTGTCCATCCGGAGGACCTTCGCGCCATGTTTCTCGGCCACGCTGACGCTCGCATCCGTCGACGCGTCGTCGACGACAATGCACTCCAGTGGCGGGCGCCCTGAGCGCGCGATCCCCTCCAGGCAGCGATCCAGCAGATCGGCACCATCCCTCACCGGAACGATGACCGTTACCGGCAAGGGCTTCTGGTTCGATGCAGAGTTCGGGAACTCCTCGCTCATTTGCACTTCCTGCGCGGTCCGGTCGACCGCCTGCTGGCACGATTCGATCGCAAGTCCTCTGAATCGGGCACCTTCAGGCGCCGAGCAGAATCCCATCTTGAATCATGGACCCGCCACCTCATCGGCAGTTCCCGGCGCCATTCTTGACCCCGGGAGCCCCCTCCTTCGGGCACCAGAACCAGCCTGAAAAAGCGCACAACCTGGAATCCGGCAGATCCCGAAGGAACAACGCAGAATGGGTATCTGACAGGAGTTCAGTCCGGAAGTGAAGCGGCAGTTTGGCACGGCTCGGTCTTCTTCCTTGCCCTTGCCCCTTCCCCAATGATGTCCGCGAGGGGCAGGGGTTACGGCCCGCAGCACTTCTTGTACTTCTTGCCGCTCCCGCAGGGACAGGGGTCGTTCCGTCCGACATCGGGAGTGGCCTTCTCCAGGGCGGGGGTGCCGGACCTCTTCTGGTCAAAATACCAGCTCCCCCCGACCCGCTCGAACCGCGCGTGTTCGTGGTGCCGCCGCTCCTCGCCGCCCTCCTCGTAGAGGGCGATGAACTCCACCATCCCGGAATCGTCGGCTTCTCCGCCCTCCTCGACCCTCAGGATCTCCAGGGTCCTGAAGTTGGCGATGTCGGCCCAGGTCTTGATCGACTCCCGATCCGCCTTCTTCCTCTGGTCGGGATGGATCGTGCGGTGGATGTAGTCCACCTCCTTCTTCGCATACGCGGAGAAGCGCGCCCGCATCAGCGCCTCCGCGGTGGGAGCCGCCCGCTCGCCGCGGATCAACGGCTCACAGCACTCGGAGTAGGGAGATCCGGTTCCGCACGGGCAGAGGCTCATCGTGTGCTCCGTAGAAAGCCGACCAGAAGACCGCATATCTTCGAAGGCACGGGCCGCAAACAGAAGGAAAAAAGAACGCTACCCTTTCTGACGCTCCTCCCAGGCCGTGAGCAACTCCGCCTCCTCCTTGTTGCCGATCCGGGCGAGGACTGCTTTCCGGTGCTCTTCCGGGAGGGCATCAAACCAGTCCAGCGTGGCCCGGATCGTTTCCTCCAGCGGGCGGAACTTCAGCCCGGCGTCGATGGCCCGCTTGTTGGAACTGGTATGGAAGCCCAGGGTCTCGCCGGCGTAGGGAGCCCAGATCTGGAATCCCACCTGGGGATGCTCTCCCAGGAATTCCAGGTCATCGATCTGGTGGATGGTCGGCTCCGTCTCCGTGACGGCCTGGCTCGCCTCCAGCACGTCCGCCATGGTCAACCGCTCCGCCGGACCGCAGGCGTTGAAGACCCCGGTGATGTTCTCCTCGGCCAGATGAATGATCCACTCCGCCAGGTCGCGCGCGTCGATCACCTGGATCGGATCGGTGGGGTTTCCCGGAACGGCCATGTCGCCCCCGAGGCGCACACGCAGGGGCCAGTAGGTGAAGCGGTGGGTTGTGTCGCCGGGACCGACAATGTACCCGGGCCGGACCACCGCAACCCTGCCCGGCATGGCATCCTCCGCGGCCTGCTCGCACAGCGCCTTCAGGGCGCCATAGTACTGGTAGCCGGGACCCATCGATTCGAGGGTCGGGTCCTCCATGGTGGCCAGTTCGGCCGTCTCGTCCGCGCCTTCGACCGAGTTATCCGCGTAGGCGGAGATGCTGGAGACGTAGATGTACTGCCGCACGTTCTTACCCAGCAGCCTGGCCGAGGCGCCGACCATGCGGGGGTAGTACCCGCTGTTATCGATCACCACGTCGAACTTCCTGCCCTCGAGGGCCTTGAGCCCCTCCCCCTTGTCCGGATCCCGGTCGCCCACGAGCTTCTCCAGGTCCGAGAACAGGTCGGGCCTGGTCTTGCCGCGGTTGAACAGGGTCACCTCGTGACCCCGTGCCTGTGCGGCCGCCACCTCGCATGGTCCGATGAAGCCGGTGCCGCCAAGCACCAGGATCTTGAGCGGCTTGATTTTCGCTTCCTGCGCCTCCTGGGCTGTGGCCTGGGACGGGAGCAGGACGGCCAGCAGGCCGAAGAGGAGGAGTCCGGCGGGAAAGGCGGACGACTGTGGGCGCTTCATGGGAGGCTCCGTTGGAGAAGAATCAGAGGCACCACTATACGGGTACTGAAAGCCATGGGTTTGCTACTCTCCAGCACATCTTGACCGCCCGAGGAGAACGCAGATGGCCATTCACACAACCGACGCCTGGTGCGCGCTCACCCGGCACGCCCTGGACGCCCGGAAGTTCCGGCTCCTTGAGCTGATGGAGGACCGG
The DNA here is from genome assembly GCA_043802345.1 of Planctomycetota bacterium. Classification (GTDB taxonomy): domain Bacteria; phylum Planctomycetota; class B15-G4; order B15-G4; family JADJEK01; genus JAZDLC01. The sequence goes on along the minus strand of JAZDLC010000140.1, from coordinate 396 downwards.
AAGAGGACGCGCCAGATGGTGGCGGAGCATGACGGCGTGTTTCTGGACTACAGCCGCCAACTGGCGACAAAGGAGACCGTCCGCCTCCTCCTGGATCTGGCGCGCGCCGCGAGGCTGAAGCGGCGGATCGCCGAGATGGCGAGCGGCAAGCCGATCAATCGGACCGAGAATCGCGCCGTGCTGCACACCGCGCTGCGGGAGGAGAAGGGCCGGCGGCTGATGGTCGGCGGTGAGGACGTGATCGCCCAGGTCGAAGGGGTGAGAAGCGCCATCCGGCGCTTCTCCGGCCAGGTTCGATCCGGGAAGCGCCGGGGATCGACCGGCAAGCGGCTCGTGAACGTGGTCGCGATCGGCATCGGCGGCAGCTACCTGGGACCGGAATTCGTGGCCGAGAGC
>JAZDLC010000139.1:0-9885 GCA_043802345.1 Planctomycetota bacterium | reverse complement strand
CACCGGACCCTCTGTCTGGCGCTCGCCCTGGCGGCTACGGGCCAGTTCAGCAAGCTGAAGCGCGTCTATGAAGCTGCGCGCGCGCTTGGCGCGGACCTCTCCGCTCTCCGGGAGGGGGCTCTGATGACACATCTGTTTGGGGGATTCCCCCGTGCGATCGAGGCGTTTCGGGTGCTCCATGAGGTCTGCTCCGGCCCTGGCGCCCTCCCGCCCGAGGCCCCGTCCCACCCCCCCCGTGACCGGCTGAGCACGGGGCGCGGGGTGTTCGAGAGGATCTACGACGAAAAAGCCCCTTCGGTCCTGGCCACACTGAAGTCGTACTCGCCCACCTTCGAGGAAGCCGTGCTGGAGGACGCCTACGGACGGGTGCTGGCCCGCCCCGCGCTGGACCTCGCAACCCGGGAACGGATGGCGGTCTGCGCCCTGACGGCCCAGAGACTTCCCCGTCAGCTCCGCTCCCATATGGAGGGAGCGCTCCGTTGCGGGGTCAGCCGAGAGGAACTCGCCGAGACGATCGAGCTGGCGGAAATCGCCGCGGAAAAAGAGGCGGTCCAGGACGCCCGCTCACTTCTCGCCAGCTGCGGGAGCCAGTGAAACCAGCGGATCACCCCCATCCACGGTCTGGCCGTCGGTGACATGAACCGCCGTGACCACCGCGTCCATTTCGGCGCAGATCTCGTTTTCCATCTTCATCGCCTCGAGGATCAGCAGCCGGTCTCCCACCTTCACCTCTGAGCCGACCTGAACGTGGATCTTGCGCACGATCCCGGGCATCACGCTTGCCACCTCCCCGCCCTGCCCCCCGTCCTGCCCGGCGATCTCCCGCATGGTCCGCTCCCGCTCGTCTTCCACCACCATCTGGTGGGCATGGCCGTTGACGATGAGAGCCAGGTGCCTTCCGTCGCCATCCACCGAGACGGCGAACGACCTGCGGCCGATCAGAACGGAATATTTCTGGCCCTCCTCCACGGCAACCGCATCCACCGGATACGACTGCTCCCCGACGCTCAGCAGCAGCCCTCCCTCGGACGGCTGCACGCCGACTTCCAGTTCCTCCTCGCCGATCTTCACGAAGTACCGCACTATCCGAGCCTCCAGGCCGAGATCCGCTCCTCCTGACTGGAGCACCCGTCGCGTTGCACCGTCTTCAGGGTCCGCAGCTTGTGGGCCAGGGTCACGGCGAGCAGCGCCACATCCAGCGCCTCTCCGTCCACAGGCGGCGCCAGCAGCTGCACTGAGTGGCGCTCGATGAAGCTGGTGTCGTACTCCCCGCTGCGGAATTCGTCTGTCTCGAGGATCCGCACCAGGAACCCGATGTTGGTTCTGACTCCCACGACATGAAACTCCCGCAGGGCCCTCAGCATACGAGCGATCGCCTCTTCCCGATCGTTGCCGCACACAATCAGCTTGGCCAGCATGGGGTCGTAGAAGACGCTCACTTCCATCCCCTCATAGAGGCCGGCATCGACTCGCACCCTGGATCCGCCCGGCAGGTCCAGCAGCTTGATGGGACCGACGGAAGGGAGGAAGTTGTTGTGCGGATCCTCCGCGCAAATCCGCACCTCGATGGCGTGCCCCCGGTGCGTCACCTGTTCCTGCGTTGCCGGCAGGCCCCCGCCCGCCGCAATGCGCAGCTGAGCCCGGACAATGTCGATGCCGGTCACCTGTTCGGTGATCGGATGTTCCACCTGCAGACGGGTGTTCATTTCCAGAAAGTAGAATTTCCCTGCCTGATCGAACAGGAACTCGACCGTCCCGGCGTTCCGGTACCCCACCTCCTTGGCCGCCCGGACCGCGGCCTCTCCCATCCGTGCCCGCAGTTCGGCGTTCACCGCCGACGAGGGGGTTTCCTCCACGACCTTCTGGTGCCGGCGCTGGATGGAACACTCCCGCTCGCCCAGATGGATGGTGTTGCCAGCGTTGTCTGCAAGCACCTGGACTTCGATGTGCCGGGGGCGCTCCAGGTACTTCTCCAGGTAGACCTCGCCACTCTTGAAGGACTTCTCGGCTTCGGAGCACGCCATCTCGAAGGCGCTTTGCAATTGCCTGAGATCGTGGACGATGCGGATTCCCTTCCCGCCGCCACCCGCCGACGCCTTGAGCATCACCGGCAGGCCGATGTCCTGCGCGATTCTCTCCAGCTCATCCGGATCGGACACGGCCCCCTCCGACCCCGGCGCGACCGGAACTCCCGCCGCCTTCATCCGGGCCCTGGCCCGGACCTTGTTGCCCATCTCGCGCATCGCTTCGCCGGTCGGACCGATGAACGCGAACCCCGCCGCCTCACACTCATCGGCGAAGTCGCCGTTCTCGGACAGGAATCCGTAGCCCGGATGGACCGAGTCGCAGCCGGTCTCCTGCGCCGCCTGGAGAATCCGGTCGGCCCGCAGATACGACTCCGCCGCCGGCGGCGGGCCGATCCGAACCGCCTCGTCCGCCATGCGAACATGCAGGGCATTTCGATCGGCATCCGAGTAGACCGCCACCGTCGGGATTCCCTCTTCCCGGCAGGCGCGCAGCACCCGAACAGCGATCTCGCCACGGTTGGCAACCAGCACTTTCTTGAGTTTGTTGGTCATGATGTCGGAGTATAGCAGTCCTGTCCTGGGGCCTCAGTACGACTCGTCGGCCGAGGGAAATTCGCCGTCCAGGATGTCCTGGCGGTACGACGCGAGCGCTTCGGCGATGACTGCGGAAACCTGCGCATACTGCCGCACGAACTTCGGCACGTGACCCGTGGTGAGGCCGACCAGATCACTGAAGACCAGGATCTGTCCGTCGCAGTCCGGTCCGGCGCCGATGCCGATGGTCGGGATCGGAACCTCGGCCGTGATCGTCCTTCCCACCGCCGCGGGGACCCCCTCCACCACCATCGAGAAGGCGCCCGCCGCGCTGACGGCCTGCGCATCCCGAAGCAGCCGGGCGGCCTGTTCCTTGGTCTTCCCCTGGACCCGGAAACCGCCCATTTGATGCACCGCCTGAGGCCTGAGCCCGATGTGGGCCATGACCGGAATCCCGGCCTCCACCACCGCCCTGATCGCCTCGGCTCGCTCCTCTCCCCCCTCCATCTTGACGCACTCGACTCCACCCTCCTTCACGAACCGGATCGAGGAGCGGACCGCCTGCTCGGTGGAAACCTGATAACTGCCAAAAGGCAGGTCGCCCACGGTCAGGGCCCTCTTGGTGCCGCGGCACACGGCGCGTGAGGCGGCGATCATCTCGTCCAGCGTGACCGGCATCGTCGACTCCAGCCCCAGGATGGTCGGTCCCAGCGAATCGCCGACCAGAATGATGTCGATCAGGCTCTCGTCCACCAGGCGCGCGGTGGGAAAGTCGTACGCGGTGAGGGCCGTGATCTTGCGCCGGCCCTTGGAGCCCTGAACCGATGGCGCGGTGACCTTCGACTTCGGATCCGGGGCGATGCTGCTCATGACGAACTCCGGCGGGATTTGGAAACCAGCATCATACCTCCCCGAACCGTACAATTCCGTCCCGAGTCACGACTCCTTCGCTTGCGAGAGGCGACGATGCTGCCAAAAAAACTTGCGTTCCTGCTCCTGTGGCTGTTTCCGGCGGCAGCGGCCCTGGGCCAGGAGAGCTGGCATCTGCTGCTCCTCAACGGCCAGGAAGCGGGGTACGTCCACACCGTGGTGAAAGAACTCGACACCGACCCGCCCACCTGCGAGACCAGCCAGGAGACCCTGTTCCGGATGAAACGGATCGGGACGAAGATCGAGATCGCGGAGACGACCACGACGATGGAGAGCGCCGCGGGCCAGATCGTGAGCCTCAAGAAGGCGTCGCAGATGTCGAACTCCGAAACCTTGTACGAGGGGGTCGTGCAGGGTGATGAGCTCAGGTTCACCGCCTGCGCGGGGGACAAGCCGATTCCATCCTCGATCGACTGGCCCGAGGACATGCCCGGGCCGCGCGAGCAGGAGCGGCGTCTGGCGCGGACCGGATTCGAGCCGGGAGCCAGCATCAGCATGAGTCAGTTCGACTTCACGCTGGGAGATCCTTTCGAGTCCACCCAGACCGTGCAAGGTGACGAGGATGTCGAACTGCCGGGCGGCGTGCGCCGGCTGCACAAGATCCTGACGATTCCGGACCTGGCCGGCATGCCCGAAACCACGTCGTGGGTGGATGATGACGGATCGATGGTCAAGTCTTCCACAAGCATGATGGGCCTCCAGATCGAGACCGTGCTCTCCGACGCCAAGACGGTGGACCGCCTCGTCGGCCAGGAGGACACGGCCGTGGCCGAGGTCTTCATGCAGTCGACGATCACCGCCAACATCCGGCTGCCGCGGCCGAGATCGCTCTCCTCGATCCTGTCCCGGGTGCGACTGAAGCAACAGGACAAGGACCTCCCCGACCTGAATGACGAGCGGCAGACGATTCTCGAGCGGGATCCGGATCAGAAACAGGCGCTGCTCCGCATCTCGGTCCAGCTCCCCCCCGCCGACCGCAAGCAGAAACGGCCTCTCGAGGATCCGGACCAAGGGCTCCTGGAGTACCTGCAGCCGAACGCCCTGCTTCAGTCGGACAATCCGCTGCTGGTGAAGCTCGCGCTCGATGCGGTGCGGGACGAGACCGACGCCTGGACCGCCGCGAAGAAGCTGGAACGCGTGGTGTACGAGACGATCGACAAGAAGAGCATGGACGTTGCCTTCGCCTCCGCCCTGGAAGTCTGTCAGACGAAGCAGGGAGACTGCTCGGAGCATGCGGTGCTGCTCGCCGCGCTCCTCAGGTCCGCCGGGATTCCCTCGCGCATCGCCATGGGCGTGGTCTACGTGGGCGGGATCTTCGGCGGGCATGCCTGGACCGAAGCCTCGATCGACGGGCGCTGGTACGCCCTGGACGCGACCATTGGACGGGGTGGGGTCGATCCGACGCACGTGCGGATGGGAACGTCGAGCCTCAAGGACGGCGGGTTCTCGAAGGGAATGCTGGGCGTCCTCCAGGGCCTGGGAATGATCGATCTCGAGATCCTGGAGTTCACCCAGGGAGACACGGTCACCCGGGTTGACGGCAAGCAGTCCGGCGCCTCCGTGGAGGATGGGGTGTTCGTCGACCGGCACGAGGGAGTCTCGTTCAAGGTTCCCGCGGGTTGGACCGCTCACCCGGGAGATCCGGAGATCCTCGAGATGTCCAACCGCTTCGTCCTGGCCGAGTTGACCAATCCGGGCAGCACGGCAACCTTGAAGGTCATCACGCTCCAGGTGCCCTACGACTTCAAACTCGAGGACGTCGTCAAGCGCTGGAAGCAGCAGGCCGAGGGTGCCCCGGTCAGCAGCATCAAGCGGCGCATGTCCGGGCTCGACGGTCTGGAGGGGTCGTTCGAGAAGGAGGGCAGACGGAGCCGTGCGGCGGCCGTCCTGCTGGACGACTCCGTCTATCTGGTCGAGGTCACACCGGAAGACGACGCCGCGTTCGAGGCGTTTCACGCGGTGATTGGATCGCTCAGGATCGAGTGAGGGGAACGGAGCTCGAGGGGGCTCGGGGGGCGTGCACACGGGGAGGTTCTTCGGACTGGTATTGACTGTGCACAACCGAAACCAAACGGCGTTCAGATCAACAGAATGGTGACCACCGTGCGCCTCATCTCGGCCCTGGCGCACGCCGGAATCGGTCCACTCTTGCGCACTGGACGGAAACAGGCTCCAGCGCAGAATCGTGCTTCGCCAGCCTTGAACTGGCCTCAATGTGCACCGGTTGTGCTGGACGCAACACGAAGGATGAGACGCCCTGTTACCGCTCGCCCCTGGCTCCGTCTCATCCGCCAGCCGACAGGACGCTGCCAGTAGGGAAACATTCGTGGCCGACAGGAAACGAAATGGATGAGCAGATGCTGGAGATTCTCCCAGTTGAACGAATGCCCCTGGGAACACCTCGTCCGCCACTTCGAAAAGGTGAAGGACAGGGCCGCTCGAAAGCGGACGTGGTACGCTGGGTTGATCGCCTCTGGATCTGGAGCAAGCCGATGACAAAGCCGATCCCCTATCCACCCCCCGGATTCGACGAACTGTCGGTTTCAGAGAAGATCGAGTATCTGAACCTGCTCTGGGAGAACATTTCGGCCGCGCCTGCCGAAATCCCCGTGCCTGATTGGCACCAACGGGAAGTGCGAAGACGCCTCCAGGAGACCGGAGGCCGGACTGAGGAGGTTGCTCCCTGGGATGAAGTTCGTGAGAGTCTCGAACGTAAGCTCTCAGATCGCTCGCGGGACGATTGAACTTCGATGCTGGGCATCCTGGCGGAGGCGCGCCGCGACGTGGAGGGGGTTGCCGCCTGGTACGAGAACGAACAGGCCGGGCTGGGCGCGCGGTTCCTATGCGAGCTGGACGGGGTACTCAAGCGCATCGAGGCGTCGCCCGGACGGTTTCCCACCGTGGATGAAGGTGTTCGCAGGGCGATCCTGCGGAGGTTCCCATTTGGAATCTACTTCCAGGAACGTGACGGGGAAACCGTTGTCTTGGCGGTCCTTCACTTCAGCCGGCAACCGGGCATCTGGCAGGATCGTCTTCAAGGCTGAATCGATCCGTTCCGACTCGGCGGATCATCAGGGAGGCGGCCGGAGGGACGAGTAACAGGTCGTTCATCTCACCCTGGGGAGTCTCGCCAGGAATTCATGGGCGCCCATGTCGACCGTCGCGGTGTGGGTCCTCGGGCAGGGGAGCCAGCCGAGGAGGACTCGCGGGTTGCCGTCGAGGTCGAAGTCCGGGAGGAAGGGGGCGAGCGAGTCGCCCGCTTCGATGCAGGGGGACCGGCGGGTCAGGTGGAAGTCGCCGGCCGGTGCGTTGACGAAGAGGGGATCGAGGGCGAGGTTGCCGAGGCCGGTGAAGCCGCCCTCGACGTCGCACCAGGTGACGGTCGGCGTGGACCAGATCTGCGGCCCGTTCAGGGCGGTGTTGCCCCAGAGGATGCAGTTCGTCACCAGCGTGTTCGGGTCGAGGCTGTAGAGGCCGCCGCCGGAGTTCGTAGCCGAGTTGTCGAACAGGGTGCAGTTGGTGACGCGCAGCGTACCGCCGTCCTGTTGGATGCCCCCTCCGTAGAAGACCGCTGTATTGCCGTCGAAGACGCAGTTCGCGACCTCGAAGGTGCCGCTGGCGTAGAGACCTCCGCCGGAGAGGTCCGCGATGTTGTGCGAGAAGGTGTTGTTGAGAATCTCTGGCTCGCCGGAGAGGACGCAGATTCCGCCGCCCGCCTCGGCCCGGTTGCCGGAGAGGAAATTCCCCTCGATGCGCGGGGACGATTGCCAGCAGTAGATCCCCCCCGCGCGAATCGAGGCGGCGTTGTTCGAGATGCTGTTGTCAAAGATGTACGCGTTCCCGGCCCCAACGCAGGCGATGGCGCCACCATTCGTCGTGGCGGTGTTGCTGGTGATGACGTTGTTCCGGATGGTGGGACAGGCGCCGTCGATGTAGATCGCGCCGCCCCGGACCTGCCACTCGCCGTTCGTGAGCAGGGTGCCGGAGCCGTTGGTCAGGGTGAAGCCCTCGAGGGTCGTCCGATTCTGTTCGCAGGAGGTGAAGACCGCGACACTGCCCGCGCCATGCCCATCGATCACGGTGGTCAGAGGGCCGTCTGTGCTCTTCACGGTGATCCGCTTTCCCTTGAAGTCGAGGTTCTCCAGGTACGTCCCTGGACCCACGAGCACGGTGCATTCGTTCAAGGCGCTGTCGATGGCGCCCTGGATGGTGGCGTACTGCGCCGGTACTCCCATGGTCAGATATTCGAAGCAGCCCATGTCCGGCACCGCGGTGCCGTCGGCATCGCCGTCGAAAAGCCGCGGGTTGTCATCGAGGTCGACGCGCGGTCCCGGGAGGCTGGTGGCCATTCCCGCGTCGACGCAGGGGGAGGGCCAGGCCAGGTGGAAGTCACCGCTTGAGGCCGCCGCGAAGAGAGGATCCTGGTTGATGTTGCCGGTGCCGGCGTACCCGCCCTGAACGTCGCTGGACGCCACCAGGATGGTGCCGGATGCTGTCTGGATCTCCGGGCCGGTCGTCGCCGTATCACCCCACAGGATCGAATTCAGCACCTCCGGCGACGACGTGCCGTCGCTGCACAACCCGCCCCCGTTGCCGCCGGCCTGGTTCAAGGAAACTGTGCCGTACACCAGGGTCGGCGCGGCAGCGTTCAGGCACGCCAGGCCGCCGCCGTCGCCCTGGGCCGTGTTCCTCTCGATCAGGTTGTTCCGGAGCACGGGGGATGCGCCGTCGGCGCAGATCCCCGCCCCGCACTCGGCCAGGTTCCCGCGGATCACATTCCCGGCGATGGTCGGCGAGGAGCCATTCCGGCAGAGGATCCCGCCGCCCATGGACGCCCCGCTGTTTGCCGATCCCAGGCCGTTGGTAATGGTGAACCCCTCCAGCACCGCATCCGCCCCTTCGCCGCTCTGGAAGGTGACGACGCTCGCAAGGCCGCCGCCATCGAGGATCGTCTCTGCTGGCCCCTGCACCGCGGCGACCCGAATCTGCTTCCCGTGGAAGTCCAGATTCTCTTGATACACCCCCGGCTCCACCAGAACCTCTTGCCGGGCAACGGCGGCATCGATGGCCTCCTGGATCGTGCCGTGGTCTCCGGGAACATGAAGAGCAACCCACGGATGCACGGTGATGGGGATGATCACTGTGTTCGTCTCCCCCTTGTTGTCCGTCACCGTGAGGGTCGCGTTGAAGACCGTGGTCCCGGTGAGAGGGCCTACGCCGTTTCGGTCGTAGACGTGCTCAACACCAGTATTCGTGTCGAGTTGGACAAGCTTCGATCCGTCACCGGGATCGAGGGTCCTGCAGATGATGCTGCCGTCCGGATCATGCGAAGGACTCGTGTCGAACGTGACCACGAGCGGTTCCATCCCTTCCGTGGCGGACACATCGGCCTGCGCCACGGGAGCCTGGTTCAAGGGATCCACCGCGCAGATGTTGGTGACCAGATACCCCTTGCTGGTACGGTTGTTGCCGGGATACGACCAGAGCCACACCTTCACCGTATCGCCCGGGACTTCCACGGTCCTGTTCTGCAGTTCGCGGCCCTTGAATGGCGACCCGGCGATGTCCTGATCGTTCAGATCTCGTACATAGATGTAGTCGTCGTAGTATCCTGAACTTGCCGGGGCATAGGTCTTGGTGTAAGCATCGAAGGTCACCCGCAGCGCCGTGGCGCCCGGGATGGTGTGCTGCTTGTGATCGTCTTCATTGTCAGTGTACGGCCGACTGTCCGACCGGATGAAACTCGTGGTCCACGGATAGGGCCCGTGCGTGCCATAGATCTTGCGCATGCTGAAGATCTTCCAGAGGATCTCCTCGTTGGCGCCGCCGAAGAGATCGTAGTCGGCCTGGAGCACCGCGGTTTCGAAGGCCGTGTCGTAGTCATCCGTGGGCTGGATGTAGTAGACCATCTGGGTGCTGAGCTTCATGGCCGTGGCCTTGCCGAGTTTCTCAGCCAAATCCCAGAAGGCGGCGCCCCAGATGATCCCGTGTAAATGGTAATCTACATTGGCGTTGTCGATTTGATTCCAGTCAGAGTTCAAGGTTAATAAGAAACCGGGCTGATAGGCATATTCGCAGGTCTCATAGTCATTGTGAAAAGAGGTTCTCCTGACGTGAAACGACGCCCGACGAGCAACGGATCGGTGTCGTGGAGGAGGCTGGCCGATGCAATGGAGATGTGACCGAGGCCGCGCTGCGCCTGGCTCTTGTGGGGCCCGCTCCGCGCGGCCAGTCGGAGTGCCGAATCACGTCGTGGCCACCGTCTCGCATGGACGACGCGGCTGATGGTGAAGGAAGCACGCGCCGTCCCAAAGCCGGCCCCGGTAGCCCGGTCCGCCACCCTTCAAAGCGCGGCGCGGTGGTGCCAGCCAGTGGGATCTACACGGGAAGACGG
>JAZDLC010000138.1:0-10692 GCA_043802345.1 Planctomycetota bacterium | reverse complement strand
ACCTCGACACCGGCGAGGTCACCAATCACGAGTGGCAGATCTATCTCGATGCCACCGGCCAGAAGCCGAGCAAGGACCTGACAGACCTCTCCTGGAAGGACGGCAAGATCCCCGATCGGATGGAGGACCATCCGGTGGTGGGAATCTCCCATCGGGAAGCCGAAGATTACGCAAAATGGGCCTTGAAACGGCTGCCCACCGAGGAGGAGTGGGAGTATGCCGCCCGGGGCCCCACCGGGTTCCGGTACCCGTGGGGTGACGAGTTCGACCCGACGAAAGCCCACTGCGCGAGCAGCAAGATGGTCGGCGGCCGGAGCGCCCAGAAGTCCTGCGTCCTGCCGGAAGGGAAGAGCCCGTTCGGACTGCTGGACATGGCGGGCAACGTCTGGGAGTGGACCAGCTCGCCGTACGTCGCGTACGAGGATTACAAGGACATCATGGTCGCGACCCGCTACACGAAGGGGAAGCTCGCGAAGTACTCGGCGGCCGAACTGTTCAGCAACAAGCGCAGGGTGATCCGGGGCGGAGCCTGGAACACGCCGAAGATCGCCTTGCTGAGCGCCCTGCGCCAGGGAGCCGAAATCAACGAGTGGAATACCACGCTCGGCTTCCGCTGCGCGAAAAGCGCGCAGGCGGGCGCGGAGGCGCTGGATCTCGCGATGAAGCAGGTGCGGAAGGACCTGGAGCTGGACCTTGGCTCCGCCCTGGCCCGGGAGATCACGACCTACGATGCCGACAAGGCGGTCACCTCCCACAGGGCGATCGCCTTCGCCCCGGTAAAGACGTGGGAGAAGCTGGCCGACGTGCAGAGAAGATCGCTGCGGGACCCGGTGGCGGTTGGTCTGATCTACACCACCGAGGAGATCGTGGTTCCGAAACTGGCTCCAGGCTCCTACTGGGTTGCGTATCAGGCGGGCGACGAGAAGGCCAGGATCCCGAAGGGAGCCTCCTTCCCCGAGGAAGGCTGGGTCTACCAGGGGTGGGAGGAGAACGACCCGAGCGCCGCGACCGCGGCAGCCGCAAAGAAGGAGAAGCCGGCCAGCAAGAAGAGCTCGAGCAAGAAGAAGGCTGGCAAGAAAGACGAAGCCGAACCGGCTGAGGGAGAGGCTGGTGAAGGAGACGCTGGTGAAGGAGAGTCTGGTGAAGGTGAGCCTGGTGAAGGTGAGCCTGGTGAGGGAGAAAAACAGGACGAAGCGGTGCGCTACGAGGCGTCCGAGGGGAGCGTGATCTACAATTTTCACAAGGACAACCTGCTCCTGGTCGACAGTCGCAACAGGGTATTGGCGGCCCTGCCGCTGGAGGAAGTCAAGGACGGCGCCCGGCCCGGTCCGGCCCAACTGACCATTCAGAAGGTTGGCGAGGACAAGCGCGGGAAGCTGCCCGCCACCGAGCGACGCAACTACGCCTTCACCATCACGGTGCCGGGCAAGAAGGGGGTTGCCTTCGAGCTGCCGCTCAGGTTCCAGCAGGGCGCTCTCGAAGCGAAGGCTGCCTCGACCAGCAAGGCCGGCGGCGGCTAACGCCGAGAGTCACGATTCCTGATTCCGCTGAGGAAAACAGGAACCAGGTCGTTGCGATGACAACGTCGGCTCTTCTTTTCCTGCCTTCCTGCCTTCCTGCCTTCCTGAGCGGAATCAGAAGCCACATCCATTCCCTCTCCACCCCCTCATCCTTCCTCTCCCGCCTTCCTCATCCCTCGTTTGAAACGGCCTGAACTTGTAGGTTGGCGGCTTGCTCCCCTTCATGCATGGATGACACGGAATGGCTCACGAGATTCAGGCCCAATACGACCCGTCCGCCGTGGAGGGGGATATCTATCGGCGTTGGCTGGACAGCTCCGCCTTTCGCGCCATCCAGGACTCCCGGGAGGCCCGCTATGTGATCATGATGCCGCTGCCGAACGTGACGGGAGCGCTGCACATGGGCCACGCCATGGACAGCGTAATGCAGGACCTGCTGATCCGCTGGCACCGCATGCAGGGGGACAACAGCCTGTGGCAGCCGGGAACCGACCACGCGGGAATCGCCACCCAGGCGGTGGTGGAGAAGCGGCTGATGGAACTGGAGGGGAAGACCCGGCACGATGTCGGTCGAGAAGGACTGATCCAGCGCATCTTTGACTGGAAGGACCAGTACCAGCAGCGAATCATCCGGCAGCAGCAGGCCATGGGGTGTTCGTGTGACTGGAACCGCCAGCGATTCACCATGGACAAGGTCTGCACCGCCGCCGTGAGGGAGGCCTTCTTCCGGCTCTTCCGGGATGGACTGATCTATCGGGGAAACCGGCTGGTGAACTGGGACTGCCATCTGCAGACCGCCGTCTCGGACGACGAGGTGGTGCGGGAGAATCGACGGGGCCAGTTCTGGCACCTCAAGTACCCCGTCATCGATCCCCGGCCCGGCGAACCGGAGTACGTCGTGGTCGCCACGACCCGGCCGGAGACGATGCTGGGCGACACCGCCGTCGCCGTGCACCCGGAACCGGGCCGGCAGCTGAGGGAAGTCGTGCTGCGGCTCGAGGAGAGGCTCGACCACGCGCCGGCGCGAGAGCGAGCCGCGCTCGAACAGGAACTGTGGCGGGTGCGGGACCTCGAGACCAGCCATCTGCCGGAGCTCGAGCAGTTGGTGCGGATGGCCGGCGAAGGTCGCAAGATCCGACTACCGCTCCTCTCCCGGGAGATCCCGCTGCTCCTCGACGAGTGGGCCAAGCCGGAGCTCGGGTCGGGATGCGTGAAGATCACACCGGCTCATGACCCGAACGACTACGACGTCTGGACCCGGCACAGGGACGAGATCGGAGCGATCAATCTGCTCAACCCGGACGGCACCCTCAACCGGAACGCGGGACCGTACCAGGACATGGATCGGCTCGAAGCGCGCAAGCGGGTGGTGGCGGACCTGGAACGGGAAGGGCTGGTCCTTCAGGTCGAGGAGCGGGAGCACGAGCTGGGGATCTCCGACCGGTCGAAGACGGTCATCGAACCGTACCTTTCCGAGCAGTGGTTCGTGCGCATGGACGACGTGGACGGCGGGGTGCTGTTCGGCCGGGGCACCGGGCGGGAGTTCCGGAGTCCCGGGCTGGCCCAGGCGGCCATCGACGCGGTTTTGGGCGACTGGCGCTCTCCCAGCGGGCGGAAGCTGACGTTCCACCCGGACGCCGAGCGGTACGGCTCCACCTACGTCAACTGGTTGAAGGAGAAGCGCGACTGGTGCATCGGCCGCCAGCTCTGGTGGGGTCACCGGATTCCGATCTGGTCCAGGAGCCTCGACCAGGCCGAACTCGAATCCGTGGCGGGGCATCTCCCGGAGTCGGGAGAGGAGCTCTGGTGCCGGGTCCGCGACGCCGAGGGCCGGACCCTGGAAGTGCATGAGGCACTGGAGGCGGCGCAGGCGGCCGCTCCCGGAGAGCGCTTCGAGCTGCTGGTCTGCCCGCGGAATGAGGCCGCGGAGGAGAGGCACGCGGAGGCGCTGCGGAAGGCCGGCCTGAGCCAGGAAACCGATGTGCTGGACACCTGGTTCAGCTCGGCGCTCTGGCCCTTCTCCACGCTGGGCTGGCCCGACCCGGAAAACGCAAGCATCGACGCGGGCCAGCAGGCGCTTGGCAAGATCGCCGGCAAGGACAGCTTCGAGTACTACTATCCCGGCTCCTGCCTGGTCACCGGCCGGGACATCATCACCCTCTGGGTGGCACGCATGGTCATCTTCGGACTCTACTGCGAAGGCGACATGCCTTTCACCGACAGCTTCATCCATGCCAACATTCTCGACGGCAAGGGGGAGCGGATGTCCAAGTCGAAGGGAAACGGCATCGACCCGGTGGACATCATCAAGAGGTACGGCACGGACGCCATGCGGTATGTGCTGTGCGACATGCAGACCGGCACCCAGGACATCCGCCTGCCGGTGCAGGCCATCTCGCCGTTCACCGGAAAGACGATTGAACTGGCGAAGGCGAAGCACGGCCGGACGATCTTCACCTACCTCTGTCCCGAGTCGGGCAAGGAGTTCGACGTGCTGGGGACGATGGCCGACCTGCCCCAGGCGGAACTGATCTCCGACCGCTTCGAGGTGGGCCGGAACTTCTGCAACAAGCTCTGGAACGCGGCGCGCTATGCGTTGATGAACCTGGGAGACCAGCCGTTCCGGCCGCTCGCGAAGCAGGACCTGGCCGCGGAGGATTGCTGGATCCTCTCCCGGCTGGCGCGCGTGACCGCCGCCGTCCAGAGAAGGCTCGAGGAGTACAACCCGTCCGGCGCGGTCTCGGAGGCCCGGGAATTCTTCTGGAACGAGTTCTGCGACTGGTACCTCGAACTGATCAAGCCAAGGATGAAGGACGCAGATCAGAAGCAGGTGACCGGGCAGGTGCTGGCCTTCGTGGTCGACCAGACCCTGCGGCTGTTCCATCCGTTCGTGCCCTTTATCACCGAGGCGCTGTGGGAGAAGCTCGCGCAGTTCGCGCCGCGCCGGGGGATCGATGAGGCGCCGGAACTCCCCGAACTGCTTGCGGTCGCCCCCTGGCCTCGCCCGCGGGAAGCGGATCTCGACCCCGGGCTTGAAAGCGAGTTCGATCTCCTGCGCGGCGTCCTGCGAATCATCCGTGATCTGCGGGCGCGCTACGGCGTATCACCCCAGGAACCGCTGGAGGCGGTCGTCAAAGCCGAGGGAGAGAGCCTGGAGATCCTCCGCCGGCTCACCCATCATCTCACCGGCCTCGGCCGTCTGAAGAGCCTGGAGCTCGCTGCCGACCCGGAGCGAAGGAAGTTCGCCGCCACCGGCGTGGTGAGCGACGTGGAAATCTCGGTGCTCGGGCTGATCGACCAGGAGAAGGAGCGCGCCCGCCTCGACAAGCAGCGCGCCAACCTGGAGAAGCAGATGAAGGGAATCGAGTCGAAGCTCGGCAACGACAAGTTCCTCGAGAAGGCCCCGGCCGACGTGGTGGAGAACGAGAAGCGCAGACTCTCCGAGTTCGCCGCGGAGCGGGCCCGGATCGAGGAGGCGCTGGCGCAGCTAGAGAGATAGAAATGGGGACAGGTGCCCTTTTCTATTCCCTACCCGCCGTACTTCTTCGCGGCCTCGTCGTCCCCCATGGCGTGGCAGACGCGAACCAGCGCCTCGCGGACCGGGCCGGTGTCGGTTCCGAGATGCGCCTCCTCCGACGCGGCGAGCATTCGCTCCAGATTGTCCCGGGCCTGCTCGAATTCACCCCTGCTCTCATGAATCATCGCCAGTGCCCGGCAACTCCGAAGCAGGTCGGGATGGCGAAAAGGCGATAGCAGGTCTCGCGCCTTCTCGTGCCTCTCGAGCGCTTCGTCGAGCCGCTCCCCCCCCACCGCCAGATCCCCCAGAGCCTGTTCCGCGCGGGCGCCCCCCAGCAGATCGCCCAGGGCCGAGGCCGTCTCGAGCGCCTCGAGATACCCGGCCTTCGCCTCCTTGTACTTCCTCAGCCTCTGGGCGGCGCGGCCACGAGAAAAGGCGTTGCGGCCGAGAAGAAACCGCTCCTGCTCCTTCCTCGACCAGCCCTCCGCCGCCAGGATCTGCTGCCTGTGGAGCTTGATCCCGAACAGGCGATCCGCCTCCTTCGCCACCTTCCTCGCCCACTCGAACGCTGCGCTCCCCAGACCCTCACCCTTCGCCTCCAACTCCGCCCATGTCACGAGATAGCCGTCGAACAGGTAGGCAACCTCGAACGGCCGGGAGCGGAAAAGGCCAACGATTTCCTCGCTCTTCCCCTGAGATGCCCGCTGCTCGAACAGCATTTGAAAGCTCTCAGGTTCCTCACCTTCTTGCTGGACGGTGGAACAGAGCAGGCCGGCGAACAGAAGTTGCGCGAAGCAGGACATTTGCGGACTCCTCATCTGTGAGCCTGGCGATTCTACAGCAACGGCGCTGCAATCTCAGGCACGAGACGCCGCTCCATCCGAGGGAAAAGGCCGGGACGATGAAGTTGTCCGCGGGTCCGTGAATGCAAAAAAAGACAGCGGCCGCGAACTCAACGGAGGAGCTCGTCAGCCGCGTGCTAGGTGAAGGATCAGACGCCGCTTAGAAACGCGCGGCAGGCGCGCCCGCAAGAGGCGCGCAAGAGGGAGGTTCCTGCGCGCGGTTGACAGGACATTCCAGGCATGTATCAATGGAGCATCATGAAGGAGCAGCGACACCATCACGTTCTGCGAAGGAGTACGACCTGGTTCGTGTGCTGGTGTACCGGCGCACTTTCCCGGCGGCCTCGCGAACGGTAGACCGACTTCCTGAGTTTGAATCGCGAGACGCCGCCGGGTGAGTCACACCGGGAGGCGTTTCTTTCGTTGGAGGACATCGCATGTGCCGTGCCACAGTTCGCATCCCTGCTGCGCTTCGCAAGTACACGGGCGGCAACGGAGAGATCGTGGTGGATGGGAGGACAGTCGCCGAGGCATTGGCGTCACTCTACGGCACGTACGATGCGGTCATCGACAGGATGCAGGACCGGGACGGCAACCTCAGGCACGACCTCGTGCTCAAACTCGGCGGACAGAACATCCGCTCCCTGAATGGACTCGAATCTGAGTTGACCGCCGGAGACGTGGTCTCGATCGTCTCCATGGAACAGGCCAGAAACGCCGGATAGACGCCCTTTCGCTGGTGCTGGCGCTCAGTCCGGAAGCAGATCCAGCTGTTCCCCTAACCTCTTGGCATTCCGGTCCTTGTCGGACAGCAGGGGCTTCTCGATCGGCCACTCGATCCCGATTTCCGGGTCGTTCCAGACCACCGAGAGTTCGCCTCCCGGGTCGTAGAAGTCGGTGCACTTGTAGGAGACTTCCGCGGTCTCCGAGGTGACGCAGAAGCCGTGCAGGAACCCGGGGGGCACGTAGATCTGCTGGTGATTCGAGGCCGCGAGCATCACTCCGACCCACTTCCCGAAGTGGGCTGAGCCCTTGCGGGCGTCCACGGCCACGTCGAAGATCTCCCCCTGAAGTACTCTCACCAGCTTCCCCTGGGGCTTCCGGTGCTGAGCGTGCAAGCCCCGGAGGATGCCCCTGGCCGACTTCGAATGGCAATCCTGCACGAAAGTCGTCTGGATTCCACCCTCGGCGTACCGCCTTGCGTGATAGCTCTCGAAGAAGAACCCCCGGGGATCCTCGAACACGTCCGGCACGACCAGGATCACGCCGGGCAATTCGGTCTTGATGAATTCCAAAGCAACTCCTCGGAAACCCCCTCGGCCGGAGCCAAGCGGAGTAACTTAAATCGCGCCGCGCGCCAGAGCAACATCGGGAAGCGAACCGTCTTGCTACGATTCCGCCGACATGGAACTCCTGGTGGCGCTTGCGGCCGGCCTGTTCGCCGGATTCATCAACACCCTGGCGGGGAGCGGCTCCTTCCTCACCCTGCCGGCCCTGATCTTCATGGGCCTCTCGTCCCAGGTCGCCAACGGCACCAACCGGATCGGTATCCTGCTGGCGGGGATCGTGGCGGTCTGGACCTATCACAAGCAGGGGAAGCTGCCGCTCGGCGGCCTCACCCCCATCCTCCCGGCGATCCTGCTCGGTTCGGTGGCGGGAGCCCTGGTGGCGGTCAAGATGCCCGCCGAGAGCATGGACCAGGTGATCGGCGGGCTGATGCTCCTGATGCTGGCGTCGCTCTTGTTGCGCCCCAAGCAGTGGCTGCCAAGGGGCGTCCCGGAACCGAAGGGCGGCCCGCTCGCCAAGAACCTCGCCTTCTTCGCCATCGGCGTCTACGGCGGGTTCATCCAGGCAGGCGTCGGCCTCTTCCTGCTGTCCGGGCTGGTGCTGCTCCTCGGCTTCGACCTGGTCCGGGCCAACGCCGTCAAGGTGTTGCTGGTGCTGCTGTTCACGGTCCCCTCCCTGGCGGTCTTCCTGCTGAACGACCAGGTGGTCTGGTCGCTCGGACTCCTCGTGGCGGCAGGCCAGTGCGTGGGGGCGTTCATCGCCGCCCGCACCTCCAGCCGCTGGGAGGGGGCCGACCGCTGGATCCGGCTACTGCTGATCGGAGTCCTGGGCGCCACCGTGCTCAAGCTGTTCGAGATTCCCCCCTTCTGATCCGGCGGCGGACGCCGCCCTTGACGCGCGAGGTGCGACTCTGCTTTCTTGGCCGATCGAGCCGCCTCGATTCGCTTCTCCTGCAGGAAAGGGCTCCTCCATGAAGCCGACGCTCCGACTGACGCTCCCGCTGCTCACGGCGTTCTTCTCGTTCGGTCCTTCAGAGGCGCGGGAAGACGTCATGACCATGGAACATGTCGCCAGGCTGAAGGGCGTGTCCTCGGCCGTGATCTCGCCTGACGGCCTCCGCGTTGCCTACACGGTCTCGGTCCCGAGAATCCCGTTCGAGGACGAGAACGGCTCGCCCTGGACCGAGTTGCATATCACCGACATGGAGGGGAACTCCCACCCGTTCATCACGGGCGACGTGAACGTCAGCGGCGTCCAGTGGACTCCGGACGGCGCCGCAATCTCCTTTCTGGCCAAGAGGGGCGAGGACAAGTTTGCGCGCCTGTACCAGATCCCGCTGGCGGGCGGGGAGGCCCGGCGCGTCCTGAGCCATGTCACCTCGATCGACTCCTATTCATGGAGCCCTGACGGCAAGCAGGTCGCATTCCTGGCCACGGACCAGCCGGATGACCGGATCAAGCAGCTGAAGGAGAAGGGGTTCGACGCGGAGGTGCTCGAGGAAGTGCTCGACTTCGTGAGGGTCTGGATCGCGACCCCAGGCAGCGACGAGAAACCGAGACAGCTCGAGCTGGAGGGGAGCGCCTCGTCGCTCCAGTGGAGCCCCGCCGGCGATCGGCTGGTGCTGGCGCTGGCGCCCACTCCGCTGGTCGATGACAGCTACATGTTCCGCAAGGTGCATGTCGTGAACGTTGCGGACGGTTCGATCGTGGCCCGCTTCGACAATCCGGGCAAGCTGGGTCAGGTCGAGTTCTCGCCGGAAGGCCGGAGCCCGGCCATGATCTCGGCCGCCGACCCGAACGATCCCGAGCAGGGGCGGCTCATGGTGGCGACGAGCAGCGGAGGCTCGCTCACCGACATCCTGCCCGGAGTCGAGGGGCATGTGACCAGCATCGCCTGGCGCACTCCGAACCGGATCGTCTTCCTGCTCGACCAGGGCACGACCACCTCCCTGGAGCAGGTGACGCTGGACGGGGAGGACCGGGAGGCGATCATCCCCGCCGGCAGGGTGGTGCTGTCCGGACTCTCCCTGTCAAAGGACGGTATGTCCGGAGCCGCCCTCTCCGACAGCAGGCACCACCCGCGCGAGCTGTACGGCCTGGCCGCCGGGGCCCCCTCGCCGCGAAGGCTCACCAACAGCAATCCGTGGCTGTCCGAGCTGCGTTTGGCCCGGCAGGAAGTGGTGCGCTTCCCCGCCCGGGACGGTCTCGAGATCGAGGGCGTCCTGATCCGCCCCCTGGATGAGCAGGAGGGAACCCGCTACCCGCTGATCCTCAGCGTCCATGGAGGACCGGAGGCGCACATCGCAAACGGCTGGCTGACCCGCTACTCCTCTCCGGGCCAGGTCGCGGCCGCCGGGGGATATGCCGTGTTCTATCCGAACTACCGGGGAAGCACCGGCCGGGGGGTCGCCTTCTCCAAGCTGGGGCAGGCGGACTATGCCGGCGCGGAGTTCAACGACCTGATCGACTCCATCGATTACTTCATTGACGCCGGTCTGGCGGACCGGGACAGGGTCGGCATCACGGGCGGCTCCTACGGCGGCTACGCCGCGGCCTGGTGCGCCACCTACCACACCAAGAGGTTCGCCGCCGCCGTGATGTTTGTCGGCATCAGCGATCTCATCTCCAAGGCCGGGTCCACCGACATCCCGGAGGAGATGTTCATGGTGCACGCCAGGAAGCGCCCCTGGGACGACTGGAAGTTCTTCCTCGAGCGCAGCCCGATCTTCTACGTCGAGCAGGCCCGCACCCCGCTTCTGATCATGGGCGGCAAGGACGACCCGCGGGTGCATCCTTCACAATCGTTGGAGCTGTATCGCCAGCTCAAGGTGCTGGGGAACACTCCCGTGCGGCTGGTCAAGTATCCAGGTGAAGGTCATGGCAACCGCAAGGCGGCCGCGCGGTACGACTACTCGCTGCGAATGATGCGCTGGTTCGACCATTACCTGAAGGGCGAGGGCGGTGCGCCGCCCGCTCCCGAGCTGGACTACCCACTGGAGAAGAAGGACGCGAAAGAGACAGAGGCGAAGCAGGCAGAGGCGGACGCCACGAAGTGAAACCGTACCTCGACCTGCTGCGGAACATCCGCGAGAACGGCGCCCGCAAGGCGGACCGCACCGGCACCGGCACGATCAGCATCTTCGGCCAGCAGATCCGCTTCGATCTCACCGCCGGCTTTCCGCTGGTGACCACGAAGCGCATCCACACTAGGTCGGTGGTCCACGAACTACTCTGGTTGCTGAAGGGGGACACCAACATCCGCTACCTGCGGGAGAACGGCGTCACTATCTGGGATGAATGGGCCGACGAGAAGGGGGATCTGGGTCCGATCTACGGCAAGCAGTGGCGCTCCTGGGAAGGAGCGGACGGAACGGTGGTCGACCAGATCTCCGAGGTGGTCGAGCAGATCCGGACCAATCCGAACTCGAGACGCCTGATCGTCAGCGCCTGGAACGTCGCCGAGGTGCCGCGCATGGCCCTCCCCCCGTGCCACACCCTGTTCCAGTTCTACGTGGTGACCGGGCGGC